>NZ_JBIBYR010000025.1:0-96261 GCF_043083485.1 Streptomyces sp. NPDC014727 | reverse complement strand
CACCGTCAGATCATCGGCGAAATGCCGGTCACCCGTGGCGTCGGGCACGTACTTCACACAGACAACGATCCTCAAGCTCACGCCGGCTCTCCTACTGCATCGTCATTTCTGGGCTGCCTTGTTGCACGCAGCATAGGCGCCTGATGGGGCGGTTTCCGGTCGGGGCGACCGATGCTCCGAAGGAAATATTACTAGCCAGTAGACCCAGTGCTTGACCCATGAGCAAGCGCTTGGAACTGTGATTTGGCCAACGTGCCGCACCCACGTGCCGCTGGGGAGTTCTCAGTCCCGCAGGGCGGTGAAACGACCCCGGTGATAGAGCAGCGGGCGACCGCCTCCGGCCGGATCTCCGACCACGGCCTCCGCGATCACGATCCGGTGGTCGCCCGCCGGGATCCGGGCCACCACGCGGCAGACCAGCCACGCCAGCACACCGTCGAGCACCGGCACACCTTCGGGGCCGCTGCGCCAATAGGTGGACGGGCCGAACCGGTCGGCGCCGCTGCGGGCGAACGTGGCGGCGAGGTCCTGCTGGTGCTCACCGAGTATGTGGACGCCGATGTGCTCGGCCTCGGCCACGACCGGCCAGCTGGAGGACGAGGTTCCGACCCCGAAGGAGATCAGCGGCGGCTCGGCGGCGACGGAGTTCAAGGAGGTGGCGGTGAAGCCGACCGGCCGGTCACCTGCGGCGGTGATCACTGCGACACCGGCGGCGTGCTGCCGGAAGACCGAGCGGAGGAGTTCGGGGGAAGCCGTACGGAAGGTGCCGAGCCCGGGCGAAGCCGTCATGGAGATGTCCTTCTGCGGAAGAGGTGTACGGGGGCCTTGTTCGCTCAGGCACCCGGACAGCACGCACTCGCGTTGCGGGCGAGATCCACGTGGGCCCGGCCGTAGAGAAGGAGTTCCGGCGGCATAGCGTCAGACTGACGACGTGTGGTGGGCGCAGTCAAGGGCGTTCCGCAATGTGGGAGATGCATCACGGTCCGTCACATCACCTGTCCCAGCGCGGCGACGACATCGACAGTGCGCGGCTGTCCGACGGCCCGGCGGGCGATCCGGCCGCCGGAGTCGAGGACCAGCACGGTCGGCGTCCGGCTGATCCCGAGCTCGCGCACAAGAGTGAGATGCGCCTCGGCGTCGATCTCGACGTGGGTCACGCCGTCCACCATGCGCGCCACCTCGGCAAGAGTGCGCCGGGTGGCCCGGCACGGCTGACAGAACGCGCTGGAGAACTGCACCAGGGTCGCCTTCTCCCCCAATTCCGTGCCGAGTCGGGCCGCGTCCAGCGTTCCCCCGTGCGTCTGCCCGTCCACCTGCGGCCTCCTGTCAGAGCTCTTCGCAAGAGGTCAGCACCACCGGGCACCGTGGCATTCCCCGCGCTTGCACGTGACGAGAATCTCGCGCCCCGCGCCCCCTGAGACTGGCCACCGCGTCGCGCATGGGGCACGATCGGCCCATTGCCGCAAACCTACGGCTGCGTAACTTCCGCCGGGAGAACCCTCCCCAGGCGCTGAAGAAGGGTCTTCCCCAGATGGCAGAACTCGTCTATCGACCGGTCATCGGCGCCGCTCGTACGTTTTTCAAGGCGCTTGACCTGAAGATCGACACTCAGGGTTCCGAGCACATCCCGAAGACCGGTGGCGCGGTGCTGGTCAGCAATCACATCAGTTATCTGGACTTCATCTTCACCGGGCTCGCGGCGCTGCCGCAGAAGCGCCTTGTCCGCTTCATGGCGAAGGAATCGGTCTTCCGGCACAAGGTCTCCGGTCCACTGATGCGCGGGATGAAGCACATCCCGGTCGACCGCAAGCAGGGCGAGGACGCGTATGCGCACGCCCTCGCCTCGCTGCGGTCCGGGGAGATCGTGGGTGTGTTCCCCGAGGCGACGATCTCGGAGTCGTTCACGCTGAAGAGCTTCAAGTCGGGCGCCGCCCGACTGGCCCAGGAGGCCGGCGTCCCGCTGATCCCGATGGCACTGTGGGGGACGCAGCGGTTGTGGACCAAGGGACGGCCGCGCAATTTCAAGCGCAACCACTTTCCCGTGACGATCCGGGTCGGCGAACCGGTGGAGGCGCCCACCGACCAGTACGCCGGCGCGATCACCCGGCGGCTGCGGGAGCGGGTCCAGGAGCTCCTCGAAGCGGCCCAGCGCGCCTATCCCGTACGCCCGAAGGACGCCGGCGACACCTGGTGGGTGCCCGCGCACCTCGGCGGTACGGCTCCGACGGCCGCCGAGGTGCGCGGGGCGAGCTGACCCGGCCGGTTCGCGGCCACGGCTGAAACGTCACTCCGGAGCACCGACGGCGATCCGTGCTCCGGAGCTCAGCTTCTGCGACCACTCGGCGGGTTCGGCCCCTGCGGCTTCGAGTTCGCCGATCGTCCGAGCCGTTCGGCCGGTCGGCGGGCGGCCCCGTCCAGCAGGGCCGGACCTACGTCGTCGAAGACGGTGAACGCCGGGGGCGTCGACGGCCTTGTCCCGGGACGGGATCTCAGAGCGCTGTGGGGAGAGTGCGCCACAGCTGCGGGCGGTCCTCGGCGGACCGCAGGCTGTGCAGTACCGCCGGATGCGGTGCCGCATAAAGCACCGGATAGTCCACTTCATTGAACTCAGGCCGCACGGGCCACGCCAGCCGCTCGCCGTCGAGCGAGAACTGTGCGTCGACGCCCGGCTTGTTGCCGCGGGGGTCCTGACGGTCCCAGCGGTCACGGCCGGGCAGCCTGACCGCGATCAGCCCGTGCAGGGGACCGGGCTCCCCGCCGTCCCCACAGAGCGCCTGATAACAGAGGGCGGTCGGGATCTCCGCCGCACGGAGAAGGGCGGCAAGGGCATGGGACTTGGCGTGGCAGATGCCGTTGCGTGTCGCGAGGGCGTCGGAGGCACGCCAGGCGACCCGCATGTCGCCCGAGTCGGCCGAGTGCGGAATCGTGTCACGCACGAAGGCAAAGGCGGCAGCCGCGTATGAGTATGCATCAGCGGTCTCGCCGTGGAGGGCGGCGACCGCCTCTCGTACCACCGGGTGCCCGTGATCGATGGCCTCGTCCGCGGCAAGGTAGGCGGAAAGTTCCGGGACTTGCTGGATCAGCTCCATGACCGTCGAGCGTAAGTATGCGGCCGACCGGATGTCAATGACTTTCCGATCGACCGCATATTTATTCAGGCTGGTTACTTCGCCATCTCGTCCTTCAGCGCAAGGACGAACGCGTCGACATCGTCCTCCGTCGTGTCGAAGGAACACATCCAGCGCACATCACCGGCGGCCTCGTCCCAGAAGTAGAAGCGGAAGCGCTTCTGCAGCCGCTCGCTCACCTCGTGCGGCAGCCGGGCGAAGACGGCGTTGGCCTGGACGGGATGCAGGATCTCCACCCCGTCCACCGCACGCACGCCATCCGCGAGCCGCTGGGCCATGGCGTTCGCGTGCCGGGCATTGCGCAGCCAGAGGTCTCCGGCGAGCAGCGCCTCCAACTGCACCGAGACGAAGCGCATCTTCGAGGCGAGCTGCATCGACAGCTTGCGCAGGTGCTTCATGGCACGCACGGCGTCCGGGTTCAGGACGACCACGGCCTCGCCGAAGATCGCGCCGTTCTTCGTGCCGCCGAAGGAGAGGACGTCGACGCCGACGGTGTTGGTGAACGTCCGCATCGGCACGTCCAGCGATGCCGCGGCGTTGGCTATCCGGGCCCCGTCCAGATGGACCTTCATGCCGTGACCGTGGGCGTGGTCGCAGATCGCGCGGATCTCGTCGGGTGTATAGACCGTGCCCAGCTCGGTGTTCTGGGTGATCGAGACGACCTGCGGCATGGCCCGGTGCTCGTCGTCCCAGCCGTACGCCTGCCGGTCGATGAGCTCGGGCGTGAGCTTGCCGTCCGGAGTGGGCACGGTGAGCAGCTTGAGGCCGCCCACCCGCTCCGGGGCACCTCCCTCGTCGACGTTGATGTGGGCGGACTCCGCACAGATCACCGCGCCCCAGCGGTCGGTCATCGCCTGGAGGGAGACCACGTTGGCGCCGGTTCCGTTGAAGACCGGAAAGGCTTCGGCGGTGGGGCCGAAGTGGCTGTGCATGACGCGCTGGAGGTGCCCGGTGTACTCGTCCTCGCCATAGGCGATCTGGTGACCGCCGTTGGCGAGGGCGATGGCCGCGAGAATCTCCGGGTGCGTGCCCGCGTAGTTGTCACTGGCGAAACCGCGTACCCGTGGGTCGTGGTGGCGTCGCGCGTCGGTCCTTACGGTTGTGGGGTCAGCCACAGGCGCTTTCCGTTCACTTCCGGGGCGGGCCGGTCCCAGACGCCGACGATGGCGTCGGCCAGATCCTTGACGTCGGTGAAGCCCGCGAATTTCGCATGGGGGCGCTCGGCGCGCATCGCGTCGTGCACCAGTGCCTTGATGACCAGGATCGCAGCCGCCGTTCTGGGCCCTTCCTCGCCCCCCGCCTTGCGGAAGGCGTCCGCGAGGGCGAGGGTCCAGGCCTCGGCCGCGGCCTTCGACGCGGCGTAGGCCGCGTTTCCCGCGGTGGGCTTGCTCGCCCCGGCCGCGCTGATCAGCACATAACGGCCCCGGTCACTGCGCTGCAGACCCTCCTGGAAGGCCAGCGAAGTGTGCTGGACCGTGCGGATCAGCAGCTTCTCCAGCAGGTTCCAGTCGGCGAGGTCGGTCTCACCGAAGGTGGAACTGCCTCGCCAGCCACCGACGAGGTGGACCAGGCCGTCGATCCGGCCGAATTCCTTCTCCGTCTTGTCCGCCCAGTCGCGGGTGGCGCCGAGATCCAGCAGATCGACCGTGTCGCCCGTGACGGTGGCGCCGCCGTGGGCGTAGCGGGCGGCGTCGACCGCCTCGGCCAGGCGGGTGGCGTCCGCGTCGGAGGCGACGACGGTCGCACCGGCTTCGGCGAGCCTCAGCAGCGCGGCCCGGCCCGCCGGGCCGGCGGCTCCGGCGACCGCGACCACGGCACCTTCGAGAGCACCGCTCCCGTTGCCCTTGCCGTTTCCGTTCATGGCCACTGCCTCCTCAGAACCGGCGCTCACGCGGCTGCCCGCTCGGCATCCGCGGCAGTGATCCCCTTGGTCGAGGCGATCACATTCTTCAGCTTCTTGGAGAGCGCCTCATAGAACATGCTCAGCGGAAACTCGTCCGGAAGCACCTCGTCGACGAGCTTGCGCGGCGGCTGCGACACATCAAGCGCGTCCGGGCCCTTGGCCCAGCGGGAGCCCGGGTGGGGAGCGAGATAGGTGGAGACGAGGTCGTACGCGGCGAACCAGTGCACGAGTTTGGGACGGTCGATGCCGTCGCGGTAGAGCTTCTCGATCTCGGCGCAGAGCTGATTGGTGACCTGCGGGGCACGGTCCCAGTCGATCCGCAGCGTGTTGTCGGTCCAGCGGACGACGTCGTGCTTGTGGAGGTAGGCGAAGAGCAGCTGACCGCCGAGGCCGTCGTAGTTGCGGACACGCTCGCCGGTGACGGGGAAGCGGAACATCCGGTCGAACAGCACGGCGTACTGGACGTCGCGGCCCTGCGGGAAGCCGTCGGCCTCCAGCTTCACGGCCTCCTTGAAGGCCGTGAGGTCACAGCGCAGCTCTTCGAGCCCGTACATCCAGAACGGCTGGCGCTGCTTGATCATGAAGGGGTCGAACGGCAGGTCGCCGTGGCTGTGCGTCCGGTCGTGCACCATGTCCCAGAGCACGAAGGCCTGCTCGCACCGCTGCTGGTCGCCGACCATCTCACGGATGTCGTCGGGCAGCGCGACGCCGAGCAGCTCGACCGACGCCTCGGTGACCCGGCGGAAGCGAGCCGCCTCGCGGTCGCAGAAGATCCCGCCCCAGCTGAACCGCTCCGGGGCCTCGCGCACGGCGACGGTCTCCGGGAAGAGCACCGCGGAATTGGTGTCGTAACCCGAGGTGAAGCCCTCGAACGTGATGCCGCAGAACAGCGGGTTGTCATAGCGGGTGGCTTCGAGCTCCGCCAGCCACTCGGGCCAGACCATCCGCAGCACGACCGCTTCGAGGTTGCGATCCGGGTTGCCGTTCTGGGTGTACATCGCGAAGAGGACCAGGTGCTGCACCCCGTCGGCGCGGTCCTTGGCCGGCTGGAAGGCGAGCAATGAGTCGAGGAAGTCCGGCACGCCGAAGCCGGCCGCGGCCCAGCGGCGCAGGTCCGCGACGAGGGCGCGGTGGTAGGCGGCATCGTGCGGAAGCAGCGGGGAGAGCTCCTCGACCGCGGCGATCACGCGCTCCAGGGTCGCCCCGGCGACCGCCGGGGACGGCGCGTCCTCGGCGTCGAAGTCGATGGATCCGTCCTTCGACTGCCAGGGGCGGATCTCCTCCACGGCATTCTTGAGCGCGGGCCAGGCGGGGTGATCGACCACCCGTTGGTCCGTAGCTATGTCACCTGCGGCGACGTCGTGCACAAGAATTTCCGTCATAACACTTCCTCCCCGGGAGAACCTCGCGTCAGGCAACCGTATCCGTGTGCAGTTCCTTCGGACAAGTGAGGCTCAGAAGATTATCCTGCCGACCCCCATGGTCACCGCGATTCTTCCTGCACAGAACCTCCAGGGCGACCACTTCCGTCGACCTGGTGCAGTCCGGCGACTGCTCGGTGCCGTTCCCTCCCGGCAGCGGGCCGTTCGGGGCCGTCCCGTAATCCTTGGCGGGCCCACGACGACAGCAACGGCACCTCGCCGTCATCCGACGCCGCGCGCTGGTTCACCAGGGCTTGGAACGGGACAGCCCTTAGGCTGCCGAATTGCCGTAATGCCGCGATGCTTCGTGGGTAGGAGCAGTCCGCGGGGAGACGCCGTCGACGGAAGCGAGTTGCCTTGTCCTTTCTCACCATCGGTCATCGCGGAGTGATGGGCGTCGAGCCGGAGAACACCCTGCGGTCGTTCGTCCACGCGGAACGGGCCGGGATGGACGCCATCGAACTCGATCTGCATCTGAGCAAGGACGGCGCGCTGGCCGTCATGCACGACGCCGAAGTGGACCGCACGACGGACGGCAGCGGTCCGATCGCCGAGAAGACCCTCTCCGAACTACGCGAGCTCGATGCCGGGCTGGGCGAGCGGGTGCCGGTCTTCGAGGAGGTGCTCGACGCCGTACGGTCCCCCGTACAGGCCGAGATCAAAGATGTGGCCGCGGCCCGCGCCCTGGCCGAAGTGATGCTGCGACGCGGCCTCGTCGACCGGGTCGAGGTGTCGTCGTTCCACGACGAGGCGGTCGCCGAGATCGCCCAACTGGTACCGGGAGTACGGACCGTGCTCATCGCCAGCCGCTGGCGGAACGACGTGGTGGACCGGGCGAAGGCGGTGGGCGCGGCGACGCTGGCGCTGAACATCCGCCGCCTCACCCTGGAGGTGGTCGAGCAGGCGCACGCCGAAGGGCTGAAGGTCATCGGCTGGGTGGTGAACACCCAGGACCATCTGCGGCTGGTACGCGCCCTGCGGCTGGACGGCGCGACCACCGACTACCCGGAGATCCGCCGCGCCGGCCGCTTCACCGCTTGATCTCCGCCCCGGTCAGGCCAGGTCCTTGATGAGGAGTTCGAAGGCGAGATCGTCACGCTGCGGGATACCGAAGCGCTCATCGCCGTACGGGAACGGGCTGAGCCTGCCCGTACGGCGGTAGCCGCGGCGCTCGTACCAGGCGATCAGTTCCTCGCGCACCGAGATCACGGTCATGTGCATCTCCGTCACCCCCCAGCTGTCCCGGACGGTGCGCTCGGCCTCGGCGATGATCACCTTGCCGAGGCCGGCACCCTGCAGCTCGGGACGGACCGCGAACATCCCGAAGTAGGCGGCGTCGCCGCGGTGTTCGAGCTGGCAGCAGGCGATGAGCGCGCCATCGCGCTCCACCACGAGCAGTCGGCTGCCGGGCGCTTCGACGACCTGGCGGACGCCGTCGGGGTCGGTCCGCTGCCCCTGCAGGATGTCCGCCTCGGTGGTCCATCCGGCCCGGCTGGAGTCCCCGCGGTAGGCCGACTCGATCAGCGTCACGAGTGCGGGCACATCGGCGTCGGCCGCATCGCGGAAGGTCAGCTGCGAGTCCTGGGCGGGGGCTATGTCCATGGCGATGGCTCTCCGTTTCTCTGCTGTGGCCGTGCCGGAGCAGCGTAACGCGCATGTTCCGGCCCCAGGGCCGCTCGTTCCGATCACGCCGGGCTCTCGTGCCACGGCACCCAGGGCCCCGCTCGCCGATCCGGTTCGACGCGAACGAATGAGCCCAAGGACGCTCCCGTAGTCCCGCGCCCGCCAAGGATCACGGGACAGCCCTTAGAGTGCGGCGCATGGTTCATGTGCTGAGCAGCCGGATCCTGTTGCGTCCGGTCGATCCCGAACGGTCACGGGTCTTCTACGGGGAGTCCCTCGGGCTGCCCGTCTACCGTGAGTTCGGCACCGGCCCCGAGCGGGGCACGGTCTACTTCCTCGGCGGCGGATTCCTGGAGGTCTCCGGGCGCGCCGCCGCACCGCCGGTGCCCGGTCTCGAACTCTGGATGCAGGTCGCGGACGTCCGTGCGACGCACGAGGAGGTGTCGGCCCGCGGCGTCGAGGTGCTGCGGCCGCCGGTGCGCGAGCCGTGGGGGCTCGTCGAGATGTGGATCCGTGACCCGGACGGGCACCGGATCGTCATGGTGGAAGTGCCGGCGGACCATCCGCTGCGCCACCGCCCCTGACACGGCCACCTGTACAAGGCCGTCAGTGCGGGGCGCGACTGCGCTCCGCACAGTCGACGAGCACGGGCAGGGCCCTCTCCAGATCGCCGTCGTGGTCCGCGAACGGCAGACGCAGGTGGTGGCGGAAGCCGTCCACGGCGGAGAACGCGGGGCCGGGCACGATCAGTACGCCCGCACGGCGGGCCAGCTGGGCGGTGGCCTCGGCATCGGCGCCGGGAATCTCGACCCAGAGGGCGGAGCCTCCCGCGGGCCGGTCCCATCGCCATCCGGTGCGCTGGGCGCGCAGGAGCCGTTCGGTCTCCGTCAGGCGTTCACGCAGTCGGGCGCGGCGTGTGGCGCGCGCCTCGGGGAGTTGCCGGAGCAGCTGCACGGCCAGCATCTGGTCCACCACCGGGCACGAGAGGTCGACGGACTTCTTGATGTCGGCCAGACGGCGGACGACGGTGGCGGAGGCGCGTATCCAGCCCAGTCGCAGGCCACCCCAGAAGAGCTTGGACAGGGTGCCGACGGTGGCGGTGGCGGCGGGCGGCAGTTGGGCGGCCAGCGAGACCGGTGCGGTGTCGTGGCGCAGGGACAGTTCCGCGTAGGCGTTGTCCTCCACGGTGTACAGGCCCTGTTCGGCCAGCACGGCGGCCCAGGCACGGCGGGTGTGCTCGGCCATGCCGCGTCCGGTGGGGTTGTGGACGGACGGCTGGAGATAGACGAGGCGCGGGCGGATGTGGCCGGCCAGCCGTGCGAGTGCGGCGGCGTTGTCGCCGAGGGCGGTGTCGGCGGGAAGCGGGACCAGCCGCGCGCCGCGGGCCCGCAGTGCTTCGAGGGCGCCGCGGTAGGTCGGGTCCTCCACGATCACGGTGTCGCCGGGCTGGACCAGCCCCTGAGTGATCAGCCAGACGGCCTGCTGGGACCCGGCCGTCACCAGGATCTGTTCCGGCGAGGTCGGCAGGCCCGCCGAGCGGTGGTACTCGGCGATCCCCTCGCGCAGCTCGGGCAAGCCGTACGGCTGGTACCCGTCACCGGCCAGCGCGGCGGTGAAGTCCCGCGCGGACAGCGCGCCGACCGCCTCCGCGACCGCGGGCAGGCCGTCCAGCGCACCGCTGGACAGGTCGATGACCCCGTCACGGGTCCCGAAACTGGCCAGCCGCCCCTCGGTCGCGGGCCCGCCCACCGCACCCGAACCCCGTAGCCGGGAGCCGCTCCCCTGCCGGCTGTCCAGCCACCCTTCCGCTTCCAGCAGCCCGTACGCCGCCGTCACCGTGCTCCGGCTGACACCGAGCGCCGCCGCGAGGGCGCGCTGCGAGGGCAGCACCGTGCCGGGGACGACGTCTCCCCGCTGCGCCAGCTCGCGCAGCGCCTCCGCCAGCAGCAGCGGCATCGCACCCGCGCCACCCTTGGACCACCCGGTCAGCAGACGCGACAGGCGGGTGGGCGGAATGCGGTCCATGCCCCCATCATCACCCGCCGCAGGCCAATTGCCGCCAAGTGGTCTTTGCCGCTCTCCGGCGCCCGGCACATGATCGGGCGAACGCCGTTGCAAAGGAGCAGAACATGGCGACCGTGGTGCTCGTCGGGACACTGGACACCAAGGGGGCGGAGTACGCATGGCTCTCGGCGCGCCTGCGCGAATCGGGATGCGATGTCGTCCTCGTCGACGCCGGTGTGATGCCGCCGCCGATCGGTGTCCCCGCGGGGGACGTCGACGCCGCCGCCGTCGCACACCGCGCCGGGCATGATCTGGAGGCGCTGCGCACCGCCGGGGACCGCGGGGCGGCCGTGACCGCGATGGCCGACGGCGTCGAACTGGTCGTCGGTGATCTGCACCGGGAGGGCCGGCTGCACGCGGTGCTGGCGGTGGCCGGCAGTGGCGGGTCGTTCATCGCCGCGCGTGCCATGCAGGCGCTGCCCGTCGGCGTCCCGAAGCTGCTGGTGTCCACCATGGCCGGCGGGGATGTGTCACCGTACGTGGGCAGCAGCGACATCACCATGATGTACAGCGTGGTCGACGTCGCGGGCATCAACTCGGTGTCGTCCCGGATCCTGGGCAACGCGGTGGCCGCGGCGGCCGGCATGGCCGCCCACCACGAGCGGAGCGTCAACCGGCCGCACCCCGGCGGGCGGCCGCTGATCGGTGCCAGCATGTTCGGCGTCACCACGCCGGCGGTCGACGCCGCCCGGCGGCGTCTGGACGAACTGGGTTACGAGGTCCTGGTCTTCCACGCCACGGGCGCGGGTGGCCGGGCGCTGGAGAAGCTCGCCGCGGGCGGGTTCCTCGCCGGTGTCCTGGATCTGACCACCACCGAACTCGCGGACGAACTGGTCGGCGGAGTACTGAGCGCCGGACCGGACCGGCTGACCGCGGCCGGCCGGGCGGGCATCGCGCAGGTCGTCGCACCGGGCGCCCTGGACATGGTCAACTTCGGGGCCGGGGAGACGGTTCCGGAGCGCTTCGCCGAACGCCGTCTCCTGGTGCACAACCCCACTGTCACCCTGATGCGCACCACGGCCGACGAGATGGCGGAGCTGGGCACCCTCATGGGGCGGAAGCTGGCCTCGGCACGCGGCCCGGCAGCGGTCTTCTGGCCGCTCGGCGGCGTCTCCGCGGTCGATGCCCCGGACGGCCCCTTTCACGATCCGGAAGCCGACGCGGCGGGCCTGGCGTCCCTGCGTGCGGCTCTCCGGGGCAGCGCCGTCGAACTGCGCGAGATCGACGCGCAGCTGAACGACCCGATCTTCGCCGTGGCGGCAGCCGACCGTCTCCACGAGCTGATCACCGCTCAGGACCGTTCATCCACGAGCTGATCACCGCTCAGGACCGTTCATCCGCGAGCGTCTGACTCACACACTTACCGAAGAGGAGCCCTTCCGTGAACCGTAACCAAGCTCTGGCACGCCTGACCGACCAGGTCGGCGCGGGCAAGGCAGTCATCGGCGCAGGCGCGGGCACCGGTCTGTCCGCCAAGTGCGCGGAGGCCGGCGGTGTCGACCTGCTGATCATCTACAACTCGGGGCGCTACCGGATGGCCGGCCGGGGCTCGCTGGCGGGCCTGCTGCCCTACGGCGACGCCAACGCGATCGTGCTGGACATGGCCGGCGAGGTCCTCCCCGTGGTGCGGGACGTCCCCGTGCTCGCCGGTGTGTGCGGCACCGACCCGTTCCGGATCATGGGTAACTTCCTCGACCAGCTGAAGGCCATCGGCTTCACCGGTGTGCAGAACTTCCCCACGGTCGGTCTGTACGACGGAAAATTCCGCGAGAACCTGGAAGAGACCGGCATGGGTTTCGGTCTGGAGGTCGACATGATCCGCCAGGCACACGAGCGCGACCTGCTCACCGCCCCCTACGTCTTCGACCCCGAGCAGGCCGCCGACATGGCGCGGGCCGGTGCGGACGTACTCGTACCGCATGTCGGGCTGACCACCAAGGGGTCCATCGGCGCCTCGACCGCGCTCACGCTCGATCAGGCCGCCGCCGCCGTGCAGGACATGCACGACGCCGCCAAGCGCGTCAACCCCGACATCATCGTGCTCTGCCACGGCGGCCCGATCGCCGAGCCCGAGGACGCCCGCTACGTCCTGGAGCACACGTCCGGAATCGCCGGCTTCTTCGGTGCGTCGTCCATGGAACGGCTTCCCACCGAGCGCGCCATCACCGACCAGGCGCGTGCCTTCAAGTCCCTCACCCTCGGCTGACCCGGCCGGGTGAGTACAGCGTGCGGCGGGGAACACTCCCCCCGCGCGCTCCCCATGCACCTCAGTGCGCCGCGTACGACGCTCCCGGTCCGGGCATCGACCAGAGGGGACCCATGTCGTACGTCCAGGAGGAGGTGCGCCGTGCACGGACCGGCGATGTCCGGCTGGCTGCTCATGGCGTTGTGCGCGACGACGGGCGCCTACTGCCTGTTGCGCACACGGAGCGAGACCGCGGAGGGGCGCAGGACGGCGCGTGCGGAGGCCTTGATGGGCTTCGGCATGGCGGCCATGGCGATGCCGACCGCCGTCATGACACCACCCGGGTGGGGGTGGGCGGTGTACGCGGTGCTGTTCGGCGCGGCCGCGTTGCGCGCGCTGTGGTTCTCCCGGCGCAGCGGGCACCATCTGCACCACATGGTCGGGTCGTCGGCGATGGTCTACATGGCGTTGACGATGGCGCCTGGGGGTGGCGGGGGACACGGCGGGCACACGGGCCATGGCGGCATGGAGTCGGCCGGGGGCATACCCCTGCTGACCGGACTGCTGCTGGCCTACTACGTGGTGTACGTACTGCGGTCGGGGGCCCGGCTGATACCGGTGGCCGCCACGGCAGGAGGCGGTGGACCGGTCGGGGAAGTGCCGGTACGGGAAGTGCCGATCGGGGGCGGCTGGGGCACACGGCCCGAGCTCGCGCTCGCCTGCCGGCTGACGATGGGGATCGCCATGTTCGCGATGCTGCTCACTCTGTGAGACACGGGGACGAGCAAACCGTGGCGTACGTCACTTGCCGTGCACAGCCATACCGTGGCCACCGCGCCGCTCATAGGCTGACGCCATGTTGGTCTCCCTGGCCCTGCTGCTGCTCGGCGCACTGACCGCCGCCGTGACCCCGCGTCTGATGGCGCGGGCGCAGTGGCCGGAACGCGAGCCGGTCGTCGCGCTGTGGTTGTGGCAGTGCGTGGTGGCCGGAGTGCTGGTCTCCTTCGCGCTCTCCATGACCTTCAGCGCGGCAGCGGCCTGGCAGGCGGTACGCGGGCATGTCTTCGCACCGGCGCCGCGCGCCGTGGTGGAGGCGTATGCGCTGAGCGGGCACGGACAGTGGTCCGCGGCCATGGCGGTGCTGCTGGCGCTCGGCGGGGTGTGGACGGCGGCGATGCTGACCCGGGAGATCCACCGGGCCCAGGTGCGCCGCAGGCAACGCCGGGCGGCATTGCTGGTGCGTTCCCCGCTGATGCCCGGGGAGGAACCCGGCAGCGGTCGGCTCGTCGTCCTGGAGGGAGAGCGCCCGGATGCCTGGTGGCTTCCTGGTGCGGCGCCTCAACTGGTCATCACCACCGCGGCACTCGGCCGCCTGAAGGGCCGTCAGCTGGATGCGGTGCTGGCCCATGAGCAGGGGCACGCGAAGGCCCGGCACGACTGGTTGCTGCACTGTTCCGGCGCCCTCGCGACCGGGTTTCCGCAGGTGCCGGTGTTCGCCGCCTTCCGTGACGAGATGCACCGGCTGGTCGAACTGGCGGCGGACGATGTGGCGTCGAGACGCTTCGGACGGTTGACGATCGCCCTGGCCCTGGTCGAACTCAACGAGGACCGGGGGGTGTTCGGCCCGTGCCCGTCGCCGGACGCGCAGCTGCCGCGGCGGGTGAACCGGCTGCTGACCCCGGTGGAGCGGCTCACCGCGGGCCGCCGGCTCCGGCTGACCGCGGCGGGCGCCCTGGTACCGGTGGTTCCGCTTCTGGTGGCCTTCCTTCCGGGACTCAGCGCACTGGGATAGGCGGATGCGCGGATCTTCCGAGAAGATCGCCCCATGCCCTCCCCGCCCCTCGCACCACCGGGCCGCACCCGTTTCAGCGCCACGCCGCTCGGCACGGCCACGGTCTGCGCCGCCCTCGCGCTGATCCTGCTGATCCTGGTCGCCGTGCGCTGGTCGCCGCTGATGTCAGTCGACCGCACGGTCGCGGACGCCCTGCACCGCAGTGCGGTCACCGAGCCAGGTCTCGTCCACGTGAACCGGATCCTGACCGACTGGGTATGGGATCCGTGGACCATGCGCGCACTGATCGCGGTGGCCGTGGTGGCGGTGTGGTGGCGTGGGGCGCGGGCCCTCGCGGTATGGGTGGCGGTGACGAGCGTGCTGTCGGCCCTCCTGCAACAGGGACTGAAGTCCGCGGTCGGCCGGGAACGGCCTCGGTGGCCGGATCCGGTGGACTGGGCCCACTACGCCGCGTTCCCCTCCGGTCACGCGATGACGGCGACGGTGAGCTGCGCCCTGCTGCTCTGGCTGCTGCGCCGGCACGGCACGGGGCCCCTGGTGTGGCGGACGGCTCTGGTGATGGGCTGGGTGTCGGTGATCGGGGTCGGTGTCACCCGGCTCTACCTGGGGGTGCACTGGCTGAGTGACGTGCTCGGCGGCTGGCTGCTGGGGGCGGCCCTGGTCGGGTTCTCCGTCGCCGGCTTCGCCCGGTACGAGGGACGTGGTGGCCCGGCCTTGCGTCGGCGTTCCTGATCCGGGGAGGATCGCGCCCATGCAGATCAAGGGTGTGCTCTTCGACTTCTCCGGGACTCTGTTCCGTATCGAGCCGATCCGGTCCTGGCTGCGCGCGGTCCTCGCCGAGCGGGGGGTGACGGTCGACGGGGCCGACTTCGAGCGGTACGCGCGGGGGCTGGAGGACGCCGGGGCACTGCCGGGCGGCCCGCCTCCCCGCCAGGTGCCCACCCGGCTCGCCTCCTTGTGGGCCACCCGTGACGAGAGCGCGGAACTCCACCGGGCGGCGTACACCGGACTGGCCCGGCAGGTGGCCCTGCCGGATCCGGGTCTGTACGACGCGCTGTACGAGCGGCACCGGTCACCCACTGCCTGGCAGCCGTACCCGGACGCGGCGGAGGTGCTCGGCGCACTGCGCGACAGCGGCACCCGCGTCGGTGTGGTCAGCAACATCGGCTGGGACCTCCGGCCGGTGTTCCGGGCGCACGGGCTGGATGCCCTCGTGGACGCCTACGTCCTTTCGTACGAGCACGGCGTCCAGAAGCCGGACGCACGGCTCTTCCACAGGGCCTGCACACTCCTCGGACAGGATCCGACACATGTGGTGATGGTCGGCGACGATCCGCACGCGGACGGCGGGGCGGCAGCACTGGGCTGTGACGTGCGGTTTGTACGGCATCTACCGGTGGAGGAGCGGCCCGACGGGCTGCGGACGCTCGGACTGCTGCCGGGCGTTGCCTGATAGACATGTGAGAGATGTCCCTGACGCGCAATGGGTCCGATTGTCACATCGGGGCCTTAGCCTGTACGCATGTCCCGTTCTCCGTGCTCCTCCGATTCCGTGCGTACCCCCGCCGTGGTGAACAAAGAGATTCGTGACCTGTGGCAGCGCTCCGGCGGCTGCCTGTCCCCCGAGGACGAGGAGCACTACCAGCGACTGCTGGTGGAGTGGGCGGCGGCGACCGGCGGGAGCGCCAGGCCCGCCGCCTGACGCGGCTGCCGGCCCCGAGCGGCTCCTGGGACGCGCCGTGCCTCCCGCCGGGCGGGGAATCCGCCCGGCGGGAGGCACGGGTGCGCGGTGGGGCCGAGTAGCGCCGGTGTGGTGAGGTGACCGGCCGGATCAGCGGTCGAAGTAGTCCGGCTGCGTCTGCACATTGAGCTCGTCCAGTC
This sequence comes from Streptomyces sp. NPDC014727, assembly GCF_043083485.1. Lineage (NCBI taxonomy): Bacteria > Bacillati > Actinomycetota > Actinomycetes > Kitasatosporales > Streptomycetaceae > Streptomyces > Streptomyces sp. NPDC014727. The sequence continues at coordinate 80,264 of NZ_JBIBYR010000025.1, read as the reverse complement.
GCACCTGCTTCGCCGGGTCGGTCCGCCGGTCGTCGAGCTTCAGGACGTCGAAGCCCTTGGCGATGTCGTTGGAGTAGATGTAGCCGTTGTAGTAGTACGCCGACCAGGGGCCGGCCGTGGTGACCGCGTCGGTGCTGACGGGGCCGCGCTCGAAGTACCCGATCTCCTTCGGCTTGGAGGAATCGGTGAAGTCCCAGACCGAGACTCCGCCCTGGTACCAGGCCTGGACCATCACGTCGCGGCCCTTGACCGGGACGATCGAACCGTTGTGGGCGACGCAGACCTCCGTGTCCGCCTGCGGGCGGTCGATCTTGAAGTAGCTGCGGAAGACCAGCTTGCGGTGGTCTCCCTTGCCGACGATGTCGTAGATGCCGTCGGCACCGCGCTTCGGGCCGACCTCCTCGTTGCAGGTGGCCGCGCCGCCGCCGCCGAGTTCATCGGTGAAGACGACCTTGTCGGCCTTCTGGTTGAACGTCGCGGAGTGCCAGAACGCGAAGTTCACGTTGTCCTGCACCTGGTCGATGATCTTCGGGTGCTCCGGGTCCTTGATGGAGAACAGCAGACCGTCGCCCATGCAGGCTCCGGCGGCCAGATCCTTCGAGGGCAGCACCGTGATGTCGTGGCAGCCGGTGGTCTTGGAGACGCCCGGGTTGGTCGGAGCGCCCGGGTTGCCGCCGTCCGGGAAGAGGACCGGGAAGTTCACGACGGCGGCCTTCTCGGGTGCGTTGCGCGGCACCTTGATGACGGAGATCCCGTCGTGCGGCGGCTGGCAGTCGGGGAACGCCTCGCTCGGCGCGTACGAGGAGACGTACACGTATACGTTCTTGCGTTCGGGGACCAGCGTGTGGGTGTGCGATCCGCAGGCGGTCTCGACGGCGGCGACGTACTTCGGGTTCCGCTTGTCGCTGATGTCGAAGACCTTCATGCCCTCCCAGGAGGACTTCTCCGTGGCGGGCTGGGTGGTGCTGGTGCAGGAGTTGTCACTGCGCGAGGAGTCGGTGGACAGGAAGAGCAGATTTCCCGAGACCGAGATGTCGTTCTGCGAACCGGGGCAGAGGACCTGTGCGACGGTCTTGGGGGACTTGGGATTGCTGATGTCATAGATCCGGAAGCCGTCGTAGTTTCCCGCGAAGGCGTACTTCCCCTGGAAGGCCAGGTCCGTGTTCAGCCCCTTGAGCGCGTCCTTCGGGACGTTGGCCAGATGGGTGATGTTGTCGCTGTGGACGACCTCGTCCACGCCGGGTATCTCACCGCTCCTGATGGCGGCCGTGGCTTCGGCTTCCTGGGCGGCGGAGACATCGGTACGGGCGGCGGCCGCGTCACCGGGGTCGGGCGTCGCGGCCGCGGGACCGGCCAGGAACAGCGTGGCCAGCAGCCCGGCGACCGCCGCGGCGGCCCCGAGGCGTCTGCGCCGCACCGGGCTCGTGTGCAACGAAATCACTGCGTCCTCCCATGTATCCGAACGTAGTTGAACGGTTCACGGACCTCGGCAGTATCGTCCTTCCCATGGCCATCCCAACAGATGGCAACAGAGACGTAATGAAGGTTTCTGATCACTGTCGCGCGGAAGCGTGTCAGGACGGTGGGCAACCACCCATATGGCAATGGAGGTCCACTTGTTGATCCGCCGTCAGACCATGTGTGTCCGCCGCTTCGTGTTCGTCGCGGCCGTCATGTCCGTCGCTCTCACCCTGGGCGCATGCGACGCGGGGAGCGGTGACAGCCGTACGAAGGCGCAGACGGACGTGGGCCCTTCGGTGGTGGCGCCCGGAAAGCCGGGAGAGCCCGCGCGGACCCTCTCCGCCGAGGAGGCGCTGAAGGCCGCCGGGGACGACACCCCCAACTCCGCCGACTTCCGGTACGTGCAGATGATGATCCAGCACCACGCGCAGGCACTGGAGATGACCGAACTCGTTCCCGGCCGCTCCGGCTCCGCCGCCGTCGAGCGGCTCGCCGAACGCATCACCGCGGGCCAGAAGCCGGAGATCGGCGCCATGCAGGGCTGGCTCAAGCACAACGGCGGAGTCAGGCGCGCGAGCGGCCACGACCACGCGGCGATGCCCGGCATGGCGACCCCGGCGCAGCTCGAAGAGCTGCGGGCGGCGAACGGCGCGGCCTTCGACAAGCTCTTCCTGAGGCTGATGACCACCCACCACCAGGGCGCGATCACGATGGCGACCGAGGTGCTCTCGCAGGGGAACAATGTGCAGGTCGAGGAGATGGCCGGGGACGTCGTCGCCCAGCAGACGGTGGAGATCGACCGGATGCGCACGCTGTCGTCCTGACCACGCCCCGGGCGCGCCTCCCCTGCGTCCCGGCCGCCGGTGTCATGCTGGAGGCATCCCGCGGGAAGAGGTGCGCCGTGCTCCGTGTCGCCGTCGTCGGCTCCGGTCCGAGCGGGGTCTACACCGCGCAGGCCCTGGTCGAGCAGGACCGGGTGCCCGGTGTCCGGGTCGACGTGCTGGACCGGCTCCCCTGTCCGTACGGCCTGGTGCGCTACGGCGTGGCCCCCGATCACGAGAAGATCAAATCGCTCCAGAACAGCCTGCGGACCGTCCTGGAGCACGAGCGGATCACCTTCCTCGGCAATGTCGAGGTGGGCAGCGACGGGATCCCGCCCGAACGGATCGGTGAGCTCTACCAGGCGGTCGTGTACTGCGTCGGGGCCGCGACCGACCGCGGCCTCGCCGTCCCCGGCGAGGACCTGCCCGGCAGCTTTTCCGCGACCGAGTTCGTCTCGTGGTACAGCGCGCACCCGGACGCCGCCGCCAACGGCTTCGCGCTGCGGGCCCGTTCGGTCGTGGTGATCGGTGTGGGCAATGTGGCGGTGGACGTGGCGCGGATTCTCGCGCGGGGCGCGGAGGAGCTGCGCCCCACCGACGTGCCGCACGGAGCGCTCGGCGCGCTGGCCGGCAGCCAGGTCCGCGAGGTCCACATGGCCGGCAGGCGTGGGCCCTCGCAGGCCAGGTTCACCACCAAGGAGCTGCGGGAGCTGGGCGGGCTGCCGCACGCCCGGGTGGTGGTGGACGAGGCGGAGCTGGCCCTCGATCCGGCATACGTCGATCCGTCCGCCGGGCCGACGACGGCCGTGTCCTCTCCACCCGACACGCCGCCCCTGACGGCGGCGGCGCGGCGCAACGTCGAGGTGCTGCGCGGATGGGCCTCGGCCGGCGCCATGGGCGCGGGCCCGGGAGCAGATCCGGCGCGCACCATACACCTGCGGTTCTTTCTGCGGCCCGTCGAAGTGCTGGAGCGGGACGGCCGGGTGGCCGGGGTGCGGTTCGCCCGTACCGTGCCGGACGGCAGTGGAGGTGTACGCGACTCCGGGTCGTACGAGGACATCGGCGCCCAGCTCGTGCTGCGGGCCGTCGGCTACCGGGGGCTGCCCCTGCCCGGCCTCCCCTTCGACACGGAGCGCGGGACGGTGCCGCATCTGGCGGGGCGGGTGCTGCGCGACGGCGTGCCGTCGCCCGGGGAGTACGTTGCCGGGTGGATCAAGCGTGGGCCGACCGGGGTGATCGGCTCGAACCGGTCGTGCGCGAAGGAGACGGTGGCGTCCTTGCTGGACGACGCCCCGCTGCTCACCGGGCGTCCGTCCGTGCCCGATCCGGTGACCGCTCTGCGGGCGTGGGGGCTGCGGCCGGTGGAATGGAAGGGCTGGCTGTCCATCGAGCGGGCGGAGGCGGCACTGGGCCGGTCACTGGGCCGTGGGCCGGTGAAGATCCCGGACTGGGCGGGGCTGCTGGACGCCGCGGAGGGTGCCGAGCGGCACGGATCGTGAGGCTATCGCTCCTCGCCGATGCGCTGCACCTGCCGGTTGGCGGCGTCGAGGACGGTGTCGAGGAGCCCGGGGAACAGTGCTTCCAGATCGTCCCGGCGCAGCCCGTTCATCTTGGCCGTGCCACGGTAGAACTGCTGGACGACGCCGCTCTCGCGCAGCACCCGGAAGTGGTGCGTGGACGTCGACTTGGACACCGGCAGGTCGAAACGGGAACAGGTGAGCTCGGAGTCGGCGACGGCCAGTTCACGGACCACGCGCAGCCGCATCGGGTCGGAGAGCGCGTGCAGCACCGTCTCGATGCGGATCTCGTCCCGCGTGGGATGGTCGAGCGCGCGGCCACCGACCGCAGCGACGCTTTCGACGGGGGCGCTGGCTGGGGTCACGATGGCTCCATTCCCTGGCTTCGTCCGGTCTCCCATAATACGAGACTCTTCGTAGTTTGAGGTTCGCCGTACGACGTGTGCGGCCGCGCATCACCCGGTGCGATCGGCGCGCAATGCCCGCTTCACGCGCGTCGATGAGCTCTTCCATGTGGCGCTCCGCCCTGGCGCGCCGGCCGCCGCGCGGGCGGTCAGCCGCTGAGCAGGTCCGGGTTCCCGGCTGCGTGCGGTGAGGGTGCGCATCGCGCCGATGGCGATGAGGTCGTTGTACGCGGCACGCTCCGAGGCGTGCGGTCGGGGCATGACCGGACGATGCATCATGTTCCGCGACGGCCTGTTCCCCTATCGCTGGGCCCCCGACTGGTTGAACTTGTACTGGTCGTCACTGGCGGCCTTCGACTCGATGGCAGCGCTGCTCCTGATCTGCGGGAGGCGGGTCGGCGTGGACCTGATGTGCACCGTCATGGCGACCGACCTGGCAGCCAACTGGTATGCGGTGTACGGCATCCAGCACAGTGATGTGGGGACGGAGCCGGGGCTGCAGCGGCTCGCCGCTTTCGCCTTCCTCGTGCTCCTGACCGGCCCGTTCGTCCGTGCCCGGCTCGCCCCCGTCAGCCGATGAAAGGCAGATGCCTCGGGCCCGAGCCCCCTGCGGCACGTCACGGCGTGCCGGGCGCCCGGGCCGACGAGGTCCGCGCGGTCAGACCGCGCGGTGGTACTGGTCCGGTGTGCGGAGTCCGCCGCCCAGTTCACGGGCCGCGTACTGGGCCCACGACGGGCTCCGCAGCAGCTCGCGCCCGAGGAGGACCGCGTCGGCCCGGCCTTCGGTGATGATCTTCTCGGCCTGCTGCGGTTCGGTGATCAGACCCACGGCCGCCACGGGGAGCGAGGTCTCTACCTTGACCCGTTCGGCGAAGGGAACCTGGTAGCCGGGCCCGGTCCCGATACGAGCGCGCGGGGCGTTCCCGCCGCTGGAGACGTCCAGCAGGTCGACGCCGTGGGCCTGGAGTTCCTTGGCCAGCCGCACGGTCTCGTCGACGGTCCAGCCCTCGCGCTCGTCCTCGTCGTTCTCCGTGAGCCAGTCCGTCGCGGAGATCCGGAAGAGGACGGGCAGTTCCTCCGGCCAGACCTCACGCACCGCATCCACGACCTGAAGTGCGAAGCGGACGCGGTTCTCGAAGCTGCCGCCGTACTCGTCCTCACGCCGGTTGCTGTGCGGGGAGAGGAACTGCCCGATGAGGTATCCGTGGGCTCCGTGCACCTCGGCGACCTCGAAGCCCGCGTCGAGCGCACGGCGGGCGGCTTCGCGGAACTGATCCACGACGCCCCGGATCTCGTCCACCGTCAGCTCGTGCGGCACGGGGTGACCGTCGTCGAACGGCAGTGGGCTGGGGGCGACGGGCGTCCAGCCGTGCGCCTCCGGGCCGACGGGGTCGCCGCCCAGCCAAGGGGCCGCCGTCGACGCCTTGCGACCGGCGTGCGCGAGCTGGATGCCGGGAACCGACCCCTGCCCCTTGAGGAAGTCCGTGATCCGGCGGAAGGCGGCCACCTGGGTGTCGTTCCAGATGCCGAGGTCCGCCGGGCTGATCCGGCCCTCGGGGCTGACGGCCGTCGCTTCCGTGAGGATGAGCCCCGTTCCGCCGATGGCGCGCGCCGCGAGGTGGGCGAAGTGCCAGTCGGTCGCGACGCCCGCGTTCGGCCCCACCGGTTCGGCGCTGTACTGGCACATGGGCGCCATCCACACCCGGTTGGGAATAACGAGCGACCGCAGGGTGTAGGGCTCGAAGAGGGCACTCACGTCGGACTCCGTTTCGACGGCACGAAAGACTCGTTAGTACGATACATACCGTACTACGAGACCTGTCAAATTACGACGCCTCTCGTACAAGGACATGGACGTGGGGGGGGGGGGGGGGGGGGGGGGGGGGGGCGGGGTGGGGGGGGGGGGGGGGGCCGGGGGGCGCCGGGGGGGGGGGGGGGGCGGCGCCCGGCCCCGCGGCCCCCCCCCCCCCCCCCCCCCCCCCCCCACCGCTCGGGGGTTCGCGCGCATACGCGGCCTATCCGCGACGCCTGAGTGTGAGGACCGCCTCCGCGTCGTACGCCTGGGTCCAGCTGCGTCCGGCGCCCGACTTCCAGGTCACATGAGCAGTGGCGCCGTCGACCCTGACGCTCTCCACCGTCATGGCCCGGTCACCGTCCCGCACGTCCCCTCGGCGCAGCTCGCGCGCCTGGACGGTGACGGGCTCCTCCCACCCCGCACTCTCGGCCCCGTCCGCCGCCAGGGCGAGGGCCGTAGCCAGTTCCCGGGCGCGGTCAGGAGTACAGACCAGCACGAACTCGCCCGTCGGCGCCGCGACCCGGACCTCGACCCCCGAGCCGACGGGGACCACCTCCAGGTCCACACCACGCCCCTCGCGATCCTCGATCCCACGCGTCATCGCTCCGCCTCTCCTCTTGCCCAACGCACCCCCGGCCGGGTACGGCCGGAGTCTCTCCGGCGAACGCGGACCACTGGCCCCCGGCCACCGGCACCGACCACCGGGTCCAGGGCAGCACCGCCGAGTCGGCCATCCAGAATTTCAGCACACGCGCGGCCCGTCGGAGGGCGGGTCATCAGTGCGCGCCGACAGGCACGAACGGCCACTGGCCGGTCGCAGCGACACCCTTACGAAAGTTTCGGAACCTGTCCGCACGGGCGACAACAGGGACGGACCTTCACGCGGGATTCCCGGAGCAGGGAGCCTCTCGGAGGGACGAGGACGGACGGGGTTCCGGTGACCAGCAGCGCGTCCAGCAATGCGCCCTGGACGCCTGGCAGCGACAGGTCGGGGGCGTCGCAGCCCTCTCCGGAGGTGCCACGGCCGAACAGCCCGGCCCGTCGCCGAGCACGGCGACTCAGGCGCCGGCGCCCCGGACGAGCTCCGCGGCGGCCACGATGCCGGAGGTGTCCGTACCCGATCTGACGGCCGCCCAGCGTGCCCAGTTGAGCAGCCGCTTCATCCCGTACGCCGTGGTCGACCCCGGCGGGCGACCCCGGCGACGACGTACCGTCGGTCGGAACCACCAACTGGCAGGGCGGACTGGCCGCCACCCGCCACCTGACCGGCCTCGGGACCGCCGCATCGGCGTCATCAGCGGCCCGTCCCGCCGGCGACGATCCCCAGGCCCTGGGTGTCTACGAGGCCGCCCGCGAACTGGAGCTGCGCATCCCCGAGGACCTCAGTGTCGTCGCCTTCGACGACCTGCCGCTCACCCGGTGGATCGGGCCGCCGCTCACCACGGTGCGTCAACCGCTCACGAGATGGCCGGGACCGCCGCCCGTCTGGTCCTCGATCTCGCACGAGGCCAGCGCCCGGCTACCACCCGCGTCGACCTGGCCACCAGGCTGGCGGTCCGCAGCGGTACCGCCGAGCCCCGCCGCTGCCCCCTTCCGCCGGGCCTCGCTCACCCGGTCCGGCCCGCACTCCTATTCCGTTGCGGCCCGGAGCGGCGCCACGTAGCGTGCCGCCTCATGACGACCCCCACCCTGCACACCGGACGGCTGACGCTGGAGCCGTACGCGCCCGCGGACGAGGACGACTTCGTGGCGCTCTTCCAGGACAGCCGGGTTTCCCGGTGGATGGGTGACGGACCGCAGACCGAGGCCGAGGACCGCGCCCTGTTCGGGCGGGTCTTCAGCAAGGTGTACGCACAGTCTCTCTTCGACGTGTGGGCCGTGCGGCTCGGCGATCGCCTGGTCGGCCACGCGGAGATCAAGCCCTCCCCGTGCCCGGAGGTGGACGGCCACGAGATCCTCTACGCCCTGGCTCCGGCCGAATGGGGGCTGGGGTTCGGTACCGAGATCGCGCGGACACTGACCTCGTACGGATTCGACGCCCTCGGGCTCGACGAGGTGTACGCGACGGTGGACGCCGAGAACGCGGCGTCGCTGGCGCTGCTGGGCCGGATCGGCTTCCTGCACGTCGGGGACACTCGGGAGGACGACGGCCGCACGACACGGATACTGTTGCTGTCGGCGGGCGATGACGGCACGGGGGCCGGTCAGCCGCGGTAGACATCCAGACGCCCGCACATGCCGAACCTGCCGTGCGCGGAGGGGCGTTCGGCGTGCACACAGGCGTCGGCGAGGTATCCGGCGTCGCCGCGTGCCAGAGCGTCGAGCTGGCCGCCGGTCACCTCGGACGCGGCGGCGGCCCCCTTCCGCCAGCGCTCCCGCCAGTCCTCGGTGCTCGGACGCACGAGTGCGGCGGCGGCCCGGTGGAAGGCGGCGAGCGGTTCAGGGTCGCCCGCCTCGGTGGCCCGGCGCAGCGCGAGAAAACCCTCGACGGCGAGGTCACGGCGGGCGCGTGCGGCCCGTTCCTGTTCCGTCTCGGATCCGTCGACGGGGAGGGCGACCGCCGCCCGGTAGGCGTCGGGCTCCGCCAGGTGACGGGGCGGCAGAGTGAGAACGGCGTCACCGGCCTCGGGCAGTCCGCTGTTCTCCATGAGGACGACGATGCGCAGCCCGTCCTCGTTGACGAGGCGGTGGATCGTGCCGGGCGTGAACCAGACAAGGGCGCCCGGCGTCAGCGGTGTCCGCCGGGACCCCGACGCGGTGAGGGTCTGCACCGAGCCCGCGCCCGCGACCACCACATACCCCTCGGAGCAGGTGAGATGGATGTGGGGTGTCCCGCCGCGCAGCCCGTCCTCGGCGGGCCAGTCGTACACCCGCAGATGGGAAACGGCGACGGAGCCGGGCAGCCCCTCGAAGGTCGGCACTGGTACTCCTCGGTCTCTCGGCCACGGTGCTGCGCAAGCGCTTTCTACTTCTGCTGCACCGTACTTCACCAGGCAGGGAAGCAACAGGGCCCGGTGTCCGGGGCCGCCCTGCGGGCCTCTGTCAGTGGTGGGGTGCAGACTGGCCCGTATCCGACACAACGGCGTTTCGGGAGGTTCGGCCATGACGGACGTACTGCTCACCGTGGGCACCCGCAAGGGACTCTTCATCGCCCACCGGCGCGGTGGCGCATGGGAGTTCGACGGCCCGCATTTCAATGCCCAGGCGGTCTGTTCGATCGCCATCGACACCCGCAGGCACGTCCCCCGGCTGCTCGTCGGCGGGGACAGCGCGCACTGGGGCCCCTCAGTATTCCATTCCGACGATCTGGGCGGCACCTGGGTCGAGCCGCAGCAACCGGCCGTGAAGTTCCCGCGGTTCACCGAGGCATCGCTGGAGCGGGTCTGGCAGCTGCACCCTGCGGGCCCCGAAGCGCCCGATGTCGTCTACGCCGGGACGGAGCCCGCCGCATTGTTCCGTTCCCAGGACGGCGGGGCGTCCTTCGAACTGGTCCGACCGCTGTGGGAGCATCCGACGCGTTCGAAGTGGGTGCCAGGCGGGGGCGGCGAGGGTCTGCACACCATCCTCACGGACCCGAGGGACGCCCGCGCCGTGACGGTCGCGGTCTCCGCGGCCGGGGTGTTCCGCACCAAGGACGGCGGCGCGAGCTGGGCTCCGTCGAACAAGGGGGTGTCGGCGGTCTTTCTCCCCGACCCGGATCCCGAGTTCGGCCAATGCGTCCACAAGGTGGCCCGGGACGCCGTCGATCCGGACCGGCTCTACCTCCAGAACCACTGGGGGGTGTTCCGGAGCGACGACTCGGGAGACAACTGGACGGACATCGGCCGGGGCCTCCCGTCCGATTTCGGTTTCGCCGCTGCCGCGCACCCGCACCGCGCGGACACGGCGTACGTCTTCCCGATCAACGCCGACATCGACCGCGTACCGGCCGAGCACCGCTGCCGGGTGTTCCGCACCGGCGACGCGGGCAGCACCTGGGAGCCGTTGTCGGCGGGCCTGCCACAGGAGACGCATTACGGCACGGTGCTGCGCGACGCGCTCTGTACGGACGACGCCGACCCGGCGGGCGTCTACTTCGGCAATCGCAACGGCGAGGTGTACGCGAGCGCGGACGACGGGGACACCTGGCAGCAGCTCGCCTCGCATCTGCCGGATGTCCTCTGTGTCCGGGCGGCGGTCGTCGGTCCCTGACCACCGGAGGGCGCTTCGTTGCCACCATCGGCCGCCCGCACCGACTCATGACGGGTTCCGCCCCGGCTTCATGACAGGGATGCGTGTATCCGGACGCGATCCCCGCCGGGGGCGGATCCGTCACGTACTCGCTGCCGCTCGGGCACGGCTCCGGAGCGCCACATCGCTCCCCCGCACACCCCGGAGTGACGGGGCATCGGCCCGGCTCGTGCACACGCCGGTGCCACGCGCATCCGGCGGCACGCCGTGCGTCCGCGCCGGACTACGGCAGTTGCCAGTCGACCGCCTGGGCCCCCTGGCGGAGCAACGCCTCATTGGTGCGGCTGAACGGGCGCGAGCCGAAGAAGCCGCGGTCCGCCGACATGGGCGAGGGGTGAGCGGACTCGATGGCCGGGAAGCCGTCGAGGAACGGCCGCAGATTGCGCGCGTCACGACCCCACAACACGGACACCAGCGGCTTGCCGCGTGCGGCCAGAGCCCGGATCGCCTGCTCGGTCACTTCCTCCCAGCCCTTGCCGCGGTGCGCGCCGGGTTTGCGGGGCGCCGTGGTGAGCGCCCTGTTCAGCAGCAGCACGCCCTGCCGTGTCCAGGGCGTCAGATCCCCGTTGGACGGCCGCGGAAGCCCCAAGTCCGTATGCAGTTCCCGGAAGATGTTCTCCAGGCTGCCGGGCAGCTGACGCACCTCGGGGGCCACCGAGAAGCTCAGTCCCATCGCCATCCCGGGCGTCGGATAGGGGTCCTGACCGACGATCAGGACGCGTACGTCGTCAAAGGGCTGCTGGAACGCGCGCAGCACGTTCGCTCCGGACGGCAGGTAGGTGCGACGTGCCGCTACCTCCGCACGCAGGAAATCGCCCATCGCGGCGATCTGTCCGGCCACGGGGGCGAGCGCGTCGGCCCAGCCGGACTCGACTACTTCGTTCAACGGTCGTGGTGCCACGAAACATCACTCTACCGGCGTACACGACCGCCTTCCCGCCGCGGAGCCGCCACATGGAGGCCGATCTTCCACGCCCCCGGTCACGGCTCGCGGTACCGGGGGTAGGCTGCCGCCGTCCTTTTCTCTTCTTCCTGGAGCCGGTCCATGAGCTCACGCGGGCGTTCGCCGGAGAACAACGCTGCCGGCGCGGGTCGGGACGGGTCGACCGGCGCGACGGGTCCGTACGTGCTCGGCGTGGATTCGGGCGGCTCCGGGCTGCGGGTGTCGCTGGGCGCCGTCGGCGCGTCAGCCCCGGTGGGCACGACAGTCTGCGCCGAGCCGGTACGCACCGGAGCCACGGGGATCGACGCGGGCCATCTGCTGGAGCAACTGCTGCCCGCCGCCCGTCGGCTGCTGGAACAGCACGGCGCGGGCACCGGCTCCCGGATCGCCACCGTGACGATCGGAGCCGCCGGTATGGCGACACTCGGCGGGCAGCTGCGCGCCGAGCTGCCCTCGGCTCTGGAGCACGCGCTCGGGGTGCGCCGACTGGCTCTGGCCGCCGACGCGGTGACCGCGTACGCGGGTGCGGTCGGTCAGCGCCCGGGGGCGGTCGTCGCGGGTGGCACCGGCATGATCGCGCTGGGCACGGATCTGACCGGCTGGCACCGGGCCGACGGCTGGGGGCATCTGCTGGGTGACAGCGGTGGCGGCGCCTGGATCGGGCGGGCGGGCCTCGACGCGGCCATGCGCGCCCATGACGGCCGGCGGGGCGGGTCCGGCGCGTTGCTGGCCCGGCTGGAGGCGGTGTTCGGGCCGGCGCCGGAACTGCCCGGACTGCTCTATCCGCGCACCGACCGCCCTGCCGTGCTGGCCTCGTTCGCGCCCGAGGTCGCCGCGTGCGCCGGGCGCGATCCGGTGGCCGCGGGCATTCTGCGCGAAGCCGCGGGGCACATCGCGGAGGCCGCCGCAGCCGTGTGCCCGAAGGCCGGAGCCGACGACGAACGGTACGAAGTGGCCTTGACGGGTGGCCTGTTCCGGATGGGCGATCCGCTGCTCGTACCGCTGCGCGAGGAACTGTCCCGACAGGTCCCGCAGGCACGGGCGGTCCCCGGTTCGGGTGATCCGTTGACCGGTGCGCTGTCCATCGCCCAGGCATTGGCCACCGGAGATCTGCGGCTGCCGCACCATCCGACGCTGCTCCGCGTACTCGGTGACGATCCCGGGCAGGGCCTGAACAGCCACCGACAGAGCGGGACAGTCGACCAGTAAGCCCCTCATCGGATAAAAGCGGACAGATAACACCCGACTGGGCCCTCCCCGAACGGAGGCGTACCCAAAACCAGTAGCATGCGGCGCCATGAGCACCCCCACTGGGCCCGCTTCCGGCCTGCCTGTACGAATGCCGCGACCTCGCCAGTCCGGACGGCACCGCCGCCCGGAGCCCGTGGTCGCACCCGAGGGCGCCGCCGCGCTCGTTCTCGCCGTTCCCGGCACCCCCTCCTCGGCCACGCGCGGCCTGGCCGAGGAGGTGATCAGCATCGCCCGTTCCGAGCTGCCCGGCCTCAATGCCCGGATCGGCTATCTCGACGGTGACGACGACGAGTACCCCACGCTCTCGTCCGTACTCACCCACAGCGCCGCCGAGCGCGTCGCGCGCTTCGAGCAGGCGCAGGCCGCCGGCCGCGAGGTCGCCGAGCCCGAGGGTCCCTCCGCCGTCGTGGTGCCGTTGCTCGCGGGGCCGGACAGCGCCCTGGTCCGGCGGATACGGCAGGCCGTGATGGACAGCGGTACGCAGGTCGAGCTGACCGATGTGCTCGGGCCGCACCCGCTGCTCGCCGAGGCACTCCACGTACGTCTTTCGGAGGCCGGGCTGGCCCGCGCCGACCGGGCCAGGCTCTTCACCGTGGCGACGGCCGCCGACGGCATCGTGCTGGCCACGGTGGGTGGCGAGGAGGCCGTCCAGGCCGCCGGGATCACCGGCATGCTGCTCGCGGCCCGGCTCGCAGTACCGGTGATGGCCGCCGCACTCGATGTGGAGGGTTCCGTCGCGTCGATCGCCGAGCAGCTGACGGGCTCCGGCTCGGCGCAGCTCGCACTGGCGCCGTACCTCGTCGGCCCCGAGGTGCCCGAGGGGCTGCTGGACGCCGCCGCGAAGGAGGCGGGCTGCGCGACGGCCGAGCCGCTCGGCGCCTATCCCGCGATCGGCAAACTCGTGCTGTCGATGTACACGACGGCGCTCGGCATCGCGCCGGCGACGGCGCAGGGTGCTCAGGCACACTGATCCGATGCCGGGCGCGCCCGGCAGGATGTGCGTCCCCGATCGCCGGACGGCCCTGGTTTCCCGGGCCCGTCCGGCGATCGCGTCATGCGTGGCGTGGTCTCATGACGCCGTGTCGTGCCGTGCTCTCAGGCGAAGATCACGCAGGACGCGGCGGGCACGTCCAGGGAGCCCGCGTGACGCGGAACGCCGGTCACCGGATCGAGCGTGAACCAACTGACGTCGCCGGACCGCTCGTTGGCCGCGTACAGCCGTCGGCCGGTGGGGTCGAGTGCGAGGTCGCGCGGCCAGTGCCCGCCGCAGCCCACGGTCGTGACCAGGGACGCCTTCGCGCCCGCCGCGTCGAGCGCGAGGACGGAGATGCTGTCGTGGCCCCGGTTGGCGGTCCAGAGGAACCGTCCGTCGTGCGAGACGACCACCTCGGACGGGTATGTCACGTCCCCGTCTCCCGTAGCCCCCTCGGGCAGCACAGGTGTCTCACCGACCGGTTCCAGGATCCCGGTGCCGGCGTCCCACACGCATACGGTCACGGTCGGTTCGAGTTCGTTCAGGACGTAGGCGTGAGCGCCCGCGGGGTGGAAGGCCAGATGACGCGGGCCCGTGCCCGGCCGCAGGGCCGTCTCCCTGTGCAGCCGCAGCGCCCCCGTGGCCGCGTCGAGTGCGCAGATCCGTACGGAGTCGGTCCCGAGGTCCACGCTGAGTACCCAGTTCCCCGAGGGGTCCGGGAGCACCTGGTGGGCGTGCGGGGCCTGTTGACGGTCGGCGTTCGGACCGCTGCCCTCGTGCCTGAGCACGGAGGTGGCGGCGCCGAGGGAACCGTCGGCCCGCACGGACAGTGCGGTGACGCTGCCGGAGCCGTAGTTGGCGGTGAGCAGATGACCGCCCGCGAGCGCGAGATGAGTCGGACCGTCGCCCTCCACCGGCCGGATCCCGCCGATCGGCTCCGGCACCTCACCGGTGACGTCGAGGGCGACGGCCGCGCCGTGCTCGGTCTCGCTGACGGCGTAGAGCACACGGCCGCCCGGACCCGGGCCATGGCCCAGGGCGAGGTACGAGGGGTCGGGAACGGCGTCCGTCGCGCCGAGGACGGTCAGCGCCCCGGTCTCCCGGTCCACGGCGGCGACGGTGATTCCCCGTCCGCCCGCCGAGGTGAAGGACCCGATGAATGCCCGCCCCGCGCCGTCGTCGCCGTCCATCGCACTGCTCGTCACCACAACCGCCCCTCTTCGCCGACTGACCACGGCCGTTCCCGCCGTCGCGATCTTCCGGGGCGACGGTAGCAGCCACCCTTCCAGGTCCAGACCAGGCGTCGGTCACCCGTCGGCTCCGTGGAAGCCGCTTCACACACCGATCGACGGGGCGCGCGGATCGCTGCGCAGCGGTGCGGCGAGTTCGGCGAGCGCCCGCTCCAGACCGTGCAGATGGGCGAGCGCGGGTTCCGCGACGGCCGGGTGCGGCGGGATGCCCGGCACGCGGGCCCTGCGCGGCAGGTCCGGGGCCGTCAGCGCCTCCACGGCGGCCTCCACCCGCCAGCAGGCGGCCGCGAGGCGCGCGTCGTGGGAGGCTTCCGGGTCCGCCGCGACACCGGCCAGCCCGCGCACCTCCCGTGCGCACGTGTCCAGCAGACCGAGCACCTGTCGGGCACGGGCCTTGCGGGCGCGCAGCGGGCTCAGCGGATGCACCAACGGAGCCAGGGACAGCCGCACCCGCCCCAGCAGCGCCTCCAGCTCGGCGATCCGGGGCGCGGGGTCGGCGGTCACCGAGCCCGCGAGTCGCGCCGCGGCTTCCGCCGTGCAGGTGCGCACGCAACGCAGGGCCCGCTGGATCCACGCGTCGGTCGTGGCGTGCGTGGTGACCGGCAGCACCAGGAGCACCGCGAGCATCGCGGCGAGCGCTCCCGCGACGGTCTCGGTGAGCCGCAGCACGAGCAGGGCGGGGTCCAGTACGCCGAGCAGTCCGTAGAGCGCCCCGGCCAGGACCGTCACCGAGAACACCATCCAGGTGTACGAGACCGCCGCGGTGTAGAAGATCCCGAAGACGCCCAGCGCGACGAGGATCGCGCTGGGCACGGCCGAACCGTGCAGCGGCACGACGACGGCCAGGCCCACGGGGACGGCGATCAGTGTTCCCAGGATCCTGCGGTAGCCGCGCACCAGCGTCTCGCCGCGCGAGGCGGTGTTCACGAAGACCCACCAGGTGGCACCCACGGCCCAGTACCAACGCTGCTCGGAGAGGAGCAGTCCCGCGGCCAGGGCCACGGCTCCGCCGACGGTCGCCTGGATCGCCTGGCGTGTGGTCGCGCGGGCCAGCCCCTCACCGGTCATCGGGACGGGCGGGGCGGCGAGAGGCAGCCGTCGCTCATAGCACCAGAGTCCGAAGCGGACGGTCGACGAGGCGAGCAGGGAGAGAGCGACCGCGGAGTACAGCTCCGGCAGTTGTCCGGGCAGTGTGTGGAGGAACTGCGTGGTGAAGAAGGCCATGAACGCGAAGACGCCCAGCGAGTGACCGCGCGGCCCCCATCGCCGGGCGTACACGCCCAGCCCCATGACCGCGAGAAAGGCCGCGTCCCGCGCTGGCGGACAGTCGTGCAGCAGCGCGGCGAGGGCGAGCACGGGGAAACCGACGGCGGGCAGCAGCGCGGTGGTGATCGCCTGGTCCCGCACCGTGGTGTCGAGCACTGTGAACAAGGCCAGCAGCGCGGCGAGACCGCCGGTGACGGCCGCGACGAGCGAATGACCGGCCAGGCCGCACACGGTGACGGCCAAGCCGACACCGAGGACGGCCCGGACGGCGCTGCGCAGCCGCGATCGGCCCGGGTCCGGGGAAACGAACATCCTCTTCAGCACGGCATGCTCCCGCTTCTGCACACCGGCCCTGCATACCGGCATGAAAAAGGCGCCGCGGGGATCCGCAGCGCCATCGACGAATCCATCACAACATCTTTGTGACTCATGGCTCAACCGAAGGGCGAATCAGTGAGCCATTGGCCCAGTCAATGAAAGACGAAAGACGCCATCATTGGGCCAACGGACGGCGATCGGGCCCAACCGGCCCGAATCCCGCCCCGGCGCCACCTCAGGGCCACCCGCCGGTCGGGCGGCAGCACCCGGCGCGGAACGGCCAGGCCGGACCTACGGGGCCCACGGCGCTCCCGCACGCGCGCTGCCGGGCAGTGCGCGCGGAACCGTCGCGGGCCACTCCTCCCGTGTCGTCCCCACGGGCACGGGACGCGGGCCGGGCTGTGCGGGATCGGTCCGGAAGGGGCCTGCCGACCTGGCCATTGGTACAGTCGCAGCCCGGATCGGCCTACCAGGAAGAGACCAACGGACCATGGCGGTGGACGCTCTCGACACCCGCATCCTGCGCTTGCTCATCGAGCAACCGCGTACCAGCGTCCGTGAGTACGCACGCCTCCTCTCCGTCGCCCGGGGCACCCTCCAGGCCCGTATCGACCGACTGGAGAGAGACGGTGTGATCACCGGCACGGGGCCGGTCCTGTCCCCTGCCGCCCTGGGGCACCCGGTGCTGGCCTTCGTTCATCTGGAAGTCACCCAGGGGCATTTGGACGAGGTCGGTGAGGCGCTCGGCGCGGTGCCGGAGATCGTCGAGGCCTTCTCGACCACGGGTGGCGGCGATCTGCTGGCCCGGGTGGTGGCCCGTGACAACGGGCATCTGGAGGACGTGATCCAGCGGTTGATCCAGTTGCCCGGCGTGGTCAGGACGCGTACCGAGGTGGCGCTGCGCGAGCGGGTGCCGCACAGATTGCTGCCACTGGTCGAATCGCTGGGCCGCACGGCCGTCGGCAACTCCGGGTGATCAGCGGCTCGACACGCCGGATGTCCTGACTTCCCGGCACATTCCCCCACCCACCTGGTGAGGAATCCGCGGCGCCTCCTCGTTCTGGTCGGCGCCGGTGGACGGCGGGGGGTGATCGGCGTGCCGTCGAGCTCCGGGGCCCGATATCCTGATCTTGCCGCGCGCCCCCCCACCCGTCCCGATCCCGATCGGGTCGCCGCCGTGGCAGTCGAAGCGGCCCACAATTCGAGATTGGTGTACAGGTGCTGGTAGCAGGTCGGTACCGCTTGATGTCCTCCATCGGCCGAGGCGGCATGGGCGAGGTGTGGCGCGCCACCGACGAAGTGCTCGGCCGGGCGGTGGCCGTGAAGCTGCTGCTGGGCGACCAGGCGGACGAGTCGGCCACGGCCCGATTCCGTCTGGAGGCACAGACCGCGGCCCGTCTGAGCCACCCTCACCTGGTGGCGGTCTTCGACTTCGGCGCCTGGGAGGACCGCTTCTTCCTCGTGATGGAGCTCGTCGAGGGCAGAAGCCTGGGCGATCTGCTGACGGCCGAGGAGCGCCTCGGCGCCGAGCAGGTCGCCAGGATCGCGGGACAGGCCGCGGCGGGACTCGCCGCCGCCCATCGGCAGGGCATCGTGCACCGTGACATCAAGCCCGGAAACCTGATGCTGGATTCCGAAGGGTCCGTCAAGATAGGCGACTTCGGCATCGCCCAGTTCGTCGACGACCCCTCCGCCGCCTTGACCACCGCGGGGCAGATCGTCGGGACCAGTCTCTATCTCGCCCCGGAACGCGCCTTGGGCCATACGGCCGGTGCCGCGTCCGACATGTACTCCCTGGGCTGCGTGATCTACCAGCTGCTGCTGGGCGATCCACCGTTCCGTTCGGACACGGCGACGGCCACGCTCTATCAGCATGTCGACACGGCACCCGTGCCGCTGAGGCAGCGGGGCGTCGACCTCTCCCCGGCCTTCGACTCCTATCTGCTGGGGCTGCTCGCGAAGCAGCCCGAGGACCGGCCCACTGCCCAGCAGGTCGCCGACTGGTTCCAGAGCGACGCGTGGCGGGGGCAGCCGGAGCCCCTGCCGCTGTACGCCCCCATGCCCCCTCCCACCACCGCGGCAGCCGGCGTTCCCTATGCCTCGTCATCCACTCCCGCGTTCAGCCCCACCCCGACGCCCGCCTCCACGCCTCAGGCCGACGGCGTGACATACCGTCTGCCACAGGCCGGCGGGCACAGGCGGCGTCCACCGGAACGCTCCGCGCCCGTCAGGCGGCGTACCGGCGCCCGCGAGGCGATCAGGCGTCGCCCCAGGGTGGCCAGCGCCATAGCCGGCACGGTGGCCTTCCTCGCGGCCGTCTATCTGGGGATGAGCCTGTTCTCGCCGGATCCCAGCTCGGCCGGCACCCCGGACACCGGTGCCACCACGACCACGGGACCCGAAGCACCGGCCCCCGACGGGCCGACGCCGGACAGCGGAGGCAGCGGAGACAGCGAGAACGACGGAAACAAGGGAAACAAGGGAAACAACGGGAACAACGGGAACGGCTGGGGCAACGGGAACAGCAGGGACCACGGAGACAACGGCGACGACGAACAGGACTGAGGCGCGGCACTGACCGTCAAGCAGCCGTCAGGACCGGCGGTCGGGGCATCAGCGGTTCATCGACGAATGCCGACAGGCCAGTCGGCTTCCCTGACGTCGCAGCCATGGATCGACGTAACATCCGGGCCGTACCCGGCTGCTGCTGGCCGTCGACGCGGCGGCCGGTCGCTCCACCTGACCGCGCGCACTGTGGGGGGCGCGGTGCGGGGTACGGCGCTGCGGCAGCCGGCCGACCGTATCGACCGCCGGACCGCCCGTACGGTGTTCACGATCTCCGGTCTGGAATAACCGTCCCGCCCTCCACGACAGTTGTGTGATCCCACCACCGCCGCTTGACCAGACTTGCCAAGTCCCTTGGAGCCGCCCGCAGTTCGTTGACGCCGCCATGGCGGCATGTGAGCGTTCGGTCGCTCGATCACGGACGACGGCGACGCGGATGACGGGGCCGGTCCTCGACGGCCGAAACAGGCGTGCCGCCGTATGCCAGCGCCCGCGATCGAGACCCCCGACTCAAGGAGCCTCGATGAAACGCAGACCGATGACAGCCGGGACGACCCTGGCCGTCCTCGCCGGAATGCTCGTCGCCACCAGCGGCCAGTCGGCTTCCGCCGAACCGTCTCCGCCCGCCCCGACCGCCCTCTCGGCCGCGGTGTCGGCGGCCGACCGGGCGGCGGCCGGCGGTCTGGACACCCTGGCCGAGGGGCCCGACGAGCGCTACGAGCGGCAGATGGTGACCCCTTGGGTCAAGGGCATGTACTCCGTCGCGTATCAGCGCACCTACCGCGGTTTGCCGGTCGTCGGCGGGGACGCCGTGGTGGTGGCGGACTCCAAGGGGCGGGTACGCGGCACCCAGTCGGCCGTGTCCCGGCGGATCAACGTGCCGGCCACACCGACCGTTTCCGCCAAGGCGGCCGAAACCACCTCGCGCAAGAAGCCCGTCAAGCTGGGCACCAAGACGCTCGCGACGTACTCCAACACGGACGCCACGGGCTCCTACGTCCAGAAGACCTTCGACGTCGGCGACCTGGCCGGCCCGACGGTCGGCCTCACGTTCACCAGCCATGAGGACGCCTATCTGCAGACCAGCTTCGTCGTGGACGACGTGACGCTGAACATCGGCTGACCGGGCATTAGAAGCGGGCCGGGCGGGGCGTGTACGCACACGCCCCGCCTTCGGTGCGTCAACGCACGACGCCCGCGAGCCTCCGGGTGAACTCGTCGATCTCCGGCCGGCCGCCGTGTGCGGCCGTCAACCTGGCGTGCAGACCGCGCAGTTCCTGGCCGAGGAGGGTCGACGCGGCCACCTCGGTGGTGTCCAGTACAGGTCCTGCGAGGTCGATTGCCGCCTGCGGGTCCCGGGCACAGGCGTGGGCGTCGGCCATCCGCACCAGGAACAACATCCGTGCCGAGTGCATCCCGGGCGGGAGCAGACCCAGGGCGGTACGGGCCGCCGCGACCGCGCGCAGCGCCAGTCGGCGGTCCCCGGTCGCCGCGGCCAGATCCCGCAGCGCCCCGGCGGCGCATGATTCCACCCGCAGGCGCACGGAGGCGACGGACAGCCAGGGTGCCTCCGTCTCGTCCCGCTCGCCGACCCGGTCCATCTGCGACCAGGCACGGTCGATGTGCCCCAGGGCCCGAGGTGCGTCGCCCGTACCGCGTGTCCGCGCGCCTGGTGGAGATCGCTCATGGCGCCCGCCCAGTACCGGCAGGCGGCCGCCTGCCGGATCGCGCCGCCGTAGGAGAGGGCGGAGGGTCCGTCGCCCTCCAGCCGCGCCAGTGTGCTCATGTCGCTGAGCGCCGCCACCTCCGTGCCGACATGACCGGCCATGCCGGCCCAGACCAGCGACCGGTCGAGCCAGGCCATCGCTGTGGCGTTACGGCCCCGGAGCGGCCTCAGGCAGCCGGCCGACTGTGCGTACTCGGCCGCCAGCGGGGCGAGTTGGAGCTGGTACGGTGCCGCGGGCAGGGCCATCCAGCGGAGCATCGCATGCAGGGTGCTCTCGACCACCGCGGTCGCTCGGGCCAGGCACGCTCCTCGTCGGCCCGCAGGCAGACGGCGAGCAGCGCCGCCAGGGCGTGCACGGTATCGATGTCCAGCGGCGGGCACGAGACGGAGGCCGGGCCCAGGGCGCAGAAGGCCGAGTGCAGCGCGATGACATCGGCGCATGCGGGAACGGCGCAGCCGTCGTGGCCGTGCACCAAGCACACCAGACCGTAGGTGGGCAGGCTCGTGGGCAGGACGGTGTCCGGTGGCAGCGTCGAGAGCAGGGCGTCCCCCGGGGGCTCACCGGGTAGCGGTGGTCATGCCGTCTGCGCTGATGACGTACTCGTCCTCGCCGAGTGCCTTGCCTTGCCAGGTGCGGGCGTACAGGTCCAGCACGCGCTGGGCCCTGGGCCGGAAGTCGGGATCGGTGATGAAGATCCAGGAGCGGTGCTGCCATGGTTTGAGCGCGTCTTCGGCCAGCCAGCGGCGTACGGTGGAGGCGGCGACGGGGCCGGTGATGGCCCGGGCTGCCAGTTCGCGGGCCAGCTCCGGGCATGACCAGCGCGACAGAGGAGTGCCGGTCTCGGAGGGTAACTGGCAGGCCAGCGCCTTGACTTCGGTGACCTGCAATGGCGTGAACGAGTCCGGTCGACCTGACCGCTTACGGTCGGCCAGGGCGGGCAAGCCGCCGGCGGCGAACCGGCCCCGCCACCTGCGTACGGTGTCCACGTGCATCCGCGCCTGAGTGGCTATCCGCGCGTTGGAGTACTTCCGAGCGGCCAACAGCACGATGGTTGCCCGCTGTCGGGTCTGATACGGGGTCTTGTGACCGTAGGCCATCTTCTTCAGTCGGTGGCGCTCAGAGGCGGTCAGCACGATGGGAACGACGGAGACGGGAGGCACGAGATGAACGAGGCCGATCATTCGGGGTCCGCCTGCGGAATACTTGGCCCTGAAGCTGGCCTATTAAGAATTCCCGGAGGGGCGATCTAGTCGAATTCCTCGGGCTCAGGAATATATTCCTCCGGATAGGTCGAGATTTCAGCGATGGATTCTTCAAGCAGGTCTTCAAACCCCGGAGCGACATAGCTCACCTCGTCCGGATCATGCACGTATGCAATGATTTGGCCAGGGGTCCCTTCCTGCGTAGGGCAATAATCCTGCATCAGAATCCCCGCACCCCCGCCGAGCTCGGCGAACGGCAGCCAACCGTCATTGAACCAGCCTGCCCTGATCCGAGGATCCCGTGGCTGTGGACCGACATAGTCGGCATAGCGTGGGGCGTTGCGCTTCATGGAGCGTCGCCGCTCAGTCGCCGCCTCAATGGAGAGAAAACCGTAACCACTCAGATATCCCGGCCTGGCGAACACTGGCATCCAAGTTGGCCCCCCATCTGCCTCCAGCCATGCCGCCCGCAAGCCCGGATCCAGAGGGAATCCAAGATCATTTTCAAATGATCGAAGTTCGGCCATGGAGGCCGACGGAGAAAGTTCGAGCCGACCCTCGGACGCCAAGTAGATTTCTGCCAGAACTTCCCGGTAAGTGTTGAATTCCATGGGGGGCTCCTGTTATTCGCACTCAGTCCGCGTGCATCAGGGGATCTTTGCACACCGCTCGAACGAGCCGTTGCTGACGGTGCACAGGTGAAGGTGGCGTCTGCGGGCCTCTACCGCACCACCCTCGATCGCTGGCCCGCACTTCCCACAGGCTCTACTACTCCGTCAACCCCCGACGGACTTACGGCGCCGACCACTTAGTTCGGTCGAGAAGCATCTCAACTCCGTCTTCGAGAAGCTCGATCTGGCACGGGACACGGGCTACAGCAGACGGGTGCCGGCGGTCCTGCGCTACCTGGAGTCCTGAGCGCCTCGACCTCCCAGCCCCTCGGCTCTCCGGCTCCTCGGCCTCGCGACGCCGCGGCGTACCGGCGGAGCGCGACGCCGTCCAGCACCTCGGCGTCGCGGCGGAACCGCTCCTCGTCGTACGGTGCCCCGGACCAGGTCCCGCAGAAGTCCAGCCCGTCGATGCGCGTGCCGCCGTCCGAGTGTGCCGTCGTCGGGCCGGGGCGCGTGCCCGGCGCCTCCACTGTCGGAGTTGTTTGCCCGCACGATGATTGACGCGGCGTCAGGCGAATGCCGGACATCCGGAGCGGGTTCCGTACCGGCTCTCCTTGATCGATGATGATGCACAGGGCTGCCGTCCTCGGTACGGCGCCGGCTGTCCCAGCCAGGAACAGGAAGGGGTTCCCCATGAGGGAAACGACGCCAGACCGGTCCGGGTCGGACGATCGGACCGTCCACGGCCCTGACGAGGAAGCTCAGGTGATCGTGGTGGGAGCGGGTCCGGCGGGCTCGGCCGCGGCCTTCCATCTCGCCAGGGCGGGCGTCGACGTCCTGCTGCTGGAGAAGTCCCACTTCCCCCGGGAGAAGGTGTGCGGGGACGGCCTGACGCCACGAGCGGTGCACCAGCTCATCAGAATGGGCGTCGACATCAAGGCTCCCGGGTGGACGCGTTCACGCGGTATGCGATGGGTGGCCGGGGACCACCAGGTGCACATCGACTGGCCCGCGCTCGGGCGCTACCCGGATTTCGGACTCTCCCGGAGCCGGCACGACTTCGACGACATCCTGGCCCGGCACGCCGTCGCCGCAGGAGCCCGGCTGCGCAGCGGCGTCAAGGTGACCGAGCCCGTGACCGACCGCGCCGGCCGCATCACCGGTGTCACCGCCACGACCGGGACGAAGGAGCCGTTGGCCTTCCACGCACCGATCGTCATCGCCGCCGACGGCGCCTCCGCCCGGCTCGCACTCGCGATGGGCCTGCAGCGGGACACGAGCAGGCAGATCGCGACGGCTGCCCGCCGCTACTACCGCAGCCCGGAGCGTTCGCGGGAGGAGTATCTGGAACTGTGGGCCGACCTCCGCTTCCCGGGCAGCGGCCACTACCTGCCCGGATACGGCTGGATCTTCCCCATGGGCGACGGCCGCGTCAACGTCGGTCTGGGTGCGCTGCCTCATCGGCGGCACGGAAAAGCTGATCTGCGCGCCACGTTGGACGAATGGCTGGCCCGCACCCCGCACGCGTGGGGGCTGCGCGAGGAGAACGCGGAGGGTCCCGTCCGCAGCGCGGCTCTTCCGCTGGGCTTCAACCGCCATCCCCTCTACACCCGCGGGCTCCTCCTCGTCGGCGACTCCGGAGGCATGATCAGCCCCTGGAACGGCGAGGGGATCGCCCAGGCCATGGAGGCGGGCGAGGTCGCGGCCGAGACCGCCACGCTCGCCCTCGCTCTCCCCCGGGGGCCCGGACGGGAAAAGGTGCTGCACCGCTATCCGGTCGAGATGAACCGCCGCTGGGGGCGCCACTACCGTCTCGGCAACACCGCCGCCGACCTCGTCTTCAGCCGTTCGGGATTCCAGCCGGTCCTCAACCGCTACGTCATGGGGTCGCCGTTCCTGCTCAACACCCTGGCCCGGCTGCTCACCGATCTCACGGACAAGCCCTCGCGCGACCTGATCGATCACCTGCTCAACGGTGCCGTCCGCCTCGTTCCCGCACCGAAGGTGCGACGCAGGGGCTGAGCCCCGGGGCCCGATCGCCCGGATCGAGCGGCGCCCGGTTACGACCGGCGGCGCGGCTTTCCACGCTTGCCGCCCTTGGGGCCGCCGGAACCGCTCCGCGCGGTGCGTCCGCCGGAACCGCTTCGCACGCTCTTCCCGGCCGCCTTCTTGGCGGTCGTGGGCTTGCGTCCGGCGCCGCCCGTCCCGGAGCGCTTGCTCTCCGGCTGCACGGGGGCCTTCGGACGCCCCCGTGAGCTGTTCACGGTCCGCCCGCGGACGATCCCGATGAAGTCCTCCACCAGGTCGGTGGTCTCGTCCTCCGGCCACGACAGCGCGACACGTGACTCGGCGGCGTCCGAGACCGGTCGGTACGTGAGGTCCTTGCGGTGGTGCAGCCGGGCGAGCGACTGCGGGACGACGAGGACGCCCACGCCTGCCGCCACCAGCGCAATGGCGTCCGCCGTCGTGGCGGGACGCTCGATCGCGGGGCGTCCCGGCCGGTGCTCCCATTCGAGGGTGTCGTCGAGCGGATGCAGCACGATGTCGTCGGCGAGATCCCCGGCGGAGATCTCGTCGACGGCCGCGATGACATGGTCCTTCGGGATCACGACGACCGTGGTCTCGGTGTAGAGCGGAATCGCGCTGAGGCCCGTCCGGTCGATGGGCAGCCGCACCAGTCCGGCGTCGGCGCCGCGGTCGCGCAACACATCGGACGCCTCGGCGGCCGACACCCCGACGAGGGTCAGCGGAACGTCGGGCAGCCGCTCGTTCCAGATCCGCACCCACTTGGTGGGGGTCACCCCCGGTACGTACGCGAGCCGGAACGACGGGGTTTCTTCCGAGCTTGTCACTCCGCCAGGTTACCGGCCCTGGTCAGAGGTAGTGCACATGCTCGATACCCTTGACATCATGACGTCGCACAAGACCACCCAGACAATGAAGCCCGCGACCGCGGCGAAGAAGCTGGGTGTGTACCTAGAGGCCACCCCCGCCGAGTTCCAGGAGGGTGTCGTCTCACGCACCGAGCTGAACGCACTGCAGTCCGATCCGCCCGAGTGGCTGCAGGAGCTGCGACGCAACGGCCCGCACCCCCGGCCGGTGGTCGCGGCGAAGCTGGGTGTCTCCATTTCGGGCCTCGCCCGTGGCGGAGTCACGGACGCCCTCACCACGGAGCAGATCGAAGCACTGAAGAAGGAAAGCCCCGACTGGCTGCAGCAGGAACGCGCCACCCAGGCCGAGGTCCGGAAGGAAGCGGCACGCATCAAGGAAAGGAACGCGGCCCGCGACGATCAGTCCCGCGCACCTCATTCCTGACCTCCAGGGCCTCTCGTCCGGATCACACCGGGCTCGCGTGCCCCGCGTTCTGCTCGGCACCGCTCCTCGCCCCCCGCTCCGGTCGGCACCGTGTACCGGGACGCCGGAGCCGTCGGAGCCGTCGGAGCCGTCGGAGCCGTCGGCGCGAGCGTCGCCCCCCGCTCTCCCGTGAGCCCGGTACAGCTGGACTTTCCCGAACTCACCCGGCAGGACGCCGAGTTCACCGGACGGCGGGACAGCGGCGGAGTCCGGACCCAGTGCCCGGCCGCACGGTCACAGACCGGAAAAGGTCTTCGGGCGTGCGGCGATCGCCCCTTAGCCTGGCAAGTGGCGGCGGTGCCCTCGCGGGTGCGACCACCGCGGGTTCGTCGATCGGGGGATTTCGCATGCGGGGGCAGGGGCAGGGAGCGGACAGCGCTGTCGCGACGCGGCTGGCCCGTCGTGCGGTGGAAGCGGTGGCGCCACAGGAAATGGCGCAGTTCGCGATGACGGCGGAGGCCTTCCACCGCGCCGCCCCGCACAGACGGCTGCCCTTCGGTGGGCGTGACGAGCCATTGGGGCTCGGCGTGGAGGCGGTCGCCGCGCTGCTCAGCACCGCGGCTCTCGCCGCGGCGGTCCAGGTCCTGGAACACCTGGCTCAGCAGTCCACCGAGCGTGCCGTCGACACCGTGCGGCGACGTGCGTTCCTGCGGCTGCGGCGACGGCGTCCCGAGGCCACGGCGACCGTCGCGGTACCGGAGCGACTGTCGAGCGAGCAATTGGCGCAGGTGCGTCAGATCGCCATGCGGACCGCGGCACGCTTACGGGTCCCCGAGGCACAGGCCTGGACGATCGCGGACGGAATCGTCGCGGAGCTGGCCACCATGGCCCCGGGTGCCTCACCGCCGGGTGAGTCCGAGGAGGGCACACCGGAAGCCGGGCAGTGACCGTGCCCATGGCGGAACGCCCACGACGCGGACGCACGGACCTCTCGGGCCTGCCCTCCGGGACCACGGTTCGTTTCGTGCTGCTCATCGTGGCGGTGGCCACTGCGGCGGCCGTCCTGGGAAACGGCCTCTCGTCCATGATCTTCACCACGGTGGATCTGTCCGACGTGACGGACTACTACGACTGCGCGGTCCGTGCGACGGAGGAAGCGGCCCGCCGACGGGCCGGGGAATCCGACGTGAGCATCCCGTCGGTATTCGAGTTCGACTGCTCCGATCCGCGTGCCGGGACGAGCTGGACGGTGCCCGTGGTCACCTCGGGCTGTCTCCTGCTGGTCGTCCTCGGTGTCTATGCCTCGCTGCCGGCCTGGCGCACCCGGCGGCGCGGCTACTGCCCCCTGACCGGCATGCCGCAGGTATCGGACTATGTGCAGGGTCTGGTGCGCGAAACGGGTGTGCGGCCCAGGGTCACGTTCCTCGCGGAACCCCTCAATCCCCGTATCGCCGCGCTGGCGTTCGGTCGGGTGCGGCAGCGCCGTGTGGTACTCAGCGGCGGACTGCTCACCTTGTACTCCCTGGACCGCCGGGCGTTTCGCACGGTGGTTCTCCACGAACTCGCCCACATCCGCAACCACGATCTGGACATCGCCTTCCTCACCCTGATCGTGTGGCGCACGGTCGGGCCGCCGCTGCTGATCGCGTCGCTCCTCGGCGCACTGGCCAGTCCCTTGATGGTGGTCGAGATGCCCGCCGCGACGGTGGCCGACCTCGCCTTCACCGCGGAGGCTGTTCTCCTGGCCACGCTGGTCACCCTCCTCAAGAGCTCGGTGCTGCGCAGCCGCGAGCTGTACGCGGACGCGCGTGTGCGCTCGTGGGAAGGATCCGCGGATTCGCTGCGGCGGCTGTTCGCGGGATACGGACAGCCGTTCGCGCCTCCGTCCGGGGGACGGTTCCCCCTGCTCCGTGTCCATCCGCCGCTCCCTCTGCGCGTCAGGGCACTGGACGACGACCGGGTTATGACCGGCGTCGGGTTCTGGGACATGTTCGCGGTGGGCGCGGCAGTGGCGTCTCTCCACGGCTTCCTGACCTTGGGGCCGATCGGTGGGGGGACCCAGGCCGGTTCCGCCATCAATGGGGTGGCGGACGCGGTGGCGACCACGCTGCTGATCGGGGCTGCGGGAGCGGGGTTGTGGCGTGCGGCGGCACGGCCACCGGACCGTGGCGCTCCGGTGCGGGCCGGACGGGCGGGCATCGCTCTCGGCCTCGGCCTGTGTGTGTCGTGCCTGCTCTCGCCGTCCGGGGCGCTCAGCCTGGCCTCGCTGAACGGCAAGGGGATCGCGATGGCCTTCCCCTTCGCGGCATTGCTGTGCCTGTGCGGCTGGGCGCTGACGCGATGGCTGACGCTGGTGGCCCGGTCGTGGACACCGGTCGTGCTCCGCAGCGGCCGTCCGGGGCTGGTGTTCTGCACGGTGCTCGCGGTCTGCATCGCCGGGCTTGTCTCCGCCTTCGACTTCCTGATGACCCTGCCGGCCATGACGCTGTACGCGGCATCCTTCATCGCCCCGTCGCACCCGCCGGTGCTGGTCTTCGTCGGAAGTGTCGGCTATCTCGCCGTGAACAGCACGACGTTCCTCCTGACGACACTCACGCTGACCGCGGCGCTCGTACCACTCGTCGGGCAGCGCGTCGCCTGGCGCAAGGGCATGCAGCACACCTTCACGGAGTTCGGGCCGCCACGGCCGGCGGCGCGTGTTCTCGCACGGTTCGGTGTTCCCACGGGGCTGGGGGCCGCCTTGCTCGGAGTGCTGCTGCCGGTGCTCGGCATCCCGTTCTCCGTCTGGTCCCTGATCACGCTGATGGGCATCGGGCAGGCGGCCGCCGCCCTGTGGGCCGGGAGAGGTTGCGCGCCCCTGCCCCTCCCCCGAGGGCTGATCGCCGCGTACAGCTCGGGGGTGCTCACCCTGCTGGCCTGGTCCATCGGAGTGGAGGCACTGACGAGCTGTCTCCTGGCCGAAGGTTCCTGCCGACCGCTCCCCGGCTACCACTACATCCGTCTGGCGATCACGGTGGCGGCCCCGGGGGCCGCCACGGCCTGGCTGCTGCATGCGACGTTTCTCGCGCTCACGCGGCGCCAGAAGCGGTCCCTCTGACCGAGCGAGCGGTGCACATCACCACGCCGGCACCAGTCCCCCGGCCACCGGGCGTTCGGCCCGAAACGCTTCCGGAAGAGTTGCGCCGCCTCGGTGGGCGGCCCGGCGACCGGGGCGGTGCCCCGCCTCGGTGCCCGGGTGTTGCCGGCCTCTACCGTCCCTCGCCCGCGATCCGTCGTGCCCGCAGGGCGACATAGAGCTCGGCGGCGTCCACCGGCCGCGTCGGGGAGCGGCCTGTCAGCTCCGCGATACGTGCGATCCGGTACAGCACGGTGTTGCGGTGGCAGTGGAGCCGCCGCGCCGCCTCGGTGGTCGAACCGTTCGCGGCGAACCACGCGTCGAGCGTGTCGAGCAGAACCGCATCGCCGGCCTCGCCCGACAGCAGTGGCCCCAGCACGTTCCCGCCGAGTTCGGCCGCGGACTCGGCGTGCGCCGCTACAAGAGTGTCGATGGGGGCGGTGCCGTAGCAGTGGACGCCCGCCCCGGCCGGGGTCACGCATTCCAGGGCGATGCGTGCCTGACGTACCGCCTCCGGCGCGGCGGCGAGTGAGGTGAACGGTCGGCTCACGCCCACCCGTGCGGTCGCCGCCCGCCTCACGGCCCCGAGCGCGGTGGCGGACTGCGCGTCGCCGGTCGGGGCGACAAGGCCCAGGCGCTCGCCCAGCTCGGTGGTCCAGACGGATGCCACGTCGACGCTCGCCAACCGGGCGGTGATACCGGGCAGCGGGTCCTCCCCGTTCCGCCCGACCTCACCCGCCACCACGCGGTACGAGGCCCGTTCCGGCAGGCCCAGTGCACGCTGGACGCCCGCGGCGCTCCCGAACCGGACATCGCTCGCTCCCTCGAAGACGCCGAGCAGGGTGATCCGCCGCGATACCCGCTCCTGCTGTTCCCGGTCGTCGGCGACCAGTCGGTAGGCCTCCGTGGCGGCCGTGGAGAAGCGGTCGAGCTCACCCCAGAAGTGCGACGACCGGCACAACAGCGCGTCGGCCTGCTCGCCCGTCGTGGCGCGGGCGATCGCCCACTCCCAGATCTCCAGCCCGCCGAGCCGGAAGGCGTGCAGCAGCGCCGGCAGCGGAATGCCGTGCTCGGCCTTGATCCGCCCCGCCCGTCGGGCCGTCTCGTCGCCGACGTCCGGGCCTCCGGTCTCCATGCGCAGGAGGGCCTCGATGTTGGCCCGGACGATGTCGCGGAGTACATCGGGAGGCAGCCGGCTCCGTGTGTAGAACGACTCGTCCTCGGTGATCTTCCGGACGGTCACATCGGTGAGTTCACCGAGCGAGGTGAGGATCTCGGCGAAGACGTGCTCGCATCCCGTGGAGTCGTTCATCCCGTCACCGTACCCGCGCACCCCTCCAACGGAATTGTGCTGCTGCACAAAGCAGTTCGGGGAAACTCGCGGTGCTCGCCCATGGCAAGGAGCTCCGCCGTCCGCCATCTTGGTGTGGCCCGGAGAACCTTGTGCCATGAACCAAGTCCGCGGCACCACGCCCGCCCGTGCCGTCGCGACCGAGGGAGATCACCATGACCGCCGCAGCACCCACGGACAGCACCCGGAGCATGCCCGAACTCGACGCGGTCCTCCGCGAGCTCTCCGAGGGCGAGCGGCGCTGGGCGGCGACCTCACCGGTCGAGCGCGGTGCCCTTCTCGACCGGGTGCATGCCGCCGTCTCGGCCGAGGCCGGGACCTGGGTGCGGATCGCGAGCCGGATCAAGCTGCTGCCGGACGGCTCCCCGCTCGTCGGTGAGGAGTGGCTCTCCGGTCCCTATGCGCTGCTCACCTCTCTGGAGGTGCTCACCCGCACGCTCCGGACGCTCGCTTCGGGGCGCGGGCCGCTCGACGGTGCGAAGTTCGGGCGGGCACCGGGGGGACGGGTGAGCGTCCCCGTCCTCCCGCTCACCGCCTACGACCGCCTGCTCCTCAACGGCTTCAGCGCCGAGGTGTGGATGCCGCCGCGGGTCGACGCGGACACCGTACGGAGCCGGGCGGGCCTCGGCGCGCGCCACCCGGAGCGCACCGCGGGCATCGGACTCGTCCTGGGCGCCGGCAATGTCACGTCCATCGCACCGCTCGACGTGCTGTACGAACTGATCGCGCACAATCGAGTCGTCGTGCTCAAGATCAACCCCGTCCTGGGCGACCTGGAGCCGGTCTACCGGCGCGCTCTCGCACCGCTGCTGGAGCACGGCGTCCTGCGCATCGTCTCGGGCGGCGGCGACGTCGGCGGATACCTCGCCCATCATCCCGATGTCGCGCATGTCCACATCACCGGCAGTCTCGCCACCCACGACAGCGTCGCCTTCGGGCCCGGCGAGGAGGGCCGCGCCCGCAAGGCCGCCGGCACCCCGCTCCTCGACAAGCCGATGACGAGCGAACTCGGCGGCGTGTCCCCGGTCATCGTGGTCCCGGGCGTGTGGAGCGCGGCCGACCTCCGCTACCAGGCCGAGCACATCGCGACCCAGCGGCTGCACAACAGCGGCCACAACTGCATCGCCGCGCAGGTGGTCCTGGTCAGTGGCGACTGGCCGCAGCGCGAGGCCTTCCTCGGCCATCTCCGCGACGCCCTGAGGACGGCCCCGGCTCGACCCGCCTGGTATCCGGGCAGCGCGGAAAGGATCGCCGACGCGACGCACAGCTATCCGCGGGCCGAGTGGCAGGGCTCCGAGGGCTCACGCCTGCTGATCGAGCCCGGCGACGGCGACGACGTGTCGGAGTTGGCGACGACCGAGTACTTCGCGCCCGTGCTCGGTGTGCTCACGCTGCCCGGCAGGGGCGCCGAGTTCCTGGACCGGGCCGTCGAGACGGCCAACCGTGATCTCTTCGGCACCCTCGGGGCGAACATCGTCGTCGACCCCGCCACCCTGAAGCGGCTCGGCCGGGCATTCGACCACGCGTTGGCCGCGCTGCGCTACGGCACGATCGCCGTGAACGCCTGGACCGCGGTCGGCTTCCTCACCGCGAGCGCCCCGTGGGGTGCCTTCCCCGGCCACACCGTCGCGGACGCCCGGAGCGGGATCGGCGTCGTACACAACGCCCTGCTCATCGACTCCCCGGAGCGGACCGTCGTCCGGGGGCCGTTCCGGCCCTTCCCGAGGTCGGTCGTGCGGGGCGAACTCGCGCTCTTCCCGAAGCCGCCGTGGTTCGTCACCACCCGCAGCGCCGCCGTGACGGGCCGTCGCCTCACCGAGCTGGCGCAGCGGCCGTCCTGGTCGCGGGTACCGGCCGTGTTCGCCTCGGCCTTCCGCGCCTGAGGAACACTCACGGGCCGTTCCGGCGCCGAGCAGGCGGTCGAAGAGCGAGCGGTGGCGCCGATGCGCCACCTGCTGCCTGCTGCCTGCTTCGGAACACGCCAAGGGGCCACGCGTGGACCGGACTTCGCAGCCGGTGCGAGGTCCGGCCACGCGGCGCCTTCACTCTCCCGGCTCGCCCGCCCCGGGCCTACTCCCGCGGTGCGACCGCCGGAACGCTCTCGGGATTCAGCAGCTGCGTCAGATGGCGGGCCGACGCGTCCCAGGACCAGGACTCCCGGGCCCACTCGCGGCCAGCGGCGCCCATCTCGGCTGCCAGCTCCCCGTCGAGCAGTATCCGGGTCAGCGCGCCGGCGAGGGCCACGACGTCGGTGCCGTCCACAACCTGTCCGGTGCGGCCGTCGAGCACCGTGTCCGGAGCCCCGCCCGAATCGCCGACGACCACCGGCAGACCGCTCGCCGCCGCCTCCAGGAACACGATGCCCAGCCCCTCCGCCTCCAGACCGCCCTTCCGGGTACGGCACGGCATCGCGAAGACGTCCGCCGCCGCGTAGTAGGCCGGTGTCTCGGTGTGCGACTTCCCGCCCACGAAGCGGACCGCACTCCCGTCCAGGTGTCCCGCCATCGTGCGCAGCCGGGCCTCGCCCGGCCCCCGGCCGACCACCACCAGCACCGCGTCGGGCACCTCCCGCCGGATCAGCGGCAGGGCGCGGATCAGCATGTCCTGGCCCTTGCGCGGGACCAGCCGGGCCACGCACAGGATCACGCGCTCGCCGTTCAGGCCGAGTTCGGTCCGCAGGTCGAGTCCGGCATCGGCGTCGGGCCGGTACACCTCCGCGTCCACCCCCGGCACCAGGCGGCTCATCCGGGCGCGTGGGCCGAGAGCGGGCTCGATCCGGGCGCGCGTGTACTGACCGAGGTACGTGACGACGTCCACGCCCTCCCCGATACGGCGCATCATCCGCCGCGCACCAGGTGTCCTGGCCCACCAGATCTCATGACCGTGGGTGGTCGCGACCATGCGCCGGATGCCGCTGCGGCGCAGGGCCGGCGCCATCAGGGCCAGCGGCGCGGCGGCCCCGAACCAGACCCGGTCGCACCCGTGCGCCTCGGCGATCTCGACGGCCCTGCGGGTGACCCGCCGGGTCGGCAGCAGCATGCCGCTGGAGTCGCGTACGACGGGAAACGGGAGAGCCGCGTCGTACGCGGCATCGCCCGGCTCGCACGAGGTGTAGACCACCACGTCGTCGTCGGGTATTCGGGTGGCCATGGCGTGGACGAACGTCTCTATGCCCCCCTGACGCGGCGGGAAGTCGTTGGTGATGACAAGGGTGGAACCCATGAATGTGTCGGATCCTTCAGCTGGATGCGGTCGAGCGGGCCGAGAAGAGGTAGTTGCGGCAGTCTTCGGTCACGTCGGTCACGCGCGTCCAACCCCGGTTCCACCAGCGGTACATGTCGTAGCCGAGAGCGCCCAGCCGGCCGACGAGCTCGTCCGGCATCATGGCGTACTTCTGCAGGTGACGGTCCTCGATCTCCAGCAGGAGGGCCGGCCGGTGGCGCAGGAGTGTGCGTCGGGCACCCGACAGCACGGCCGCCTCCGCCCCTTCGACATCGGCCTTGATGAAGTCGACCCGGTCCAGCCCCATGTGGTGACACAGCCCGTCCACTGTCCGCACGGGTGTGGTCACCGGGCGGGAGGTGGCGAACTCCGCGTTGGGGCCGGGCCCTGAGGCACCCTCGGTGAGATAGGCACGCCCGTGGACGGGCAGCAGCCGACGCCGGGGCAGGCTCATCGTGCCTTCGTGCGCCCGCTCGCCGAGGGCCATGCGGTGCACGGTGACGTTGTCGCAGCCCAGGGCGCCTGCCGCCGCTCTCAACCATTGCGCGGGGCCATGCAGCGGTTCGACGCAGTGCACCTTCCCCGCCGGTCCGGCCAGCGCGGAGAGGCTCCAGGTGTAGAGGCCGTACTCGGCCCCGATGTCGAGACAGACGGCTCCCGGCCTCACCAACGGCCGCAGCCCCGCCACCTCCTCTTCCACGAAGTGCCAACGCGAGGCCGCCCAGCGCAGTGTGAGCGCGACCGATGTCACACGAACCCCGGAGTACCGACGGCCGCCGGTACGAAGGCCCGGGGGTGCCGGGCGACGTGCCGGACTGCCACTCATCGAACACCTTTCGGCCTGCGGGATGTACGGGTGCTGCTGCCGAGCGGCACCGCACGCGATCGGCCTACCATCGCATCATCGGATGCGCGGTGATCCCATCCTTCTTCAGGAGCAGATCGACCGGCAAATCAGACCTGGGACGTACCCCTTCAGAGCGAGCCCATAGCAGCTGAAATCGGTTTGAAAGAACGCGAATCACAGCATGGCGGCGTTCTGACGTATGAGGGGGGATCAGGCCTTTCGTCTGGATCCGGCCTGATCCGAACGAAAGGCCCCGGGGAGCGGCCCCGGCCCACCTGCTCGCCGCCGCGGTTCCCTGGGTCAGGAGTAGAAGTTGCGCTGCCACCGGTGCTTGGCCAGCACGGCGAGCTGGTCGGCGGTGAGCGGACGCCCGTCGCTCAGGGCCGTGTTGCGCTCGACGTTGCGCACCGTGCGCATGCCGGGGATGACGGTGGAGACCGCCGTCGAACTCAGCACGAACCGCAACGCGTGCTCAGCGAGCTCATCGAGGGTGATGCCCAGGTCGGCGACGATCGCGGCCACCCTCTGTCCGACCTGTGCCGGGCGGTCGTCGCGGAAGTACCGGTTGCGCCAGTCGCCTTCGGGGAACGTCGTCCCGGCGTTGATCCGGCCGGTCAGGCCGCCCTCGTCCAGCGCCACACGCACGATGACACCGACGACTCCCCGCCCTGGCCGAACGAGGTCTCCGTCAGGAATCACGTCGACGATAAAGGAGTTGGGCCGCGAGGTCAGTCGGGATTCGGCGGCGGCCACAGGCGTGGGCATGGGTGGGGGGTGGAGTGTGCCGTTCGCCGGACGTCGCGGAAACGGGCGGACGAGAAGTCCGCACCCCGTGAACATCCACTTCACAGGACCTCCCCCCGAGGTGACCTGAACAGACCTTGCCCTGTCAACTCTCCTCGCTTCAGAGTGGGTTGAGCACCTATGCATCAGGAGTCACAAGCGGACTGCTTGCCCCGGACGGCCAACCGCCCGGGGGCTGACGGGGGAAACTGATGAAGCGCGTGCGATCGAGGCGCCCGGGGACTGCGGGGCCCGAGCAATCGCGCATGCCGTAGCGGGTGGGACCCGCTGACGAACCGTCTCCCTCTGCCGTCTCCTGGCGTCTTCACCCGGTGCCTGAGAAGGGATAGGAGGGGGAATGCCGACGAATGCAGCGAGCGCTGCCAAGCCGACTTATCCCGGCGTCTACGTCGAAGAGCTTCCCAGCAGTGCCCGCACCATCTCGGCCGTGACCACCTCGGCGACCGCCTTCGTGGGTCACACACGGCGCGGTCCGCTCAACGAGCCGGTGCGCATCACCAGCTTCACCGAGTTCGAGCGCCGCTTCGGCGGGTTGAGCGCACAGAGCGCCGTCGGCTACGCGGTGCACCAGTTCTTCGGCAATGGCGGCACCATCGCCGTGATCGTGCGCGTCGCGAAGGCGGGCACCGGCAAGGCCGCCTGTGCGACTCTCGACTCCACCGAAGGGCACAGCGAGTGCGCGGCCCTCAAGGTGCACGCCAAGGAGCCCGGCGTGTGGGGCAACGGCTTGCGCGTCGCCGTCGACTACGACACACCGCAACCGGACGAGACATTCAATCTGCGGGTGTACGACGCCAGGGGCGAGGCCCGCGAATCCTTCACCGGGCTCTCCCTGGATCCGGCCGGGGGCCGTTACGCCCCGACCGCTGTCAACACCGCCTCACGACTGATCCGTGTGGACGTCGTCGGCGAGGGCCGCCCCGACCCGTCGGGCACCGTGTCCAAGCCATTCGGACATGAGCTCCCGAATCTTGCGGTCGACCTGATGGTGAAGATCGGCGAGGTCGAACGCGCATTCACCCTGTACGACCCGGAGCGCGACGGCGAGGCTCCGTGCACCGTCACCGAGCTGGCCCTGCTCCTCGAACGCAAGCTGCGCGCACTGCCGGACGCTCCGGGCAGGCATGCCTTCGCCGGCGCCGAGGTGACCGCGTTCGGCCGGCGTCTTCAGGTCGTCGCGGGCTCCACCGACCCCGCGGACGTCGTCCGCTTCGTCGGCGAGTGCGCCAACGACCTGGGACTGGAGGCTTCGGTCAATCCGCCGGTGTTCCCCCTGGGCGACGGCGAGGACGGTGAGGCGCCCGGCCCGCGCGACCTGATCGGCAGCGAGACGGACAAGACCGGCATCCAGGCGCTGCGCGACGTCGCCGATGTCAACCTGCTGACCCTGCCGGAGCTCGCGGCGTACGAGTCGACCGAGGACATGGTCACGGTCGTCTCGGCGGCGCAGCGCCTGTGCGAGCAGCAGCGCATCTTCCTCCTGGTCGATGCCCCCGGCAGCTGGGGCAGCGTGGACGGGGCACGCGCGGGCCTGTCGGCGTTCGACGCGGTGCGCGGCAACCACGCCGGCCTGTACTTCCCGCATCTGCAGCTCACCGACCCGCTGACCGGGCGGCTCCGCTCCTTCCCGCCGTCGGGCGCGGTGGCGGGCGTGTTCGCCCGTACGGACGCGGAACGCGGGGTGTGGAAGGCCCCGGCCGGTACGGAGGCACGCCTCGCCGGCGTGCACTCGCTGACGGTCCAGCTGACCGATCGTGAGAACGGGCTGCTGAACCCTCTGGGCGTGAACTGCCTGCGCACCTTCCCGATGGTGGGCCCGCTGGTGTGGGGGGCGCGCACGCTGGAGGGCTCCGAAGGCATGGAGAGCGAGTGGAAGTACGTGCCGGTGCGACGGCTCGCCCTGCATGTGGAGGAGAGCCTGCAACGCGGGCTGCAGTGGGTCGTGTTCGAGCCGAACGACGAGAACCTGTGGCAGCAGATCCGCCTCAGCGCCTCCTCGTATCTGCACACGCTGTTCCGTCAGGGGGCCTTCAAGGGCGGCACGCCGCGCGAGTCGTACTTCGTCAAGTGCGACAAGGACACCACGACGGACGAGGACATCGCGAACGGCGTAGTGAACGTCCTGGTCGGCATCGCACCGGTCAGGCCCGCCGAGTTCGTGATCGTCAAGATCCAGCAGACGTCCGGGCAGTTCGAGCTCTAGGAATACCGAGGAAATTCGATGGCTGAGTTCACGGTCAACGCCCATCGTTTCGATCCGTACAAGAACTTCAAGTTCCTGGTCCTGTGGGACGGTCGGACGGTCGCGGGCATCAGCAAGGTCAGTCCGCTCAAGCGGACCACCGAGGTCGTCAAGCACCGGCACGGAGGCGATCCGAGCTCCCCGCGCAAATCGCCGGGACGCTCCGAGTTCGAGGGCATCACGCTGGAGCGCGGTGTGACGCACGACCCCGAGTTCGACCGCTGGGCGAACAAGGTCTGGCAGGTCGGCGCGGGCCTCGGCTCCGAGGTGTCGCTCGCGGACTTCCGCAAGGACATCGTCATCCAGGTGCTGAACGAGGCCGGCCAGGTGGCCGTCTCGCACAAGCTCTACCGGACCTGGCCGAGCGAGTACCAGGTGCTGGGCGAGCTGGACGCGAACGCGAACGCGGTGGCGATCCAGAGCCTGAAGCTCGAATGCGAGGGCTGGGAGCGGGACTACGAGGTGCCGGAGCCCGAGGAGCCGTCCTTCCTCAATCCGGCCTGATTGCAATCACGTCGAAATCCCGACCCATGCGGGGAGCGAGTCGCGCGGACGGGAGCGAACGGGGGCACACATGGCGATCGCTCGGACCACTGAGCTTCTTACCACCTGGGAGGCCGGTCTCCACCGGTCCTTCGACGGCCGTGCCCTGCTGCTGCACGAGGCGGCGCGCCCGGACGCCGGCGGCGACGGCGAAGCACTGCTGTCGTTGCCGGTGGGCGCGCGCGAGGCCGATCTGTTCGCACTGCGCCGGGACCTGTTCGGCGAGAGGATGCAGGTACGTCTGGAGTGCGGGGCGTGCGGGACGGACATGGAATTCGACCTGGATGCGGGAGAGTTCGCCCGGACGCTGCCGACGCCCGACGCGTCGCCCCTGCGGATCGTCGAGGACGGCTGGGCGGTCGAGTTCCGGGTGCCGACCGCCGCCGACGTCGCGGTCGCGGCCCGGCACGCCGACGCCCGGGGTGCCCTGCTCGACCGTTGTGTCGTCTCGGTCGTACGCGACGGGGAGGACGTCCGCGCCGGGGCGGACGTGGATGCCGGAACAGGCGCGCGTGCCGGGACGGGCGCGGATGCCGGGGGAAGGGTTCGGGCCGGGGAGGGCGTACCCGCCGGTCGGGGCGCGCCGGTCGGCTCGGACAACGCCGTCCGGGGAACGTCCTTGACCGATCTGCTGCCGGCGTCCGTACAGCGGCGGATCGCCGATGCCGTGGAGGCCGCCGATCCAGCGGCCGATGTGACGGTCGGTGTCACCTGCCCCGACTGCGGCGCGGCAACCCGCGCCGAACTGGACATCGCCTCCTACCTGTGGACAGAACTGGACGCCTGGGCGAAGGAGTTGTTGCTCGACGTCCATCTGCTCGCCACCGCGTACGGGTGGAGCGAGCCCGAGATCCTGGCGCTCAGCCCGCTGCGGCGCCGCTACTACCTGGAGCTGTGTGCGGATGTCTGACTCCTCCGGGCGCGCACCCGAGAACCCCGCTGCCCCCGACCACCTCGACCGGCTGCTCGCCCGCCACGCGCCGGGTATCGCACCGCGCCCCGGCGTGGTGCGCGTACGGCCCCGTCTCGCCGAACCCTTCGAACGGGTCGAGGCGGTTCGCTCCGCGGCGCCGGAGACCCGGGAGGCCCTGTGGTCGACCGCCCCCCACGGACCTGCCGACCGGGACGAGCTCCCGCAGTCACCGGCTTCCCGCGACGTCCACTCGCACACGGAACGGGAGCTGACCGTCGTACGCACCGCA
The DNA here is from genome assembly GCF_043083485.1 of Streptomyces sp. NPDC014727. NCBI lineage: Bacteria > Bacillati > Actinomycetota > Actinomycetes > Kitasatosporales > Streptomycetaceae > Streptomyces > Streptomyces sp. NPDC014727. Next base: position 41,310 of record NZ_JBIBYR010000025.1, on the reverse strand, counting down.
CCCGTGGCACCGCCCGCGCCCCCCGTCTTCCACGCGACGGAGCGGGAGATCCCGACGGCGCCGCTGCTGCGGTCCGCCGTCACACCGACGCCCAGGACCGGGTCCGCACCCGATGCGGGGCGCCGGGCCGCACGCGCCCGCGCCGACGTGCCCGAGTCCCGGAGAGCGGCGCCCTTGCCCGTTCCTCCGCATCTGAACACCGCTTCCGCGACCGGATCCGCACCCCTGCGACCCAGTGCGGCGGACACGGCGGCGGCCCGGGATGCCGTGCGGCAGGCGACGGGCAGGAGGTCGGGGCGCGGCACCGAGCAGGTGGTGCACGTGCAGATCGGCCGGCTCGAGGTGACGGCGGCGCCTTCGCGTCCGGGCGAGGACCGGGGCCGGACGCCCACGCAGCGGCGGGCCGCGGCGACCGTGAGCCTGGAGGAGTACCTGGTGCGGGGGCGCGAATGAACAGCGTGAGCATCGCCGGGCTATGTGCCACGGAGCCGGCCGTCTCCGAGTCGGGGACCGAGGAATCAGGAACCACGGATCAGGGACTGAGGAACTGACGCCATGAGCAACGCACTCGCCATCGCCCACGTCACCCAGGCCCTCGCTCTGCTGATCGAGGCCAACCTGCAGCCCGAGATCGACATGGCAGTCAAGGTCGAGACGCGCAAGCCACCCGCCGATCCGCCGGCCGAGCCCACCATCACGGTCTTCCTGTACCAGACCACACCCGACACTTCACAGCGCAACAACGATCTGGCCACCCGCGCGCCGGACGGCAAGCTGCTCAAACGTCCTGCCGCGGCCCTCGATCTCAACTTCGTGATCAGCGCGTACGGCGAGGAGACGGAACTGGTCGGGCAGCGGCTCATCGGCAGCGTGGTGCGAACCCTCCACGAGATTCCGGTGCTCCCTCACGACATCATCCAACAGGCTGGGGAGCGGCCCTACTTGGTGGGGAGCGACCTGGCCGACGCCGCGCAGCGCGTGCGCTTCGTGCCGACGGTCATGGACATCGACGAGACGTCGAAGCTGTGGGGAATGCTCAACCAGACGCCGTACACGCTGTCAGTGACCTATCAGGCGGCGCTGGTCCTCATCGAGGGCCGTGGGACGCCGCTGCCGGCCAAGCCGGTGGAGCGAACCACGGTTCAGGTGCTGCCCTTCGGCGCTCCCGGTGCACCGGTACCTCCTGGTCCGGCCGCCGACGCCGGGCCGGCCGGGGACGACGCCGACCGGACACCCGAGAAGTCCGGCGCGGAACCCGGGACGGAGCCTGACACCGAGGCCCGCACCGAGGCAGCCACGAAGCCCGGCCCCAGGACGAAAGCTGTCACGAAGGCCGTGGCCAAGAAGTCCACGAAGGCTGCCGCCAAGGCACCCGCACGCACCCGCAGATCGACCGCCGGAACCACCCGGCGCACCGGCCCCGACGCTCCCGCCACCAAGCGGGGCAGCGCCGAGGACGAAGGGCGCTGAGAAACGTGCGAGCGAGTGGGGGCAGGTGAGGACATGAGTACGCGAAGGACGGACGCGGCGGCGGGCGACGGGTTGACCCTGCTCACGGAGGTTCAGCGCGTCCTCACCCTGATCGATGAGCACGCGGCGCGCACGACACGGGCCGCCGCACCAGGAGGCGCGTCGCACGCCGGTGCCAGAGCCGGGGCCGGAGCGGGCTCCGGGGTCGGCGACGGAACGGGCGCCGACCCCGACGGCTCCCCCACCGACAGCCGCCCCGGCCGGCGTCGGCCGCGCGACAGCACTCCCGCCCCTGTCCCTGCACGTCCAGTGGCCACAGGTCCGGGGCTTGCGCCCCTCGACGCCCTCACCTCCTGCTTCGGCCTCACTCCCTTCGAGCGGGACCTCGTACTGCTCACCGCCGCCTACGAGTTGGACCCCACCACGGCCACACGCTGCGCCGCCGCCTGCGGGGATCCCGAGCGGGCGTACCCCACCTTCTCGCTGGCACTCGCCGCACTCGACGGGGCGCACTGGAGCGCTCTGACCCCGGTCGCGCCGCTGCGCAGATGGCGGGTGATCGGTCTTGAGGAGGAGACGCGGCTCACCCGGTCCCGGCTGCGGCTCGACGAGCGGATCCTGCACTTCCTGCTCGGCTCGCCGTATCTGGACACCCGGCTGCACGGCCAACTGCGGCGCGCGCCCGTCCCGGACGGGCTGCCGCCCTCGTACGACATCGCCGTGGACGGCGTCACCGCGGGCTGGACGACAACGGCGCGGCCCGGGGCGCCCCTGCTCGTCGAGGTCGTCGGAGGAGACCTGCGCAGCCGGGCCGACATCGCCGCTGCGGCGGCCGCGCGCGCCGGGCTCGGCCTGTACGCGATGGGCGCCGAGGACATTCCCACCGATCCCGCACAGCGCGACCTCCTCGCCCGGCTGTGGCAGCGCGAGGCGATCCTGCTGCCTGCCGCGTTGCTGGTCGAAGTGGGCGAACTGGACCGCGACCAGCATGCGGCGACAGAGGCGTTCCTGGCCGGTGCCGCCGTCCCCGTCGCCGTGTCCAGTCCCGATCCCCGGCCGACCGAGCGGACCCGCGGGCGCCGGGTGAACGTGCCGCGCCTGGGCGACGAGGAACAGCTCGGGCTCTGGACGGACGCGTTCGACGACGTACCCGACATCAACGAGGGCGAACTCCGTGCGCTGGTCGCGCAGTTCCAGCTTCCTCCACACGTCATACGCGCCACGGCCGAAGCCGTGCGCCGGGATCTGCCGCGTGAGGACGAGCTGGACGCCGCCTCGCTCGCCTGGCGGGCCGGGCTCGACGAGGCCCGTGTCGGCATGGACGGTCTCGGCCGGCGGATCGAACCGGAAGCGGGCTGGCCCGACCTGGTGCTGCACGAGCGGCAGACCAGCACCCTGCGCGAGATCGTGGCGCACGTGCGCCGACGCGCGACCGTCCACCAGGAGTGGGGCTTCGCCGCCACGCTGCGCCGCGGACTCGGCGTCACGGCCCTGTTCGCGGGCGGGTCCGGCACGGGGAAGACGCTGGCCGCCGAAGTCATGGCGAAGGAACTGGGGCTCGACCTGTTCGTCATCGACCTCTCGCAGGTCGTCAGCAAGTACATCGGGGAGACCGAGAAGAACCTGCGCAAGGTCTTCGACGCGGCCGAACGCGGCGGCGCCCTGCTGCTGTTCGACGAGGCCGACGCCCTCTTCGGCAAGCGCAGTGAGGTCAAGGACAGCCATGACCGGTACGCCAACCTCGAAGTCAGCTACCTGCTGATGCGCATGGAGGCCTACCGGGGCTTGGCCATCCTCACCACCAACATGAAGAAGGCCCTGGACACGGCGTTCATGCGGCGTATCCGCTTCGTCGTCGACTTCCCCTTCCCCGCGGAGCACGAGCGCGCCGAGATCTGGCGCCGGGTGCTGCCGCCGCAGGCGCCGACGAAGGGCATCGATCCCGAACTGCTCGCACAGCTCACCGTCGCGGGCGGTTCGATCCGCAACATCGCGCTTTCGGGAGCGTTCCTCGCCGCCGAGGAGGACGACCGGCTGCAGATGCGTCACATGCTCGCCGCGGCCCGCACCGAGTACATGAAGCTGGAACGCTCTCTGACCCCCTCGGAGGTCCGCGGATGGGTGTGACAGGAGAGCGGGGCACGCACGCGCCGGATCAGCGGCTGCCCCGCGCGATCCGGGTGGACATCGGCGAGCTGGTGCTCGACGGCTTCGGCGTTGATCCGGAACGCGTGTCCGCCGCCTTCGAGCGGGAGTTGACCCGTCTCGTACGTGAACGGGGAGTTCCGCTCGCCGCGGACGGCGGTCGGAGTCTGGACATGCTCTCCGGTCTGCCACCGCTGCCCACGGGTCTCTCCGCGCGCCGCTTGGGCCAGGAACTGGCGCGCGCGGTTCACGCGGGTCTCTCGGGCCTTGGGGAGGTGGCGCGTTGAGCACCTCTCGGATCCAGGACTCGCAGACCGACCAGGCCGCTGAGCAACGCCGCCGCAAGCGCAGGGAGCGGGCCGCCAAGTCCCGTGCTCCCGAGCCGAAGGACATGGTCAGCGGCGCCGGGCAGCCACTCGACATCGGTGTGCGCAGGGAGCTCGAGGAACAGCTCGGCCACGACTTCAGTCGTGTACGCCTGCACACCGACCGGGACTCCGGCGCGCTCACCGAACTCCTGGGCGCGGACGCCGTGGCGGTCGGCCAGGACATCTTCTTCGGTGAGGGTGCCTACCTCCCGGGCACCGCTGAGGGGCAGCGGCTGCTCGCCCATGAACTCCTGCACACCGTGCAGAACCCGCACGGCCTCGGCGCGCTGCGGGCCGGACGCGACCTGGGCGCGGTGAGCCTGCCGCAGCAGGCGATCGAGCGTGAGGCCGAGTCGGCGGCGCAGGACCTCGTACGCCCTTCGGCGGGCGAGACCATGAGGGTGGCCCCGGAGGTGAACGAAGGGCAGGCCACGCCTGGTTGGCTTCGGTACGCCACCCTGGACGCCGACCGCAATCGCATGGAGCGGATCGACCCTGCGACCCTCGTGGACCGGCTGACGAACTCGGTCGTACGCTCGCTGCGCGGCGATCCGGAGGACCTGTCGAAACGCACTCGCAAGCAACTCGCCCGTCTGCCGGCAGAGTTGCTCGACGGTGTGCTGGAGCACCTGGAGGACAGGCTCCTCGGCTCGGAGCACGACCGGATCCTCGATCTCGTCGACGAGATCGAGGGCACCGACGAGCCCGGCACCGGCGACGGGCTGGAACTGAACTCCCACGACGCCCCGGCCGATGAGCCCGACGCGGCGCAGGAGTTGGAGTCGGAACGGGCGAACCAACGACGTTCGGCCGAAGAACGCCTGGAGGATTCGCAGCGACCCGGTGCGGCGCCCGGTCCGGAGAAGGACGACGTCCTCGCAGAGGGCGCGCCCGGCAGCACTCCGCAGAACGGCGGCGCCGCGCGGCGCGGCGACGGCGACACGGCCGGGAACGGGAGCACTCCGCAGGGCGATCGACCGGACCGGAAGCCGGGCGCCGGAGCAGCCGACGGGAACGGCGGCAGTCCGATCGCCGGGGAGCAGCAGTCGGCGCCATCGGCCTCCGCGCCTGGACAGGAGACTTCCACGTCCTCGGAGGGGAGCTCCGGGAGCGGGAGTCCTGCGTCGGGCACCCAGCAGGGCGCCGGGACCAAGGACGCGGGCTCCGAGTCGGGCACGCAGGGCAGAGAAGGGACGGAACAGCACGGCGCTCCGGCGGCGAGCAAGGAGGAGTCCGCGGCCAGGAACCGCCCGGGAGCGGTCGATTCGCTGGTGACGGGCCGGCAGTTGAAGCCGGAGGACAAGCGGGGCTCGCAGCAGCCGGAGGGTTCGGCCACGCCGTCCGGCAAGGACACCCGGTTGCCCAGCGCGTCCAGCACGCTCGACGGAGTCCGCAATCAGGATCTCGACGGCCCGCAGGACGAGGCCCCGTTCGACACCGGCGGCGAGTCCGAGGTCGACATCGGCGGCGGTGAACAGAGTGCCTGGGACGTCAAACTCCAGGCCGAGGACTTCCTCCCGGCGCAGGACCTCGATGTGTCCGGCGTGCCGACCGCGGACCGCCTCGACCCCTCGTCGGCCGCTTCGCCCGCTGCTCCGTCGTTCCCCGCTCCCCCGGTGACCAAGGCCGACCAGGTACAGGCCGAGCGGGACGCCGAGGACGCCGAAGACGCGGCGGCCGACGCCGGGCCCGAGGAGGAGGGCGTCGACGCCGCTTCCGGTCCGGAACCGATGGCCGAGGCGGACGATGGCGCGCCGGGTGACGGGCAGGCGGGCGGCCTCGCCCTCGAACGGGCCTCCGACGCGCCGACGACGGCGGGCACGGCATCGAGGGACCCGGAGAGCGGCGACGACCCGAAGGCCGGCCCCGTCGCCGCGCAGATGACCGTGCAGGAGGCGCCCGCGAGCTCCGCCACGGCCGGCGGTGACGCCAAGGAGGGCGCCGCCAAGGAGGAGAAGGGCACTCCTGTCGCCGGCGACAGGTCGGGGGGCGCGCAGGAGAAGGGATCTCCGCAGGCGGTGGCCGGCCGGTCGGCGGCGTCCGGGACCGCGGCCGGAGCGGAACAGTCGAAGCCGGGCGCCGCCCCGACGGCCTCGGACCCCGGCCGCGCGGGGGCGGACACGCAGTCCGCCTCGCCCGCACGGGACACCCCTGTGTCCGGTGGGTCCGACGCCGATACGCCGGGCCGGGCGATCAAGGGCGCGGAGAGCGGGGAGCGGGGAGGGACGTCGGACAGCGGTGCGGCACAGAGGTCCGGCCACCGGACCCCGGCCGCGCGGCAGTCCACGCCGGCCTCCTCGCCCCCGAGGTCTCCCGAGACCCCTGCCGTGCCGACGCAGAAGGGTGCGAAGGCGTCGAAGGCCGCCCCGGCGCCCACGGCATCCCCCGCTGCGAAGGGTCCGCGTGGCGCAGGCTCGGGAGGTGGCACTGGCGCCGTCCCCGCGCCCGCCAAGGGCAAGAAGGACTCGGGGCCGACCCCGAATCTCTCCACGGTGTCACCGGAGGCGGGTCTTTCCACGGCCTCACAGCTCAAGCCCCACAAGGCGCTTCAGGCCATGTCCGGTGTGGGCGGCGCGGTGGACCGCACGGTGGGCGACGAGCACAAGGCGCTGGCTGCCGCGCCGCCCTCGATGACGCGGCCGGCGGGCGCGCGGCAGACACTCCGGGGCAAGCCGAAGGCCGACGCACCGGCCCAGTACTCACAGGATCCCGCGCAGAAGTCCGACGCACCCGAGCAGGAGAAGGCAGAGGTCGAAGGCGCCAAGGAGCCCGAGGGCCAGATCGAGGCCGAGAAGGCGGAGGAGCCGGGCGGCTGGGACACCTTCAAGATGGCTCTGGGCTTCGGTCTGGGCAAAGTGGCGAGCTGGCTCGGCTTCAAGGTGGACGCGCAGGAGCTGGCCGCCAAGTTCGCCGGACTGCCGACGAAGGACGAGGCGCTCAAGAAGGCCCAGGCGGGCAACGCACCGGGCGTGCAGATGCAGGGCGCCGCCGAACAGACCGCGGGTGAGCAGGGTTCTGCCGTCGATGCCAAGGGCCAGGAGGCCGTGGCGACGGGGCGCGAGGACGCCGGGCGCCCGATGGGCGAGAACCAGGTCTACCCCGATGTCCCGAAGGAGCAGATGCGGGCCGAGGTGCCCGGGGCTCAGGGTGGCGCGAGCGGTGCGCCCGAGGCCGGAGCGGGGATCGGAGCCGTACCGCCGGAGGCCGCTTCCGAGGTGGCGGAGCATGAGCGCGGGCCACAGTTCCGGGCCGCGTTCGGCGCGGGCCGCAAAGCCATGTCCGACGGCCGGCAGACCAAGGACAGGGACTTCCGGGACTCCCAGCAGAAGCACAAGCAGAAGGTCGACGCGGAGGTCGGGACAAACACCAGGAGTCAGGCGGCCGAGCGCGACAAGGCCATGGCCGAGGTCACCTCACAACGCGCCGACTGGCGTACGGAGCAGGACGGGGAGCTGAAGAAGCTCGGCACCAAGAAGACCGAGCGCCACGAGAAGGTCCGCGAGGACGTCAAGGACAAGGAGGAGAAGACCGACAAGGACGTCACGAAGGAGAAGGAGGACGGCGACAAGAAGATCCAGGACGAGAACACCAAGGCGGAGAAGGACGCCGAGGAGCAGCGCGACACCAGCGTCAAGGACTCCGGCAACTGGGTCAGCAAGGCCTTCGACTGGATCAAGCAGAAGGTCATCGAGATCAAGAACGCGATCGTCCGCGTCATCAGGGCGGCGCGGGAAGCGGTCGTCGGGTTCATCAAGCACTTCAAGGAGACGGTCGAGCGTTGGATCAACGAGGCGCGGAAGTTCATCGTCGACACGATCAAGAACCTGATCAACGACCTGATCGAGCTGGCGAAGAACATGGTGCGGGCCGTCATCGAACTGGCCAACCGCATCCGCAAGTTGATCACCACACTGATCGCCGCCGCGATCGCGCTGGTGAACCGGCTCGCCGCCGCGCTGAAGCAGATCGTCACCGACCTGCTGAACGCCATCGGCAAAGTCCTGAGCGACATCCTGAACGTCCTCAAGAAGATGCTCCAGGCCGCGGTCAAGGCGGTCGTGGACGCCGTGAAGGCGGTCCTGGACTTCGCCTCGAAGCTGCTCAGCGCGCTCGGTGACTGGATGCTGATCGCTGTCGACTTCCTCTCCGACCCGGGCGGTTGGCTGAGCGGCGCCAAGAACTCCGCGGTGGACGGCGCGAAGAACCATCTCTTCCGGGAGGTCTCGTCGGCCGTCAAGCAGTGGTTCAAGGACAAGATCCAGGAGATCATCGGCGTCCCGAAGGCGATCCTGGACAAGCTGGTCAGCGGCGGCTTCACGCTGGAGAAGATCGTCAAGGAGGCGTGGGACGCGGTTGTCCCCCAACTCCCCCTGATCATCGGCGAACTGGTGATGACCAAGGTCGTGGCGAAGCTCATCCCCGGTGCGGGCTGGGTGATGGCGGTGATCGACGCGATCCGGACGGCGTGGGGAGCCCTGAGCGCCATCCTGCGCGCGCTGTCCATGGTCCTGGACTGGCTGAAGCTCGTCCGCAGCGGCGGCGCGGGCCTCCTCTTCGCGAAGGCGGTCGCTTCGGGCGTCGTCGCGCTCCTGGAGGTCCTCTACCAGGCGCTGCTGAACGGCATCGGCAAGTACGTCTCCAAAGTCGGCAAGCGCCTGAAGGGTGTCGCCGCGAAGCTCGGCAAGCGCAAGGGGGACAAGGGCGGCGGCAAGGGTCCGGGAGACGCGGGTTCGGACGACAAGGGCGGCAAGGGCGGGGACAGGAAGGACGGCCAGTCCCCAAACGCCCCGAAGAGCACCGCGGCCCCCGCCTCCCGCCCGCCCACGACAAGGCCGAGGTCGGACACGGACAAGGGTGCCAACCCGAAGCGCCCCACGGGCGAAGACAAGACACCCGGCACCCGCGGCAAACCGAAGGACAGGCCCACCGAAAAGCGGGACACGCGCCCGACACCGCCCGCGAGGCCCAAACCGACCCCGGAGCCACGGCCGAAGCCGAAACAGGACCCGGGCACCGCCAGGCCCCGATCGAAGGACGACCCTTCGGCGCGTCCCAAGGACGAGAAGGACACCCCAGGTAGGCCGAAGGGCGACGGCAAAGGCCCCAACAGGGCCGACAGGGCCTACAGGGCCGAAGACAAAAGCCCGAACAAGCTGAAAACCGATGACAAGGACAGCTTGGGACGGCCCAAGGACTCCGATAAGCCCGGCAAGCCCAAGGGCAGGGACGACAAAGACAAGGGCGACAGCAAGAAGCCCAAGGAAAAGCACGAGAACAAGCAGCCCAACAAACCGAAGCGCCCCAAGCACGAGAACGGCAGAGCGAAGGACAGGGACCCCGACAAGGCGAAGCAGGAAAAGAAGGACGAGCGGAAGAAGAAGGAAGACTCGAAGGACTCCAAGGACGCACGCCTTCAAAAGGTCCTGACTCGCATTCGGCCACGAATTCACGGAATGCTCGGGCACGGGATCGAAGGAGTTCCCTTCCGAGCCTCTCTTGCCACGATGCGCATCTGGTATCGGCTCACCTCCCTCAGCGCAAAGAGCGAACAAGGCGTCACCGACATCTGGGCGGTTCTCAACCCCGGCGGTTCGGCAGGAAGCGCTTATCACCCGAACGATTCCGAGCTCCGCGAGATCATCCGCGATGCGGTCGATCGATTCTTCAGGGACAACCGAATCCAGTCTTCTGCGCAGCGCCTGGGAAAGGAGGAGGGGACCTACGCCCGGAACCCCGGGGTGCCTCCCGAGAACCTTCAGGACTTGCCTCATGTGGCCGGTGGCGCCGATGTTCCCGCAGCCGTCGAGCACATGCTTCGTCGCGGCAGCAACGTTCCACGCGACCGCATGGGATACACACTCGGAAGCGCGCATAACAACGACGACAACGTGCTGATCGTCGAATATCACCAGGGAGCAGAGGAAGGAAGGACGAACGACCGGAACGCTTTCGTCAACGGCATCACGTCATATCCAATGATCGCAGATGCGACGGAGAAGGCACACGCACGTCTGTCACGTCAGTCCGAGCGGCTCGAAAAACGGCTCCACAAGCAATCTGAACTGAACCCGGAAACCTCTTCCCTCGATCCGGAAATCGTCCAGGAACTTCGCGCCATGCGACTCGGTGACGCCACCGTCGCGCAGATCATGCACACCTTCATGCGTACCGGAAAATGGCCCACCGCCATCAAGCTGAACGCAAGAGACAAGAACCGGATGGCACGTCTCATCTGGCTCATGTATGTGCGCGAATCTGTGCGTGATCGCGAGAACGTCGCACTTGCCCCCATGACGATCGACCTCATCCAGAGGGGCGAGATGACCTGGGAAGAAGCATTCAAGATCTACGAACCCAGCTCACCTGAGGTGGCGCCGGGCCGCCCTGGCGGACGAGGCACCTACCCTGCGTCCATGCGCAATGCCAGTCGGGCGACACGCGGACTCGAAGCACAGGACAGGGGGGTCACGCTTTGGTCGACCGCCGACGAGGAGCGAATCAGGAGGGATGCTGTCCGAGGAACGATCGGTCCCCTCAACGATTCCATACGGGAACACGGAACCCAGGAGGAACGGGACGAACTGCAACGCCGAAAAGTTGAACTCGTGGGGCGCTGGCTCGAGGTTCGCATGAAGGCGAGCGGCGGCACTTGGGGTACGTCTCGGGACGATGTCGTAGAGTTCATCCACCAGTTCCTTTTGTCCCATCACGGAATGACCGACTGAGCCAGGAGCCAAGCAATGACCGTGGGAATCCGGATCGCCCTCAAACCGCATGTGGGCTTGCGCGACGTGCAGACTTTTTCAGTGGACCAGAACATGAACATCACGACGGCGACCCGAGAGGATGAAACCCCCGTACGGTTCGGCTGGGAAACCCTCGACGGGACCACAAGCCTCGATTATTTGGAAGACAACATCACCGGCGTCCATTACATCACGATCAAAGGTCAGCGAATCGCCGAATTCAAGGAGTCGATCCGCGGCAACCTGGCAACCTGGTCATTCCAGGAGGCAGCACAACTCATCTCCGAGAACAATCAACGTGACACGATCATTCAAGGCATCCACGTCAGTGCCATCACGGCAGCACGGAAAGATGTCCCTGCCCTCTCAGCGGCATTTCAACGAATGGCCCGCCAACCTGATCGAGAAGTCCGACGCGCCGTGCTCATCGGAATCGGCTATGCGACCACGAGTGCCGAGCTGCGTGAAATCGCCCAGGAGATGAAAAACTCCGACCCGGATGAGGACATCCGACTTGACGCGGAACATTTGCTGGCGGGCCTGAACTCTGCGGAGTGACCGCGCCATCCGTCCAATGGGAGCTTCCATGACCCGCTACGCAGACATCCCCAAACCCATCCGCTCCGGAATAGTCCTCATCGACCCCGAACGCGGCACCCCCCAACGCATCATCGTCCTCCAGTTCAACCCGGACACCCTCGAACGCAGTCTCTCGCCCCAGTCGGCAGGCGGCAGCGGCGACTCCGGCGGAGGCGGCAGCGGAAGCGGGGACAGGAACGAGGCCCTCCGGCTCAAGGGCCCCGCACAGGAGACCTGGAAGTTCACCGCAGAGATCGACGCCACCGACCAGTTCGAGATCGCCGCGCCGGACGGCATCCACCCCCAACTGGCCGTCCTCGAAATGCTCGTGCAGCCGACCTCGGCCCAACTGCGTGAAGCAAGCCGCCTGTCCAAGAAGGGGACCATCGAGATCAGCCCGATAGAGATGCCGCTGACCCTCTTCACCTGGGGCAGCAAACGCGTCATGCCCGTGCGGCTCACCGAACTGTCCATCAATGAATCCGCCTTCGACGTGAACCTGAACCCGATCCGGGCCTCGCTCAGCATCGGGCTGAAGGTGCTCACCGTCAGCGATCTGCCGGCCGGACACCGAGGCGCCGAGCTGTACTTCGCGCACCTCGCGCAGAAGGAACGCCTGGCCGGTGCCGCGCGGGCGGGCAGTCTCGGCACGCTCGGGCTGAACCCCGGCGACATCGGCATGGGAAGGGGCTGACCGAAGACCATGGCCGGCACGGAACCGTACGAGAACGCCCTGGACGCCATCCCCGGCGCCCACCCGTATCCCCGATCCAGTCGCTATCACGACGCCGACATCGGCGTGCACCGGCAGCCGGACGGCACCGAAGTCCGCTACACCAAGCGTCGGTTGCTTCCCGCGATCACGGCCGACGCCGACGACACCGAGCCTCATTCCGTGAACGCCGGCGACCGTCCCGACCTCCTGGGGCAGCGCTACTTCGGCGACCCCCGGCAGTGGTGGCAGATCGCCGATGCCAACCCGGTGATCGACCCGCGCGATCTCACCGCCGAACCCGGCATCGAGATCAGGATTCCGCTCGCCGGCAACTTCCCCCAGAGGGACCGGCATGTCTGAACTGCCCGTGGGGCAGGGCCCCGTCCACATCACCCTCTCCATGGGACCGCAGCTGGCCCGGCCGGTCCCCGCCGAGGTGGCAGAAGCACTTCTCTCCGCGCAGATCACCGCGACCGCGGGTGAACGGAGCGGGTTCCAGCTCGCCTTCGACCTGACCAAGAACGGCCTCATCAGCAGCACCCTGCTCCCTGAGGGATTCTTCGACCCGAAGACCCGCCTCATTGTCACCGTCACGATCAGGGGCACACCCGAGGTCCTCTTCGACGGGCTGATCGTGCGCCAGGAAGTCGGCACCAGCAATCAGCCGGGGCACTCCACCCTGACCGTCACCGGCGAGGACCTGACGCTGCTCATGGACCTGGAGGAGCGTACGGACAGCTATCCCAACCTTCCGCCGTCCGAGCGCGTGCTCGCGATCCTGCGGCGCTACTCGGACTACGGCATTCGTCCCGACGTGTACAAGGAGAAGATCTCCCAGCCACCGCACCAGAACCTGCGCGTGCATTACCAGACGGGCACGGATCTGCAGTACGTGACCGAGCTGGCCCGTGCCAACGGGTACACCTTCTATCTGGATCCGGGCCCGGCACCCGGTCAGTCGTCGGCCCGCTGGGGCCCCGAGGTCCGTCTCGGCATCCGTCAGCACGCCCTCAACGTCAACATGGACGCCAACTCCACGGTCGACCAGCTGACGTTCGCGTACGACGGAACGGCCCGCGAGGAGCCGCAGGCGCGCTGGCAGGACCCCGGGACCCGGCAGTCCACCCTGCTCCCGCAGCCGGTCATCAGCCCCTTGCGCCCGCCGCTGGGCAAGCGGGCCACCCCCGCACTCAAGCGCAGGACCCTCTCCGGCACCGCCAAGCAGCAGCGTGAAGCCGCCGAGGCCGAGCTGCTGGCGCGCGCGGCGGTGTCCGCCGACGTGATCTCCGGGTCGGGATCACTCGACGTCAACCGGCACGGTTTCATCCTCCAACCGCGCCAACTGGTCGGCGTGCGCGGCTCCGGGCGTGCCTATGACGGCGACTACTACGTCAAGTCCGTGACGCACAACCTGCGGCCGGGCTCCTTCCAGCAGAACTTCACCCTCTCGCGAGAAGGGCTCGAAGCACGCAGCCGGCACGTACGGCCCTGAGGCATCAGCGGGCAGCACCCAACAGATCAGGAGCAGTTCAGCATGGCGGCACCCAGCAATCGTTACGTCGGCAAGTTCCGCGGCCGAGTCGTGGACAACAACGACCCGCTGCACATCGGCCGCGTCACGGTCGAGGTCCCGGACGTCCTGGGCGATGAGCCGTCGACCTGGGCGCTGCCTTGTCTTCCGTTCACCGGACCGCAGGCGGGCCAGTTCGTGGTGCCGCCGCCGGGCACGGGCGTGTGGGTCGAGTTCGAGCAGGGCGATCCGAGCTTCCCGGTGTGGACGGGGTGCTGGTACGGGTCCGAGGCCGAACTGCCGCCGGACGCGCGTGCCGCCGTACAGCAGAACTCGCCGAACAAGCCCGTCGTCGTGCAGACCCCGGGAAACCACAAGGTCGTGATGAACGATGCGCCCGAGCAGGGGATTCTGCTCCAGGCACAGGACGGCGCGTACGTCCGTGTCACCAAGGAAGCCGTGGTCATCGCGACCGGCGGCGGGGCCGAAATCATACTGCGCGGCAATGAAGTGACCATCAACAAGGGCCAGTTGAACTTGGCCGCCAAGCGATAGAAGACGGGGGATCAACAGAATGTCCGGAATGTCCGGCAATCTGCTCACCATCGGCTCGGGCGGGGGCTCCGGTGCCGTGATCAGCTGCCCGCACGGCGGTCGCGCCACCGCGGCGACGGGCCCGACGGACCGGGCCGTGCTGATCGATGGCACGCCCGTCGCGACGGCTGCCCACGGATACGCCGTGGTCGGCTGCCCCCACACCGTCGACGGCGTTCCCGAGCCGTGTGTCGCCGTCCGCTGGACCGGGGCCGCCACAGGCATCACGGTCGACGGCACGCCGGTGCTGCTCGACACCTCCGCCGCCCAGTGCGTCACGGCGTCGTTCGTGCCGCATGGCCCGCCCTTCGTCCAGCCCTCGCAGCGAGAGGTGACCGTCCGATGACCCCGCGCACCCGGGTCCGCAGCGACCTCGCCTTTCCGTTCCGGGTCGACCGGCGGGGGCGGACCGCGCACGCCGACCGCGACGAGCATGTACGCGACCTGATCGAGCAGCTGCTGTTCACCAGCCCCGGCGAGCGCGTGATGCGCCCCGACTTCGGCTGCGGCCTGCTCGATCTGGTATTCACGCCCAACAGCCCCGAGTTGGCAAGTGCGTTGGAGCTCTCGGTACAGGCGGCGCTGCAGCGCGTGCTCGGCGACCTCATCGAGGTGGCGGCCCTGGACGTGGTGAGCGAGGAGAACGTCGTCCGCGTGCGTCTGTCGTACACCGTGCGCTCCACGGGGAGCCGTCGTGACGACGTCTTCGAAGGGAGGGCCGAGGCGTGAACGGTTCCGTGTCCACCCGCCGGGCCAAGGTGAGGGCGGCGCAGCTCAACGGAGTCGATGCCGTCGAGGTCAGTGACGACGGGCTGCTGCTGACCGTCTCCTTCCTCGGCAAGGCTCCGCACGGCCTGCGCGCCCGGAACGTACGCATCGACGGCGGCCGTCGGATCACCGGCATCGAGGCCGTCGACGTCAGTGTGGAGCGCGAGGAGGATCCCGAGCTGGACGACCGTCTGTATGTCACCCTCGACAAGGCCGGCGACACCTCCCGCTACCGGCTCCGTCTGGTGGAGACCGATCCGTACGGACGGCCGGGGACGGAGCCCTTCCGCGGCTTCGACCAGCGCTACCACAGCGCGACGTTCGCCTTCGGGCCCGATTGCCCCACCCCCTTCGACTGCGAGGACGAGACGGCTCAGGAACCCGTCCTCCCCCGGACGCCGGTCGTCGACTACACGGCCCGCGACTACGACACCATCCGCAAGCTCCTCCTGGACCGTCTGGCCCTCACCACGCCCGACTGGATCGAGCGCAACCCGGCCGACCTCGGCATGACGCTCGTCGAGCTGCTGGCGTACACCGGCGACCAGATCAGCTACCAGCAGGACGCGGTCGCCACGGAGGCGTACCTCGACACCGCGCGCCGCCGTGTCTCCGTACGACGTCATGTGCGGCTCATCGACTACGCGATGCACGACGGCTGCACCTCCCGCGCGTACGTGACGGTGGAGGCGGCCGGTGAGCACACGGTGCCTGCGGGTACGTTCCGCTTCGCCTCGGTCGACGTACGCGTCCTCGATCCGCACGACCGGCCCGCACCCGGGACGGTCGTCGACGACCGTGACCTCGCCGATCTCGTGGAGCGCGGCACCGTGGAGGTGTTCGAGCCGGTGGCGGCCGGTGATCCCCTGGAGCTCCGGACCGCGCACAACGCGATCCGGCTGTGGACCTGGGGCGGCGACGTGTGCTCCCTGCCGAAGGGGGCCACGTCGGCCACACTGCGTGATGAATGGCGGGACACGGAGACCTGCGACGGTCGCCGACTCGAGCTGCGGGCAGGTGACTTGCTGATCCTGGAAGAGGTGAAGGGGCCACGCACCGGGACACCGGGCGACGCCGATCCGACGCACCGGCAGGCCGTCCGCCTCACGTCCGTCACACCCGGCGTCGACCGCGTCGAGGACCAACCGGTCCTGGAGGTCACCTGGGCGGCCGAGGACGCGCTACGTTTCCCGCTCCGCCTGACCACGCGTGGCGGACGCGACTGCGCACCCGTCGAGGACGTCGCCATGGCACGCGGGAACGTGGTCCTCGTCGACCACGGCCGTACGCTGCGGTGGTCCGGGGACGCCCCGGCGCAGACGACGGTCGTGCCGCCCGCCCCCGCCGTCGTGGCCCCCTGCGGCCCCCCTACGTTCGGCTGCTGGGATCGTGACGAGGGCAACGCGACGGCGAGACTCGTCAACTCCCTCACGGACAAGGCGGAGTGCGGCGAGGCGCTCATCGCGGACGACATCCGCGAGCTGTTCGACGTGGTGGGCGAGGACGCGACCGTACGCGCGGGGCTCGGTCTGGAGTCGGCGGGGCAGCGGCAGGAACGCGTCGTGCCCGGCACCGCGTACGCGCAGGCCGCGGCGTTGCGCACGCTGCTCGCGCAGTCCGCCTACCCGGGCATCGCACCCCGGTTCCGGCCCCTGCTCGGCCGCTCCCCCGTGGCGCAGACGGTGCCGTTCCCCGACCCCCGAGCCGTTTCCGCGGGACAGGCCGAGCGGATCGGCGCCATCCCGGAACGGGTGAAGCAGCGGCTGGGGGAGCTGTGGCGCAGCGCTCGCGACCGCGACGGACTCGGTGACGAGGAGATCGCCGAGCTGGCCGTCATCTACGGACTGAAGGTCCTCGACCGTCTCGAACTGCGCCTGCATCCGGTGCGCGCTCTGCGTGAACTACTGCACAGCAGCGACCGGTTGCTCCATGCCAAGCTTCGCCGTGTCGAGGTCCTGACCGCGCGCGCCCGTGCCGGGACGGTACTCGACGGCCACATCGCCTGGGAGATCGCGCACAGTTGGGGTCCGGCGTACGCCCGGGGGCTGCACCCGGACGAGCCGGTTCTGCGGGGCTCCGCCTCGGCGGGACTGGCTCAGGACCCCCGCCGCGCGCTTCCCGCCGTACGCCTCCACGAGGACGGGCTGCGCTGGACACCGCGCCGCGATCTGCTCGAAAGCGGTCCCCGCGAAAGGCACTTCGTGGGTGAGCTGGAGGACGACGGGCGGCTCGCGCTGCGCTTCGGCGACGGGCGGCACGGCGCGACGCCGACGCCCGGCTCACGGCTGGAGATCCACTACAGGCTGGGAGGTGGTCTCGCGGGCAACGTCGGCGCGGAGGCCATCAACCATCTGGTGCTGCTGGCCGACGAGGACGCCGGGGACCGGGCCGACGGGCCGCTGGTGACCGGAATACGCAACCCGCTCCCCGCCGTGGGCGGGACGGAGCCCGAACCTCTGGAACAGGTCCGCCAGTTGGCTCCGCTGGACCTGCGCCGCACCCGGCTCCGCGCCGTGACCGCCGACGACTACGCGAGTCTCGCCTCGGCCCTGCCCGGGGTACAGCGGGCGGCGGCGGAGCTGCGCTGGACGGGCAGTTTCCAGGAGGCTCACATCGCGATCGACGCCCGGGGCACCGGCGATCCGGCGCCTGAGCTGCTCGACGTGGTGGCCCAGTCCCTGGAGGCCTACCGCCGTATCGGACACGACGTGGTGGTGGGACCCGCGCGTCTCGTACCGCTCGACATCGCGCTGTCGGTGTGCGCGAAGCCCGGACACCAGCAGGGGCAGATCCTGGCCGAGCTGTACCGCGTGCTCGGCCGTGGACGGCTCGCGGGCGGACGGCTCGGTTTCTTCCACCCGGACGCGCTGACGTTCGGCGAGCCCGTCAGGCTCAGCCGCCTGGTAGCGGCCGCCGCGGCCGTACAGGGCGTGGAGAGCGTGCATGTCACCCGTCTGCGGCGGCTGTTCGAAGAGGATCGAGGAGAGAGGGAGGACGGCGTGCTGCGGCTCGGCCCGCTGGAGATCGCCATCTGCGACAACGACCCCGACCGGCCGGAGAACGGCCATCTGGCGATTTCCCTGGGGGGTGCCCGATGAGTGCAGCCGACCGTGGTACGGCCGACGGCCGTACCACGCCGCGTACGGGCGGGTGCGCCGCGTCGCGCCCCGTCCCTTACGCCGTCCGCGACCATCGCCACCGGCCCTCGGCGGCAGACCCTGGAGGTGCCCGATGAGCGACGAGCCCACCCCTGACTGCGGCTGCGGCTGCGGCTGCGCCGGTCGCCGCGTCGGCGGTCACGACGAGCGGGTGGCACCCGCGGCGCCCCACAACCCGCCTGGCCGCACTGCCCTCGACCACCGCGTCGGCGAGTACGGCTCCTTCCTGTCCGCCCTGCTCGACCGGCTCGCCTCCCCGGCCCACCCGGCGCTCGGCGGGCTGACCGTCCGCACCCCCGACGACCCGGCGATCGGTCTCCTCGACGCGACGGCCGTCCTCGGTGACCTGCTGACGTTCCACTCCGAGCGGATCGCCGACGAGGCCTATCTGCGTACCGCGAACGAGCACCGCTCGCTGGTGCTGCTGGGCCGCCTGGTCGGTCATCGTCCGCGCCCCGGTGTCGCGGCGGACACGCATCTCGCGTACACCCTCGACCGCGATCCCCGGGCCGAGACCCTTCCCGTGCTCATCCCGCGCGGGGCGCGCAGCAACAGCGTCCCCGCATCGGCCGACGAGGAGTCGCAGACGTTCGAGACCGGCCGGGACCTGACGGCGCGCTGGGACTGGAACGAGCTGGCACTCCGTCGTCGGCGTCCCTCCCTGATCACCCCGCAGGACCTCACCCGCCGCTCCGAACTCTTCGTCGAGGGCACGGCGAACTCCCTCCGGACGGGTGACCAGCTGCTCTTCGTCTTCGGTGAACAGGCCGGGGGCGAGCGGCTGCTTCTGCCCGTCGCGCGCGTACGCGTCGACCGCGAGGACGGGATCACGGCGATCGGTCTGCCGCGCTCGGCCCCGCCGACGCTCAAGGATCTCGTCGACGAGGTGCGCCGCTGGACCGCCGAGCCCGCGGCTCCGGGCGAGCCGGGTGACGAGCCGCCCACACCCGAGGTTCCCGATCCACGCCCGGTGAGCCGTCTGATCGACGATTTCGACGACCAGGTCCTCGCTCCGCTGCGGGAGGGCCTCGACGAGGTGCGGACTCCGGACCAGCTGGCCTCCGCACTCACCGGGCCCGTGGACCGCCTCGCCGAGGCGCAGGTCCTGGCGACACCGTACGAGGACGTGGCCCAGTGGTTCGCGCGGCTCGAAGCGGTGCTGGCGGAACTCGCGGAGCGGGCGGCCGAACTGGCTCCGTCCCGGCCTGTGCAGGACCCGCCCGTACCGGCGGCGTCCCCGACCCGGCCGGAGGACACATCCTCTCGGGCAGGGACGGCCGCCCCGCTCCCCCGCCCGGAGGAGGCCGCGCTTCAGGCCCTCACCGACCTCCTCCCGGCGCTGGGCGGAAGGGCTCCGGCTCCGGGCGGCGGCTCCTGTGCCACCAGGCCCGGCGCGGACACCGCGCGCCTGCTCGGGACCCTCGATCCGGCCCTGGGCACCCTCTATCCCGCCTGGCGGCAGGCCGCGGCCCCGAGTGCTCCCCACCTTCTGCGTGAACTGCTCGCGCTGCGCGCGCAGGCGGCCCCCTTCGGGGCGACGGCTCCACTGAAGCCGGTCCAGGACGACCGGGGCCGGGTGATCCGTACCGCCGACTGGCCCCTGACCGGCGCTGTCCTCACCACCATGCGGGTGGTGTTCGACCCGGCCGGCAAGGTGCCCCAGGCGGCCGAGTTCCAGCACGTCGAGGGCAGCACCTCCGACCAGCGGGCCAGGCCCCTCCCGGTCCCCCAGCCGGTGAACCTGCCGCTCGGCCCCGGCCAGGTCGAACTGTCCACCCGCGTCGGTCAGGACCGCGAGCTGAACTGGCTCAGCCGGCGTCCCACCGACTCCCAGGAGCCGGGCGTCACCGCCCGCCTCCACTCGGGGCTGCCGGAGCGCACGCTCTTCGTGCCGCGCCCGGACGCCGACGGCGTGATCAACGTCGGTGTGTACAACGGCACGGCCAAGGAGGTCCCCCTCCGGCCGGGCGTCCCGGTGCATTTCTCGCACGGCGAGTACGAGGTGGCCCTCCGGTACACGGTCGGCACCACCGCGCCCAATGTGGAGATCGTCATCGCCACGAAACCGGCCCCTGCCGACCGTCGTGTGGTGCAGCTGGACAGTGTGCACGACAGCATCGCCGTCGGCAGCTGGGTCGCGATCGAGCGGCCTGCCAAGGGAGATGACGACGCCCACCCCGGCGACAAGGCATTCAAGCTCGTTACCACGAAGGTCGTGGCCGTGCGCACGGCCGCGTACACCAACTACGGCATCACGGGCCGCGGCACCGAACTCGTCCTGGCCGATCCATGGCTGGACGACAAGGACGTCCTGCTCTCGCACATCCGCGACACCACCGTGCATGCCGCGGGTGAGCCGCTGCGCATGGCGGACGAGCCCCTCGGCGAGGATGTGCACGGCAACGAGCTGGAACTCGCGGAGCTCTACGACGGGTTGCGCCCCGGCCGCACCCTCGTCGTCAGCGGCATGCGCAGCGACGTCCCCGGTACCGCAGGGGTCGGCGTCGAGGCCACCGAGGTCGTGGTGATCGCCACCGCCGAGCCCGAGCTGGATCCTCTGCTGCCGGGCGACCATGTCCATACCAGGCTGAAGCTGACCACCGATCTGGCGTACCGCTACCGGCGCGAGACGGTGAAGGTCCTCGGCAATGTGGTGGAGGCGACGCACGGCGAGGGGCGGGACGAGCCGATCGGCAGCGGTGACGCCGACCGCACGAACCAGACATTCGCGTTGTGGCAGTCGCCGCTCACCTGGACGGCGTCCGACGCCCCCTTCGGCGCCGCTCCCGTCCTGGAGATCCGCGTCGACGGGCTGCTCTGGCACGCGGTCGACAGCCTCGCGGGGCGCGGGCCGGGCGAACGGGTCTACATCACGGGCACGACCGGCGACGGCCGCACGACGGTGACGTTCGGCGACGGGGTGCACGGCGCGCGCCTGCCCAGCGGCCATGAGAACGTGCGCGCCCGATACCGCTTCGGCACCGGCAGCGCCGCGAACGTCGCCGCGGAGCGCATCACCCAGGCGATGACCCGTCCTCTCGGCGTCACCGCGGTCACCAATCCTCGCCCGGCGTCGGGCGGTGCGGACGCGGACGGGCCGGCCCTGACCCGGCGCACCGTGCCGCTCGCGGTCGCGGCCCTGGACCGCCTGGTGTCCGTGTCCGACTACGAGGACTTCGCTCGTTCCCGCGCCGGGATCGGCCGGGCTGTCGCGGGTGAACTCTTCGACGGGCGACGGCGCGTCCTGCATGTGACGGTCGCGGGCACGGACGATGTCCCGCTCGCCGATGCCGTCGGGGATTCGGCGGTGCTGCGCGCACTGCGCGGCTCGCTCACAAAGTACGGTGACGCGAGCCTGCCCGTCCGGGTCGACGTCCGCGAACCGGTGCTGCTCCTCATCTCCGCGAAGGTGAAGCTCGAACCCGACCACACCTGGGAAGTCGTCGAGCCGCGGCTGCGCCAGGCCCTGCTGCTCCGGCTCGGTTTCGAAGGAAGGGAGTTGGGCGAGCCGGCGCGCCTCTCGGAGGTCCTCGCGACGGCGCATTCGGTGCCTGGGGTCGACTACCTGGATGTCGATGTCTTCACCGGGATCGCCGCTTCCGATGTCGCGGGCGCCACCGCACAGGAGCTGACACGGCTGCTCGGCACACCCGGCGAGCCGAGGTCCACGGTCCCGGCGCGCGCGGCGACGTTCGACGAGAAGATCCACACCGTGCGCGAGAAGGGCGGCGAGACGCTGTCGGAGGTCTGCGCCCGGCACGGCGTGCCGCTCGCCGAACTCCTGCGCCTCAACCCCGACATCACCGATACGCGACGCCTCGCCGAGGGCCGTTCGGTGTTCGTCTTCCGCGGCATCCGCCCGGCGCAGCTCGTACTGCTGGCGCCGACGGCCGCGGACACACTGATTCTGACGGAGGTCAAGTGATGTCCAGGGAGCCGGACGGGCTCGCTCAGCTACTCCCCCCGTGGCACCGCCTCAGGGATGCCGAGGAGGGCGAGCCGCTGCGCGCCCTCCTCGCGGTGATGGCCGAGCAGATCGATGTCGTACGCAACGGGGTCGAGCAGAGCTACGAAGACCTGTTCGTGGAGACGGCGGCACCCTGGGTGCTTCCCTACCTGGGCGACCTGGTGGGCTATCGCACTCTGCCCGGCTATGAGCGCGTCCTCACCACCGGCCTGCGGGGCGGCAGTTCGGCCGCCGCGTTGACGGAGGCGATCGCGCCGCGGCGGGACGTCGCCGCCACGGTCGCCGATCTGCGCCGCAAGGGAACGCTGCACCTGCTCGAAGAGCTCTGTGCCCAGGTGACCCGTTGGCCGTCCCGGGCGGTCGAGCTGTCCCGGCTCGTCTCGCACCACCAGCCGGTCAAGCTGTACGGATCCGGGGTCTCGGGGTCCGCGCACGCGAGCCGCTCGGAGCGCGGGCGTCTGGCCGATCTGCGCGACGGGTCCGCTCTCGACCTGGCGGGCTCCGCCTTCGCCACCGTGGCCCGCTCGGTCGACGTCAGGAGCGCCGGCTCCGCCCGCAGGCAGGGCGGTTCGACGCCTGCCGGGGTCGGCCTCTTCGTCTGGCGGCTGAAGGCGTACTCGCTGACGTCCTCACCCGCGTACTGCATCGACCGGGCCCGCAACCTGTACACCTTCTCGATCCTCGGCAACGACAGCCCGCTGGTGACCAAGCCGGTCCCCGAACCGTCGGCGACGCACATCGCCACGATCGACAACGTCCCCGCCTTCATCCGGCGCCGCCAACTGCACGACCGGCTCGCCGATCACTACGGTCCCGGCAAGAGCTTCGTCATCCGGCGTGACGGCGAGGACAGGCCGGTGCCTCCGTCGGACATCGTGGTGGCCGATCTGTCGGACTGGCGCTACCGGCCCAAGCACGGGCAGGTGGCCGTCGATCCGGAACTCGGGCGGATCGCGTTCGGGTCGCGGTCCGCGCCCCGGCAGGGCGTCTGGGTCGACTACCACTACGCGTCCGGTGCCGACATGGGCGGCGGCGAGTACGCACGGGACCGTCGGCGCCGCCCGGACGCCACGGTCTACCGGGTCGGGCCCGAGCAGTCGTACCGGCAGATCATGGACGCGTACCGGGCCTGGCAGCACGACCGCCGGGCCGGGACCTGCGGGCCCGAGGGCATCATCGAGATCACACACAGCGGCGCCCATCAGGAGCAGCTGGATTTCGACCTCGACCCCGGCGACCGCCTCCAACTGCGCGCGGCGCGGGGCACCCGCCCCGTGATCCGACTGCTGGACTGGTACAGCAACCGTCCGGACGCGCTCAACATCCGGGGCGTGGGCGGGGATTGCCCACCGGGCGAGCGTCCGCGGATCACCCTCGACGGGCTGCTCGTCGCCGGACGCGGCATCAATGTGACGGGTCCGATGGGCGCGGTCGTCCTTCGCCACACCACGCTCGTACCCGGCTGGTCCCTCGAACCCGAATGCGATCCGCACTCCCCGCAGGAGCCGAGCATCGTGCTGGAGCGCACCACGGCATGCCTGCAGATCGAGGACAGCGTCCTCGGCACGATCGAGGTCATCGGCGACGAGGTGTCCGAGGAGCCTCTGGACATCCACATCCGCGACAGCGTCCTGGACGCCACCGGTAACGAGCGCCCGGCCCTGTCCGCCCCGGACTGCCGTCACGCGCACGCCGTACTGCACGCCCGCCGCACCACGGTGATCGGCGAGGTGCACACGCACGCGGTGGCGATCGCGGAGGACTCCCTGTTCACCGGCCGGCTCCATGTGGCGCGTCGCGGCATCGGCTGCCTGCGCTTCTCGTACGTTCCCGCGGGGTCGCGCACGCCGCGCAGGTACCGCTGCCAGCCGGATCTGGCCGGGGCCGACGAGGCCTCTCGCGTACGGCCCCTGTTCATGTCCGAGCGCTACGGCACTCCCTGGTACGGACAGTTGGCGGACAGTTGCGCCCGGGAGATCCGGCGCGGGGCGCAGGACGGGGCCGAGATGGGCGCCTTCCACGACCTGTTCCGGCCGCAGCGCGAGGACAGCCTGCGGGCGCGGCTCGCGCAGTACACGCCCGCGGGCACGGACGCCGGGATCTTCTACGTCACCTGAGCGGGCCGTTCCGAGCCCGACGACACCACGACCCGCACTTTCCTGAACCAGGGGGACTCCCTTCATGCACGCTGATCTCTCCCGCTCCACCTTCCGCCCGGAGCGGCACTATTCCGCGGTCATCTCCCAGCAGGGCCGCGTCCAGCTCGACGCCGACGCCAACGAGCAGGCCGCGATGGAGCTGCACCGGGTGCGTACGCTCGCCGCCGATCTGATCGGCCGGCACGGAGCCCCGCGCGACGCCGCGGGCTTCCGCATCCAGTACGTGGGCGGCAAGCACGACATCGACACCCTGAACATCTACGGCGGCCGCTATTACGTCGACGGCATCCTGTGCGACGCGGACAGGATCGCGCCCGGTGTGCCGGTTCCGGACGAGGGCGCCACGGACGACGGTGCCGAGACGAGCGCGGCCTCCGCGTTCTGGACGTACTGGGACCAGCCCGACGGCTTCCGGGATCCGGAGAAGCCGGGCGACCGGCTGCCGTCGCCCGCTCAAGTGCCCTTCGTGGTCTATCTGCAGGTGTGGGAACGATCGGTCACCGCGGCCGAGGACCCTGCGTTGCGCGAGGTGGCGCTCGGTTCGGCGATGCCGGACACGGCGGCGCGCGCGAAGGTCGTCTGGCAGGTCCTTGCGCTGACGCTCGCCGAGCTCGGCATCGAGGAGACTGATCCGTCGAAGGAGCAGGTGAGCGAGAAGTTCACCCAGTGGGCGCTCGCCCGGAGCGCCCCCTCGGCACACCTCGCGGCCCGCGCCGAGCGGCCCGATCACGCGGACGGGGACCCGTGCCTGGTCAAGCCCGACGCCCGGTACCGCGGCCCGGAGAACCAGCTGTACCGGGTGGAGATCCACGAGGGGGGCCCGGCCGGGGACGCCACGTTCAAGTGGTCGCGCGAGAACGGTTCGGTCGTCTTCCCGGTGGACGAACTGGACGGCACCTGGGTGCAGTTGGCCACTCTCGGCCAGGACGACAAGCTGGACCTGGACGTCGGCGACCAGGTGGAGTTCACCGACACCGCGTACGCCTCACGTCTGGAGGCCCTGCCCCTGCTGCGGGTCGAGGAGCTGGACCTTCCGGCCCGTCGGGTGCGACTGTCCGCCGAACCGGAGCCGGGTATGGGGCGGCTGCCCCACCTCCATCCGTTCCTGCGCCGCTGGGACCACCGGACGGGCCCTGGGCGCCGAGGCCGTACCGCGGGTCTGCGGGGTGGAGCGATCGGTGTCCGGGAAGGCGAGTGGCTGTCGTTGGAGGATGGCGTCGAGGTGTACTTCGCCAAGGACGGCACCTATCGCACCGGCGACCACTGGATCATCCCGGCCCGCACCGCGACCGGTGGCGTCGAGTGGCCCACCAACGACGCGCGCAAGCCGCTGCTCCAGGCCCCCGCGGGCATCGCGCGGCACTTCGCGCCCCTGGCTCTGGTGAAGGGCGAGGACGCTCCCGTCGATCTGCGTCTCGTCTTCGCCCCGCTCGCGCAGGTCGCGCCGGCTGCGGACGAGGCGGCGCTCGCCGCGGAAGCGCTCGCGGCCGACGAGGAGTACGCGGCGGAGGCCGCTCAGGACGCCCCGGCGGGACCCCGGTCCCAGACCACCGCCGAGGCGGAGACCGCAGTGGAAGGAGACAAGTGATGGCCACGCCACTGAGCGCGTCCAAGCTGGTGGAGATACTGCGCGCGGAGGGCCTGACGGTCCATGAGGTTCGCAACTGGCGTACGCACAACCGCAATACCAAGGGCCCGTGGGGCCCGATGAACGGTGTGATGATCCACCACACCGTCACCTCGGGCACCGATGCGTCCGTGGACATCTGCTACAACGGCTACTCGGGCCTGCCGGGCCCCCTGTGCCACGGTGTGATCGACAAGCAGGGGCACGTCCACATGGTCGGCAACGGTCGCGCCAACCACGCCGGCCTCGGCGACGGTGACGTCCTGCGCGCCGTCGTCGACGAGCGGAAGCTGCCGCCGGACAACCAGGCCGACACCGATGGAAATCGCCACTTCTACGGCTTCGAGTGCGTCAACCTCGGCAATGGCAAGGACCCCTGGCCACAGGCCCAGAAGGAGGCCATCGAGAAGGTCTCGGCCGCGATCTGCCGGGCCCACGGCTGGAGCGAGCGTTCCGTCATCGGCCACAAGGAGTGGCAGCCGGGCAAACAGGACCCGCGCGGCTTCACGATGGACGGCATGCGTTCCCGTATCGCCGACCGCCTGCGGAACCACAAGCCGGGCGGTGGTGGAGGCACCCGACCGCCGACCGGACCCCGGCCCTCGTACGAGCCGTTCCCCGGCGCGGTCTTCTTCCGGGCCGGCCGTCGCGACAAGCTGATCACCGCCATGGGCAAGCGCCTGGTCGCGGAGGGCTGCGGCCGTTACGAGCAGGGCCCGGGGCCCGAGTGGACCGACGCGGACCGCAAGTCGTACGCGGCGTGGCAGCACAAGCTGGGCTTCAGGGGCAAGGACGCGGACGGGGTGCCGGGAAAGGCCAGTTGGGACAAGTTGAAGGTGCCGGCGTCGCGTTCGTAGCGGGCGGAGGTCTGCCCGCCGAGGGGCGGCCGGACCGGTGTACCGGTGGCATCCGACGGTGCCGGCCGCACGAGCCGTGACCTCGGTCAGGACGATCGCCTGCGGGCCCGGTGCCGCGTCGCCCGGTACGGGGGCCGTGGCGGGGCACGGTGCTCAGCGGGCGGCGAGGTCGCGGGCGGTCCGGGCGATGTGGGTGCGTGAGATGCCCGCGATGTCGAGGAGCTCGGAGGAGGTGCCGGAGCCCGGCAGGTTGCGCACGGCGAGGTGGACGACGGCGGGCGCGAGTCGCTGTGTGGCGAGTGCGGACAGCACGGCCTCACCGATGCCGCCCTCCGGGTGGTGGTCCTCGACGACGACCAGCGCGCCGGTCTCCCGGGCCGCGTGGGCGAGTGTGTCGAGGTCCAGTGGCTTGACGGAGTACAGGTCGATGACCCGGACGGGAATGCCGTCGTCGGCCAGCCGGTCGGCGGCGGCCAGGCATTCGTGGAGGGTGACACCGGCGCCGATGAGGGTGACCCGGTCGCCGTCGCTCGCACGCAGGGTCTTGGACCCGCCGACGGGGAAGGTTTCGTCGGGGGCGTAGAGGACGGGGTAGGCGCCCCGGGTGGTGCGCAGGTAGGAAATGCCGTCCAGGTAGGCCATGGCGGCGGTCAGGGCCGCGGCGGAGGTGGCGTCGCTGGGGTAGAGCACGGTGGAGTCGTGGACCGCCCGCATCATGGCGAGGTCTTCCAGGCCCATCTGGGAGGGGCCGTCGGCGCCGATCTCGGTACCGCAGTGGGTCCCGCACAGACTCATGGAGATCTGTGAGACGGCGGCCATGCGGATGAAGTCATGGGCTCGGGTGAAGAAGGCGGCGAAGGTGGTGGCGTAGGGGCGGTAGCCGCGTACGGCCATGCCGACCGCGCTGGCGATCATCTGCTGTTCGGCGATGTAGGTCTGGAAGTACCGCTCGGGGTGCGCCTTGCCGAAGTCCTCCGCGTGGGTGGAGTTGCCCACCTCGGCGTCCAGGGCCACGATGTCGGGCCGGGCACCGATCGCGGCGAGCGCCTTGCCGAAGGCCACGCGGGTGGCCACGGCGTCACCGACCCGGAATTGCGGCATCGTCACCGGTACGGGAAGGGCCTGGGCGGCGGCGGGCGCCGCGGGCGGACGAGGTCCGCGTACGGTGAGGTGACGTACGCCGCCCAGTTCGTCGACGGCGCGTGCGGCGAGGTCGGCGGGCAGCGGTTTGCCGTGCCAGCCCTCGGCGTCGGCGACCTCCCGGACGCCCTGCCCCTTGACGGTCTTCGCGACGACGACGGTGGGGGCCTGCCCGTCGGCCGCGACGGCCAGGGCCTGTTCGACGGCGGCGAGATCGTGGCCGTCGACCACGAGGGCACGGCAGCCGAAGGCTTCGGCTCGGCGGGCGTAGGCGCCGGTGTCCCAGCCCAGCTCCGTGGGGCCACTCTGGCCGAGACGATTCACATCGATGATCGCGACGAAGTTGGCCAAGCGGTGACGGCCCGCCTTGTCCAGGGCTTCCCAGACCGATCCCTCGGTCATTTCGCTGTCGCCGCACAGCACCCACACCCGGTACGACTCGTGTTCCAGGTCACGTCCGGCCAGCGCGATGCCGACACCGTAGGCGATGCCCTGGCCCAGAGAGCCGGTGGCCACGTCCACCCAGGGCAGCACCGGAGTGGGGTGGCCCTGCAGACGGCCGCCGTCGCGGCGGTAGGTGGCCATCAGCTCTTCTTCGCCGATCGCACCGGCCGCGAGGAACATCGCGTACAGCAGCGGGGAGGCGTGCCCCTTGGAGAAGATCAGATGGTCGTTTCCCGGGTTCTTCGGGTCCTGCCAGTCGTAGCGCAAGTGGCGTGTCATGAGAACGGCCATCAGATCTGCGGCGGACAGGCTGGAGGTGGGGTGCCCGGACCCGGCGGCGGTGCTGGCGCGCACGGAGTCCACGCGCAGCTGCTGAGCCAGCTGGAAGACCTGGTCCAGGCCGCTGTCGCTCCCGAGGGAGACAGTGGTGGTGTTCTCGGCCGACATCGCGGCCTCCTCTCTCGTCCTGCCTTCCGAACCGGTCGTTCCTGTCCCGACTGCTGATCCGGCCGTTCGTCAGTTGCGGTGCACGAGCCGCGCACCGGGCTGTGCGTGGCACCTGTGCCCCTGCCGACCGTATGTCCGTGGCGCGAGCGCCGCGATTCAAGCGCGTGCGGGTCCGACGGTACGGTCCAGCAGCGCCGTCAGCGCCGCCCAGTGGCGTTCGTCCGCCGTGCTGTCGTACGCGGCGGTGTCGGCCTGGGTGAAACCGTGGCGCGCCCCCGGGTAGACCTCGCTGTGGTGGCGTACACCCGCTGCGGTGAGGGCGTCGTCGAGGCGGTCGATCTGTTCCGGGGGCAGCGAGGAGTCCTGGTCGGCGTGGCCGAAGTACAGCTCGGCGGTGATCCGGCCGGCGAGCAGGTGCGGGCTGTCGGCGGAGTCGGTGGCCAGGCGCCCGCCGTGGAAACCGGCCGCGGCCGCGACGCGATCCGGGTACGTGCCCGCGGTGCGCAGGGCGAGTCCGGCGCCCATGCAATAACCCGTGACGCCGACCGGCCCGTCAGTGGTCAGGGACGATTCGGCCAGCCAGGTCAGGTAGGCGTCCGCGTCACGCATCGCCGCATCGGGTGTCAGTGACTGCATCATCGGGCCGATGCGCTCGAAGAGCTCGGGGCGTGCGGCCGGGTCGATGAAGTCGGGAAGTTCGACCACCGGCGCTCGCCCATGGCGGTGGAAGACATTGGGGACCAGAACGGCGTAGCCGGCCCCGGCCAAACGGTCGGCCATCTTCTTCAGCCGCGGACGGAGCCCGAAGGCATCCGAGTAGACCAGCACGGCGGGGTGGGGACCGCTGTCGTCGGGGTGGGCCAGGTAGGCGTCGGCGACACCGTCCCGGGTGGGAATGTCCACGGATGTTCCGCGCACGGAGGTCATGGCGGCTCTCCTCTCCTGTCGCGGTCAGTGATGGTAGACGGCCAGTGATCGCTCGGCCGGTCACCGGCCGCGACCGGGCGCGTTGCCGGGCCGCGACCGGCGACGAAACTCGGGCAGAAAACCGTCACGTCGTAGGTGCTGTGCCGGTCTTCCGACTCGGTATCGTCGTCCGGCGGCCCAGGTGAGCGAACAGGGACCGAGCAGGCAGCAGGTGCCGTTCCCGGCAGGGAGCCAAGACGGTGAAGGATCCGTAGCCCCGATGACAGACAACTCCGAGATGATCGACTTCGTTCGGGCGCGCCTCGCCGAGGAGGAACAGATCGCGCAGGCGGCGGGCGGCGAGAGCTGGCGGTGCCCTGCCGACGTGTCCGGCGAGGTCCACGACCGCTCCGGCGGCATCGCGTTCGTCCTGCGCGGTCGCGGCTTCGACCGGCATATCGCTTTCCAGGATCCGGCGCGCACGTCCCGGCGCATCGAGACGAGCAGGGTTCTTCTCGATGAATACGCGGAGATCGCCGACAGGGACACCGACCGACCCGAGCACGACTTCCCGTCCGGCCGCGCCGTCGGCCTCGGCTTCGCCGTCCGGCAGATGGCCGCGGAGCACGCCGGCCACCCGGACTACCGGGCCAAGTGGCTGCCACGGTTCATGCAGTAGTCACCGTCGCCGCCGTCCGGTGCCCTCGCCGGTGGCGTGCACGCCGCTGTGCCGCGGCCGGTCGGTCGTCCAGTCCGGCGAAGGAGGCCTCCTTGGTGCCCTGTCAGGCCGGGTGGGCGAGGATCGGCACGGTCAGGATCGAGTCTCCGCCGCCGAGAACGCCGAGGCTGACTCCGCCGAACAGCGACGCCGCGACGACCAGGGCGGTCATGACGTGCCCCGCAGTTCCGTGATCACCTTGCGGATGTCGGTGCGCGGTCCGCGGTTGTAGGGGAGCTTGGACAACAGGACGCCCATGGCACAGGAGTTGCTCAGAGCCGCGTACGTCAGACCGGCGCCGACCGCGGTTCCGATGAGGTGCGCGCCGGGAACGAAGAGGCCCACCACCCCGGTGGCGAGGACGATCGAACCGGCGACGAGCCGGACCTGGCGCTCCATGTCCCAGTGGTCGGCGCCGCGGTTCGTGGGAGCGCCTGCCATCTCCCAGGCACTGATGCCACCCTCCAGCACACGGAGGTTCGGCAGGCCGGCCTCGGCCAGAGCCTTTTCGGCCTGGGCGGCACGGGCCCCGGAGCGGCAGACCAGGACGACGTCCTCGTCGAGGTGGGCCAGCAGTTCGTTCCGGTGCTCACGCAGGGTGTCGAGGGGCACGTTGTAGGCGCCGGGGATGTGAACCGTGCGGAACTCACCGGACGTGCGCACGTCGAGGATGCGCGGCGCGCGTTCCTCCTGCACGAGGCGGTGCAGGACGGCGGGGGTGATCGAGGAGGTCCGGGCGGACTTCTCAGTCATGAGGGGCTCCGTTCGAAGAGTTCATGTGCGTGGGTGGTGGTTGATGGCCCGAGCAACCGCCCTGGGCAGGGGTTCCCCCCGCCCGGGGCGCGCCGGGAGACTGCGGGAGCAGAGCGGTCAGACGTCGGCGGGTTCCGCCGACAGGGCCCAGGCGGAGTAGCCGCCGAGGATGTCGGAGACGTCCTCGAAGCCGCGCCGGCGCAGGAGACTGGCCGCGATCGAGGAGCGGTGGCCACCGGCGCAGTGCAGGACGAGGGGGCGGTCGGCGGGGATCTCGTCCAGGCGCTTGGGCAGTTCGCTCAGGGGCATGTGCAGGGCGCCCTCGATGAAGCCGTTCGTGCTGCGCTCTTTGCAGGTGCGTACGTCGATGACGAGCGGAGGGTTCTCTCCTCGCAGGGCGGTGCGCAGTTGTGCGGCAGCCAGGCGGCTCGCGGGGGCGACCTCCCCGGCCAGCGCCTTGAGGGCGTCCTCGGGGTTGCGCAGGTAGCCCACCGCACGGTCGAAGCCGATACGGGCGAGGCGGGTGACGACTTCCTCCTCCCGGTTCTCCGGAGCCATGACGATCAGCTCGTCGGCCGGATCGAGGACGGTGCCGGCCTGTTCCGCGAACCGGCCCTCGACGGGGATGTTGACCGCCCCACGCAGGTGGCCGTCGGCGAATTCCTGCGGGGAACGGGCGTCGACCACGACCGCCCCCGCCCTGCGCAGCTCGGTGAACTCGGCCAAGGACAGCGGCCGTGGCGCCGCGGCCGAGTCGAACAGGAGACGGTCCTTGCGGTTGAGTTCCGCGTCGAAGGCGAAGTAGCCGGGTGCGGCGTACTGGCCGGCGGTGACGAGTGCGACGAAGTCCTCACGAGTCATCGGTACGCAGGCGTAGTTGGTGGCGCGCTGCTCCCCGATGGTGGACTGCTTCTCGGTGGAGAGGTTCTTGCCGCAGGAGGAGCCGGCGCCATGGGCGGGAAAGACCCGGACCGCGTCGGGCAGTGCCATCAGCTTGTTCTGGACACTGTCGTGGAGCATCGCGCCGAGTTCGTCGGCGGTCACGCCCACGGAGGCGAGCAGATCGGGGCGGCCGACGTCGCCGATGAACAAGGCGTCGCCGGTCAGCACCCCGTAGGGAACCGTGTCATCGGCGTGCTCGTACACGAGGACGCTGATCGACTCGGGGGTGTGCCCCGGGGTCTCCATGATCTTCAGGGTGACATCGCCGAGGGAGACACGTTCGCCGTCGGCGAGCTTGCGGATCGGGTACTCGGTCTCGGCGCGGCGGCCGTAGCCGATCCAGGCGCCGGTGCGGTCGGCCATCTCCAGGTGCCCGGCGACGAAGTCGGCGTGGAAGTGGGTGTTGATGACGCCCACGACGGTGAATCCGTGCGCCTGGGCGTCGGCCAGGTACTCCGAGACGTCTCTGCGGGGGTCGACGACCACGGCCCGGCCGGTCGTCTCGTCGGCAATCATGTACGACGCCTGCGACAGGCAGTCGAGGTAGTACTGGGTGAAGAGCACGGTAGAACCTCCGTCGGGGGACGCGCACCCGGCCGGGTGCGGAGAGTTGGCCGAAGGCGCGACAGCGCCTTCCGGAATGGGTCCGGGGTCGAGGCTTCAGGCCGACTCGGCGGCCGCAGCGCCGTGGTCGAGGGAGTGACCTGCCCGTGCCCGTGCGGCGATGCCGCCTGTGACCGGGACTGCGTCCACACCGAGAGCCTCAAGGTGCTCGGTGGCCCAGCGGCTGCGGTTGCCGCTCGCGCAGATCACGGAGACGGCCCGGTCCCCGGGCAGAGCACTCACGACTGCCCCGAGCGCGGGCAACGGCGCGGGTTGTGCGCCGGGCACGTGGCCGACCCGGTACTCGTCGGACTCCAGGACATCGATCACGAACGCGCCGTTCGCGAGCTCCGCCGCGAAGACGGTCAGATCCACCTCACGCATGAAGATCCCCTGTTCTCGGATACCCCCGTAGGTATTGATTGCTCCGACCGTAGACAGCCTCGCAGCGGAAAGTCAAATACCCCCAGGGGTATCCTGACTCACGTGAAAAATACCCATAGGGGTATTCTGGCCTGCGGGTTTTCTGATCTTGATGGGAATGGAGGAGCGATGGAACAGCGGACTGACGTGGTCTCCCGCACGCCTGGGGTGCGGCTGGGCCTCCGGGAGAACTGGGCTCAGTTCACTCTGCTGGTGATCGTCACAGCCGCCGTCGGTTCACTCGTCGGCCTGGAGCGCACGACGGTTCCACTCATCGGCACCGACCTCTTCGGGCTGACGAGCAACCTGGCCGTCTTCTCCTTCATCGTCGCCTTCGGTCTCGCCAAAGCCCTCACCAATCTCGCGGCAGGCGCCCTCACGGCCCGCTTCCGACGCCGGCAGCTCCTCCTGGCAGGGTGGCTCGTCGGCGTACCGGTGCCCTTCGTCCTGGCGTGGGGCCCGTCCTGGTGGTGGATCCTGGCCGCGAACGTCCTGCTGGGCGTCAACCAGGGCATGACGTGGTCGATGACCGTGAATATGAAGATCGACCTCGTGGGGCCGGCGCGCCGGGGTCTGGCCACCGGACTCAACGAAGCCGCCGGTTACGTCGCGGTCGGCACGACGGCCTTGCTCACCGGCTACCTGGCAGCCTCCTACGGCCTGCGACCGGCCCCCGAGGCGATCGGCATCCTCTTCGTCGCCGCCGGACTCGGCCTCTCGCTCCTGGTACGGGACACCAGCGCCCATGTCGCCCTCGAACTGTCCCGGACGCCGCCCGCCCGGACCCCCGAGGAACGGAACCCCTCATTCTCAGCAGTGTTCGCGCGCACATCGTGGCGCGACCGCTCCCTGCGCGGCGCGAGCCAGGCCGGCCTCGTGAACAACCTCAACGACGGCCTCACCTGGGGCGTCTTCCCGCTGCTCTTCGCCGACCACGGGCTCGGCATCGCCGCCATCGGCCTGATCAAGGGGCTCTATCCACTCCTGTGGGGCATGGGGCAGATACCCGCCGGCCATCTGGTGGACCGGATCGGCCGTAAACCGCTCATCGTCACGGGCATGCTCGTCCAAGCCGTCGGCCTCCTCACCGCTTTGGCGATCCTCGACCGTCCGCTCCTCGCGGGTGTCCTCTCCGCCGTAGCCCTCGGGATCGGCACCGCGATGGTCTACCCGGCGCTCATCGCGTCCGTGTCCGACCACGCCCACCCCGCCTGGCGGGCGAACGCGCTGGGCACCTACCGATTCTGGCGCGACCTCGGTTACGCGGCCGGAGCCCTCGCCGCGGGCATCCTCGCCGACGCACTCGGCCTGCGGACGACCGTCCTCACCGCCGCCGTCCTCACCGCGTTGTCCGGCCTGCTCGCCGCGCGCTGGATCACGAAACGACCGGGCCGGTGACACCCGCGGCGCACCCTGAGACGGCGAACGAGCGGGGGACTCTTGCGCAGCCGGTCCCGTCGTCGGCGTCGCGCACCGGAACGCCGCGTCGGGACCGCCGTCGCGACACAGGCCACACCTGCGAGCAGGAGCCCGCCGCGGACCCAACCGTCATGGCCGGACGCCAGAGCCATCAGGGCCGCACCGGCAACCGCAGCGAGCACCGCCGCCACCGTCCGCCCGAGGGCACACCGGCCTCGGACTCGGCGACATGCGAGGCTCCCCGCACACCGACGGTCCGAGGATGGCACCCGGTGACCACGGCGCGCCGGAGCCGGCCTACTCGTCGCCCCCAGCCGGGCGTGGACTGCGTTGCGCTGCGGGAACTGCTTGGGGAGTCGCCATGACGGCGGCCGTGCCGCTCCGTGAGGCCTCGGAGCCGGCAGGCTGCCCTCCGTCGTCCGCTCACCCGGCACCGGGGCCGGCGAGTCCGAGGTCATAAGCGAGGATCACGGCCTGGATGCGGTCACGGGCGCCTATCTTGGCCAGGACGCGGCCCACGTGTGTCTTGACGGTGGACTCGGACACGACGAAGCGGGTGGCGATCTCACCGTTGGTCCAGCCTTTGCCGATGGCGACGAGGATCTCGCGCTCGCGTTCGGTGAGGGCATCCAGTCTCGGGTCCTCCTCGAAGTCGCTCCGGCGAGCGGGCACGCGCTGGGCGTACTCGTCCAGGAGACGGCGGGTGAGAGCCGGCGCGATGACGGCGTCGCCGACGGCGACGGCGCGGATGCCGGCGAGGAGTTCCTCGGGGCGCGCGTCCTTGAGGAGGAAGCCGCTGGCTCCGGCCCGGAGGGCGGCGTGGACGTATTCGTCGAGGTCGAAAGTGGTCAGCACGAGAACGCGGGAGCGGCCGCCCGCGGCGGTGATCCGGCGTGTGGCCTCGATGCCGTCCATACCGGGCATGCGTACATCCATGAGGACGACATCGGGACGCAGCTCGGCGGTCTTGCGGACGGCCTCGGCGCCGTGCGTGGCCTCACCGACCACCTCCGTCTCGGGGATGGAGTCGAGCAGCATCCGGAAGCCGTAGCGCTGGAGCGGCTGGTCGTCCACGATGAGCACCGTGGTCACCTGGCACCGGCCCGGGGTGTCATGTCGAGGGTGGCCTCCACCGCCCATCCCCCGCCGGTCGCGGGTCCGGCACTGACGTTCCCTCCGTAGAGCGCCACTCGTTCTCGCATGCCCACCAGTCCGTGTCCTTCCTCGTTCGATGATCCGGGGCTTTCCGCCGGGCCGTCGTCCCGGACCCGGATGACCAGCCGGACATCCTCGACGACCACCGACAGTTTCACCCGCGTGCCGGCCCCGGCGTGCTTCAGGCTGTTCGTGAGGGCTTCCTGAACAATGCGGTAGACCGTCAACTGCATCCCGCCGTCCAGGGCGCCCAGGTCGCCGGCGGTCCGGTAGACGACGTCCAGGCCGGCGGTGCGCACACCGTCGCACAGGGCCTCGATGTCCATGAGAACGGGCTGCGGACTCAGTTCAGGCGTGACGGGAGGGCCGTCCGACGCCTCCCGCAACACGCCGAGCACGCGTCGCAGTTCACCGAGAGCAGTCCGGCCCGTGTCGCCGATGAGCTGCAGGGCCTCCTTGCCGCGTTCGGGAGCCGTATCCGTGGCATACACGCCGGCATCGGCGAGGGTGATCATGACGGCCAGGTTGTGGCCGACGATGTCGTGCATCTCGCGGGCCACCCGCGTCCGCTCGGTGGCGGCCGCGAGCCTGCTGCGCTGGTCACGTTCGATCTCCAGGCGGGCCGCCCGCTCCCGCAGCCCCGCGAGCTGGGCCCGGCGGGTCCGTACCATCAGGCCGAGCGCCAGGGCCGCGGTCTCGGTGCTCAGCAGGAAGAACAGCGCGTCCCAGACGGACACCGCCGCCGACGCGCGCACCACGACCAGCACCATCCCCGCCGTCATGATCCCGCAGGCCCACGGCAACTGCCGCAGTCGCCCGTGCAGAGCGAGGCTGTACAGGGCGATGAACAGGGCGACGTCCGCGCGCAGCGCGGCGCCCAGCGACCACTGGAGGACGAACACGGCCGCGATGGTGCCGAAGGCCGCCATGGGCCTGCGCCGACGCCACAGGAGCGGCAGCACCAGACCGGCCTGCAGGACCAGCATGACCGCCAGGGGAAGCCGGGTGAAGGCGAGTCGGAACCGGCGTGGACCGTCGCTGTCCCCGGCACCGCCGTGCAACAGGTCCGGCAGGCAGAACATGAGGAAGACCAGCACCACCACCGTGGTGTCCAGCACCCATGGATGTGCCCGGTCCGCCTGCCGCAGCCGCTGGCCGCCCCGGGAAAGTCGGGCGACCAGCGGCCCCATTCCGCCGGCTTCGTCGGCGGAGGTGGTCGTCGTCAAGGAGGTCACCTGCCCATGGTGCATGCGATCAGACGTCGCTGCGCACGAGCCGGTACGCCGCCCCCGCCAGGGCGATTGCCGTCCAGCCGAGGAAGACCAGCAGCCCGGCCGTGGGCGACAGGGTGGTGGTGTCGTGGGTCAGGGCGAACATCGACTCGCCCGCGTTGCTCGGCAGGTAGGGGCTGATGTCGTCCTGCCAGGAGCTGGGGAGCAGCGAGACGAGCCCCGGGATCAGCATCAAGGCGGCGACCAGCACCGAGATGCCGCCGGCCACCGACCGCAGCAGTGCGCCCAGGGCGGTGCCGATCACGCCGACCAGGCCGAGGTAGAGCCCGGCGCCCAGCAGGCTTCGTACGACTCCCGCGTCCGTCAGGCCCATCGCGGCGGGGGTGCCGGAGACGATGCCGCTGCCGGACAGGAAGGCGACGAACGCGCCGAGCGTGCCGACCACCAGTGCGACCAGCCCGAACACGGCCGCCTTGGACCACAGCACCGGCAGCCGGCGCGGTACGGCCGCCAGCGTCGAGCGGATCATGCCGGTGGAGTACTCCCCCGCCGTGACCAGCACGCCGAGCACGCCCAGGGCGAGCTGGGCGAAGTTGGTGCCGAAGAGGGACAGGCTCACGGCCGTGGAGTCGGCGAAGTCCCGGTCCAGGTGACCGGAGCCGATGCCGGACTTGTAGCGGCTCGCGGCGATCAGCCCGAAGGCGACGAGGAAGAGCAGGCCGAGGCCCAGGGTGATCCACGTCGAGCGCAGCGACCACAGCTTGGCCCACTCCGAGGACAGCACGCGCCGTCCGGTCACCCGGTAGGCGGGGCGGGCGGGGCCGGACGGGGGCGCCTCGACGGTCGCGGTGAGGGTACTCATGCCGCCCTCCCGTCGGCCGCGAGGAAGTCGATGCCGGTCGTGGAGCCGTGGTACTCCACGGCATCCCTGGTCAGGTTCATGAACGCCTCCTCCAACGACACCGTCCGCGCGCTCAGTTCGAACAGCGCGATCCCGTGCTCGGCCGCCTTCAGGCCGATCTCGCGGGCGGTCAGCCCGGTCACCTGAAGTTCCTCGGAGCCGGCGCGGCCCGTGGCGTCGACACCGGGACCGGCCAGTACGTCCCGCAGCCTCGCCGGGTCCTGCGTGGCCACCTTCACCATGTCGCCGCCCGCCTCGCGGACGAGGTCCCGCACAGTCGTGTCGGCCAGCAGCCGGCCACGACCCACGACGATGAGATGGTCCGCCACCAGGGCCATCTCGCTCATCAGATGGGACGACACGAACACGGTCCGGCCCTCCTCAGCGAGCGCCTTCAGCAGGTTGCGGATCCAGAGGACGCCTTCCGGGTCCAGCCCGTTGACCGGCTCGTCCAGCATCACCGTCTGCGGATCGCCCAGGAGTGCCGCCGCGATGCCGAGCCGCTGGCCCATTCCGAGAGAGAAGGCACCCGCCCGCTTCTTCGCCACACTCCCCAGCCCCGCGAGGTCGATGACCTCGTCGACCCGGCGACGGGGAATCCCATGCGTCAGCGCGAGCGCCTTCAGGTGGTTGTGGGCCGAGCGGCCCGGGTGAATCGATTTCGCCTCCAGAAGGGCCCCAACCTCCTGAAGCGGTGCCTCGTGCCGGGCGTAGTGGCGGCCGTTGACCTTGACGGAGCCGCTCGACGGGGCATCGAGCCCGACGATCATCCGCATGGTCGTCGACTTCCCGGCGCCGTTGGGCCCCAGGAAACCGGTCACCATACCCGGCTTGACGGCGAAGTCCAGCCCGTCGACGGCAGTCTTCTCCCCGTACCTCTTGGTCAGCTGCTGTGCGTCGATCATTCGCGTTTCTTCCTGTAGGAGACCGGCGCCCGTCTGTCACCCCTGACGCCTCACCGACAAAGCTAGGGACCAAAACGCCCCGATTCGGTGGTACCGGGGACTGATCCGCGCCCGTCGGGTCGTACCCCGGTACTACGTGACGCCTCTCCGGCGCGCACGCTGTTCAGGTTGTGTTCAGGCACGGGGTGCCATCGTGCGGATCATGACCGTAGAGCACGTCCTCGACGACCGGCCCCTCGTCCCCGTACGCCGGATGGCGAACAAAGTGCCAGAGGTGACCGTCTACTTCTGGATCATCAAGGTGCTGACCACCGGCATGGGCGAAACGGCGTCGGACCTCCTGGCCCGGCTGCTCGGCCCGGTGCCGGCGGTCGCTCTCGGCGGCCTCGCCCTGCTGGCCGCCCTCGCCGTGCAGTTCGCTCTCCGCCGGTACGTCGCCTGGGCCTACTGGACCGCCGTCGTCATGGTAAGTGTGTTCGGCACCATGGCAGCCGACGTCCTGCACATCGGCCTCGGCGTACCGTACGCCGTGTCGACGCCGGCCTTCCTCGCCGTACTGGCCGCGGTCTTCGTCCTCTGGTACGCGAGCGAGCGGACCCTGTCCATCCACAGCATCCGCACCCGCCGCCGCGAGACGTTCTACTGGGCGGCCGTCCTCGCCACCTTCGCCCTCGGCACCGCCGCGGGCGACCTCACCGCCACCGTCGGCTTCGGCTACCTGGGCTCGGTCGCGCTTTTCGCGGCCG
The DNA here is from genome assembly GCF_043083485.1 of Streptomyces sp. NPDC014727. Taxonomy (NCBI): domain Bacteria; kingdom Bacillati; phylum Actinomycetota; class Actinomycetes; order Kitasatosporales; family Streptomycetaceae; genus Streptomyces; species Streptomyces sp. NPDC014727. The sequence goes on along the minus strand of NZ_JBIBYR010000025.1, from coordinate 1,913 downwards.
CCATCTGCGTGCCCGCCCTGGCCCACCGCTTCGGCGCCCTGAACGCGGTGACCTCCTTCTGGACCGCGTACGTCATCACCCGCCCCCTCGGCGCCTCCCTCGCCGACTGGATGGCACTCGGGCACGCCCGCGGCGGCCTCGGCCTCGGACTGGCGCCGGTCACCCTCGCGTGGACGGCCGCGATCGTCGGATTCGTCGGCTACCTGGCCGTGTCACAGCGCGACACGCGCGCCCACGCCGCAGCCTGAGGGGCAGAACGCGTCACGGTGCGGGTCGGCCACCACCCGCGGATCCGCCGAGATGATGGCGGTGCTCGGGTCGGCTCCGCTTCGCGGGCACTGCAGGGTCGCCCCGGAGGCCATCGGCGCCTTCCTGGCCAAGACCGCGCCCGCCGCCACGGCCACCGCCGAGGTGGCGGTCTGATGCCGGCGGAACTGCGCCACAGCGACGGAACCCCGTTCCGTGACCTCAACCACAACGGCACCATGGAGCCCTACGAGGACCCCCGGCTGCCCGTCGAGGACCGCGTCGAGGACCTGCTCGGCCGGATGACGCTCGCCGAGAAGGCCGCCCTGATGTGCCACGGCCGCATGGTGACCGGCCCCGACCCGCGGATACCGATCCCGATGCCCACCGGCGCCGAGCTGATCACCGAACGCGGCGTCACGCACTTCGCGATGATGGCCGTGCCCGACGCCCGCACGATGGCCGAGTGGAACAACCACGTCCAGGACCTCGCCGCGGCCGGGCGCCTCGGCATCCCGGTCACCCTCTCCTCCGACCCTCGGCACGGCTTCGCCTCCAACCCCGCCACCGCCCACGCCGGCGGCGGCTTCAGCACCGGCCCCGAGCCGATCGGCCTGGCCGCCACCGACGACCCGGAGCTGGTCGAGGAGTACGCCCGTCTGATCGGCCGCGAGCTGTGCGCCGTCGGCATCCGCGTCGCCATCCACCCGATGGCCGACCTCGCCACCGAGCCTCGTTGGGCCCGGATCAGCGGCACCTTCGGCGAGGACCCGCAGCGCGCCGCACGGACGATCGGCGCCTACATCCGCGGACTCCAGGGCGCGAGCATCGGCAAGGGCAGCGTCGCCTGCATGACCAAGCACTTCCCGAGCGGAGGCCCCCAGTACCGGGGGGAGGACTCGCACTTCGCCGCCGGGCGTCGGCTGGTCTACCCCGGCGGCGCCTTCGAGCAGCACCTGACTCCCTTCGAGGCCGCCTTCGCGGCCGGCACCGCCCAGATCATGCCCACCTACGCGATCCCCTCCGGCAGCGGGCTCGCCGAGGTCGGCGCCAACTTCAACCGGGACGTCATCACCGGTCCGCTGCGGGAGCGGTACGGCTTCGACGGCGTGATCTGCACCGACTTCAACGCCATCACCGGCACCGAGATCCCGGGCCTCACCACCTTCCCGCCGCGCAACCGGGGCGTGGAGGAGCTGTCCGTCGCCGAGCAGGTGGTGCTGACCCTGCCCGCCGCCAAGGTCCGCCATCGCCAGCTGGTCGAGGTGAGAGCGTCGGCCGCCACCGTCGCGCTGCATGCCACGGTGCCCGACGCGCAGGGCATCACGCTGCTGGCCGTGCACCCCCGAGCGGTCGGCCGCGGCGCCCGGATCGTGGACGAGGCGCACTGGCAGGGCCTGCCCGACGGACACACCCGCGCCACCACCACCGATCCCGGTGATCGTGGAACCCGCGCCACCGGCCCGGCCCGCGGCGCCGACACCGAGCCCGGCGGGCTGGTGTCGCTGCTGACCCGGGCCAGAGCCGCGCACGTCCACGTCGGCACCCGGCCCCTGGCGCTCTACGACCAGCTCACCGGCACCCGTCCGTTCACTCCCGCCCCCATCGACCCCAAGGACATGCGTTGAGCGAGCTGGTCACCGCCCGGATCCGTGCCACCGCCACCA
>NZ_JBIBYR010000024.1:0-106436 GCF_043083485.1 Streptomyces sp. NPDC014727 | reverse complement strand
GAAAGCGGGCCCGTCCGGTTCGGAGGGAGGTCGAGCGGAAAAGGCCCTGCCCAGCAGGGACCTCGCCGCTCGGCCGACCCTACCCGCACCCTCCTCGACGAATGGGCCTACGCGAGGCCCTACAGGTCCGAGACCGAACGACGCGACGCCTACCCACAGTGGCTCCACACCTACAATCACCACCGCGGACACACCGCACTCAAGGGTCAACCACCCGCCAGCCGCGTCCCCAACCTCACGGGTCAGTACAGCTAGTCTTCAGAGTCTGGTACCCCGTGTAGATGTGCAGGCCTGCTCTATGGCACGGATGGGTATCTGAACAGAATTCCCGACTCAGAACATTAGTGCCGCGTCGGGCGACGTCCGCCCTTTAGTGACGTTTCGTCCGGTTGCGCGCTGGGCGGACGGCCAGAATGATCACGTGGCTGAACGGGGTGCGGGTCCGGCAGATCGATGACGGCGGGGGCAGCGGCTGCTGCGGATCATCCGTAGGGGCACCGGGTCGGTGGTGACCTGGTGGCGGGCCCAGATGGTGCTGTTGTCTGCGCAGGGCATTCCCGTGGCGAAGATCGCCAAGGCCACGTTCACCAGCGCTGACCGGGTCCGGGATGTGCTCCACAACTTCACCGACGACGGTTTCGACTCGCTCTGCCCGAAGTACCGGGGCGGCCGTCCGAGGACCATCACGTTGCCTGAACGCCGTGAGATCAAGAAGGTCGCCACGTCCAAGCCGGCCGAGCACGGCCTGCCCTTCTCGACCTGGAGCCTGGCCAGGCTTGCCGACTTCCTGGTCGCCGAGGAGGTGGTCGACGACCAGGGGTGCGGCCCTCCGGCCGCCAAGACTCAGCTCAACGTCAAACGTCAAGCTGAGCCAGCCCTCGATCGGGCGGCTCTCGTAGCGAGACCAATCCCACGGCCGAAGCAAACGCCACTCGGAGCCGTCCACGCTCACGCCCGTGCCCTTGGCCGGTACGGCATCTGCGGCGTCGGAGGGCTGGTCCGCGGCCGGTGCGAAGTCGCGCGTTCCCGCCCGAACAGACCTGCTGTCAACCGGTCGTCCCGGTCGATCGCACCAGAACCCGCAGCTGTCTGACTCATGACCCCCAGGGCATCCTGGACGCGGCGGGCCCCTGGGACACCCGATCGGAGCACCGGTGAACCGGTGAACTTCGAGGTGTCACCGCCAGTCGTACGGACCGTCCGCGGTGGCAGGCTCCACCATCGAGTCAACCGGGAGGGACGGAGAACCGATGGCGCAGGACCTGCAGGAAGCCGCGCCGGCCGAGCCGGTGGCCAACAAGCGCATCAACGCCGGTGTAAGACTCATGGGCTGGCTGACGACCACCGACCACAAGGTCATCGGCAATCTCTACATGGTCACCGCGTTCGGGTTCTTCCTGCTGGCCGGCGTGTTGGCCATGCTCATGCGAGCGGAGCTGGCCCGGCCAGGACTGCAGATCGTCAGCACGGAACAGTACAATCAGCTGTTCACCATCCACGGCACCATCATGATGCTGCTGTTCGCCACGCCGATGTTCGGCGGCTTCGCGAACGCCATCATGCCGCTTCAGATCGGCGCGCCCGACGTCGCCTTCCCCCGCCTCAACGCACTCACCTACTGGCTCTTCCTCTTCGGCGGAATCATCGTGGTGTCCGGATTCGTGGTGCCCGGCGGCGCGGCGCACTTCGGCTGGTTCGCCTACGCGCCGCTGAACAGTGCCGTCTTCTCACCCGGCGCAGGCGGAGACCTCTGGACCATGGGCCTCGTGCTGTCGGGGATCAGTACGACCCTGGCATCAGTCAATTTCATCGCTACGATCGTCTGTCTGCGTGCGCCGGGTATGACCATGTTCCGGATGCCGATCTTCACCTGGAACGTACTGTTCACCTCGATCCTCGCGCTGCTCGCGTTTCCGGTACTCGCCGCCGCACTGCTCGCTCTCGAAGCCGACCGGAAGTTTGGGGCCCATGTTTACGACGCCGCGAACGGCGGTGCGCTGCTGTGGCAGCACCTGTTCTGGTTCTTCGGTCATCCCGAGGTCTACATTGTCGCGCTGCCCTTCTTCGGAGTGGTGAGCGAGATCATTCCCGCGTTCAGCCGGAAGCCGATGTTCGGGTATTTCGGAATGGTGATGGCCACGATCAGCATCACCATGCTCTCGGCGGTTGTCTGGGCTCACCACATGTTTGCGACAGGAGCCGTTCTCCTGCCCTTCTTCTCCGCCATGTCGTTCATCATTGCCGTGCCCACCGGTGTCAAGTTCTTCAACTGGATCGGCACCATGTGGCACGGCAGTATCTCGTTCGAGACACCCATGCTCTGGGCGATCGGCTTCCTCGTGACTTTTCTCCTCGGCGGTCTCAGCGGAGTGCTGATCGCCTCACCCCCGCTCGACTTCCATCTCACCGATTCGTACTTCATCGTCGCCCACCTCCATTACGTACTCTTCGGAACAGTGGTCTTCGCGATGTTCGGCGGCTTCTACTTCTGGTGGCCCAAGTTGACCGGACGCATGCTGGATGAACGCATCGGACGTGTACATTTTTGGACGTTGTTCATCGGCTTTCAGTTGACCTTTCTGGTCCAGCACTGGCTGGGGGAGTCCGGAATGCCACGGCGTTACGCCGACTATCTCGCGGCGGACGGCTTCACCTCGCTCAATACGATCGCGTCCGTCGGCTCCTTTCTGCTGGGCTTGTCGACACTGCCGTTCCTGTACAACGTGTGGCACACCAACCGTTACGCGCCCAGGGTCGATGTGGACGACCCGTGGGGGTTCGGCCGTTCCTTGGAGTGGGCGACCTCCTGTCCGCCCCCGAGGCACAATTTCCGGGCTTTGCCGCGCGTACGTACCGACTCGCCGGCCTTCGACCTGCATCACCCCCTCACGACGGAGAAGCAGAAGCCGGGCCTCGGCCGAGGCGGGTCGTGCTCCGCATCGGGCACTGAAGAGGAGTCGGACGAATGAAGACCGAGGCCATTCTTTTCGCCGGAGTCGCGGGGTTCTTCCTCGTGACCGATGTTCTCTACGCCGTGTGGTCCCGTGATCCGACAGGTACGGCGGCTCTCACCGTCTCGTTCCTCATGGCGTCGCTGGTCACGTTCTTCTTCGCCACCAACTACCGGAGGAAGGGCCTGCGCCCCGAGGACCGCGGGGACGGGCACATCCATGAGCGGTCCGGCCCGGTGGACTTCTTTCCTCCGCACAGCATCTGGCCGCCCCTCACAGCCGCGGGGATGGCCCTGCTCGTCCTCGGTGTGGTGTTCGGTCTGTGGCTGTTCCTGATCGGGCTGGGCTTGGTCCTGGCGGGGGTGTTCGGAATGGCCTTCCAGTACGTGCGTGTCCGGGACTGAGGGCGGTTCTCAGTCCTCGCGTTCGCGGACCGGCTCCGGCGGTGTCGTCCGCTCCGCGATCCGGGACCGTTGCTCCTCCGTGACGGGCAGTTCCACGAGGTCCCTGTAGTACCAGCCGCTCAGTACGGTCCGAAGCCTTCGCCGACTCGAGATCGGACCCTCCGCGGGGAGCTCCAGGGGAGTCGGGACATCACGCATCAGGATGCGGTAGCGGGCTGTCGGGCTCAGGCCACGGCGGCTCTCCGAGAGATCGCCGCTCACCGACTGTGTCACCTGGCCGGTCTCCTCGCCTTCGGTCAGTCGGCGGCGGTCCCGCATCTGAAGGGCCAGGCAGAGGCGTTTGGTCAGTGCGAAGGCCAGGAGTGGGGCGACGATCAGCGCGGTTCTGAGGATCCAGATCATGGCCTCGACCGAAACCCTGAACGAGTAGGCGATCACGTCGTTACCACCGGCGACCAGGAGAACGGCGTAGAAGACGATGGCCGCCACGCCGAGCCCCGTGCGGGTCGGCCGGTTGCGTGGCCGGTCGCACAGATGGAGTTCCCTGCGGTCGCCCGTCACCCATTTCTCGAAGAAGGGATAGAGAAACAGCAAGGTGAAGACCACGCCTGGCAGCACGATGGTCGGAATGAACACATTCCACATGATGGTGTGGCCCGCGATGTCCGTCTCCCATGGTGGCATCAGCCGGAGCGCGCCCTCCAGGAACCCGACATACCAGTCCGGCTGTGCGTCACCGGAGACCTGGCTGGCACGGTAGGGGCCGTAGTTCCAGACGGGGTTGATCTGAACGAGCGCGCCCAGCAAGGCCAGTACGCCGAACACCATGAGGAAGAACCCTGTCGTCTTCGCGGTGAAGTGAGGAAACGCCGGTGAGCCGACGGCGTTTTCGTTGGTCCGCCCCTGACCCGCCCAGTGGGTGTGTTTGAGATGAACCACCAGGATGAGATGAGCGGTGATCAGCGCGACAATCAGGCCGGGTACGAGCAGGACGTGCACGGGATACAGACGGGGGATCACGGCATCGCCCGGGAACTGTCCTCCGAAGACGAACAGCTCCAGGTACGTTCCCACGAAAGGGATCGACCCCACAATGGTGGCCGCCGTCCGCAGGCCCGTACCGGACAGCAGGTCGTCAGGCAGCGAGTAACCCGCGAATCCTTCGAGGAGCGCGAGTACGAACAGTGTCACGCCCACGATCCAGTTGGCCTCCCGCGGCTTGCGGAAGGCACCGGTGAAGAAGATCCGCAACATATGGGCAGCGATCGCGGCGACGAACACCAGGGCCGCCCAGTGGTGGATCTGACGCATCAGCAGGCCTCCGCGCACGGCGAAGCTGATGTCGAGGGTGGTGGTGTAGGCCTGCGTCATCCTCTCGCCCTGGAAAGGCACATAGGAACCGGTGTAGACACTCTCCGTCATGCTCGGGTCGAAGAACAACGTGAGATACACGCCGGTAAGGAGCAGGACCACAAAGGAGTAAAGGGCGATCTCGCCGAGGAGAAAGGACCAGTGGTCGGGAAAGGCCTTGCGCAGCAACAACCTGGCCAGCTCGCTGACGGGCAGGCGCCCGTCCACCGCGCCGTATCCACTGACCGCCGCCGGCCCGGCCTGGGCCTTCAGCTGCGCCTTACGTCTCCGTAGAGGCATGCACCACTCTCCCGTCGATATTCCTTCCGTCTCCGCCCCTCATTGTTGCGGTTCGCCCTTTACGGGTAACTCATTACTCGAAGGACTACGCAGAATCGCGGTATCGGCACCTGATCGGCCGACCTGGCCCTTACCTGCCGGGGGAGGCCGCGCCGGTGGTGGCGTCGCTGGTTCTCCCACCGCTGACCAGGAGTGCTGTCACGCCTGCGGAGACGGCGGTCCGCGACAGTCTCCTCCGGCTCGATTGGCTGCCGTTGTCGAACGTCACACCGGGGCCGGTGGAGGGATGCGCTGTTGTCGGTGGCGTTCTGCGGGGGGCCTTCGCCGGACGCGCCCGCGACTACGTCGATGTCGATGCCCCGGAAGGACGTGCTGTTGCCGACGTGGTCGTAGAGACGCTGGGGCTCGTCCAAGGACGGCTTGCGGAACCGCGACCGGCTGGGTCTCGGCTGGTGTTCGTCATGTCCGGTGCGAGGGCGATGACACGACGGACCACATTGGTGCCAGCGTTTGGAGCCTGGCGCGGTCGGCGGTCAGCGAGCACCCCGACCGCTTCGCCCTCGCGGGCACCGACGGTTCCTTGGCGTCCTGGGAGGCTCTGGCCGGCGCCCCGACGAGGGCGAGCTGCTGGTCCGCGAGGGGCTAGGCATACCACGTCTGGTGCGGGCGGCTGGCTGTGTTCTCTACGTCTGGCCGACCATGGCGGCGGGTCTGACGATGCGGTCGAAGTCCTCGGCGCCTATGTAGCCGGACGCCAGCGCGGCCTCGCGCAGGGTGGTGTCCTCGTCGTCGGCCTTGTGGGCGATCGCGGAGGCCTTGTCATAGCCGATCACCGGTGAGAGCGCGGTGACCAGCATCAGGGACCGGTCGACATAGTCGTCGATCCGGTCCCGGTTCAGCTGGGCGCCCTCGATGCAGTACTCGCGCATCTTGGTGCAGGCGTCGGCGAGGATGGTCGCCGCATGCAGGAAGTTGTTGATGATGACCGGGCGCATGGCGTTGAGCTCGAAGTTGCCCTGCGTGCCGGCGAAGGCGATGGCTGCGTCCTCGGACAGCACCTGGATGCAGACCATGACCATCGCCTCGCACTGGGTCGGGTTGACCTTGCCCGGCATGATCGACGAGCCGGGCTCGTTCGCCGGGAGGACGAGTTCGTCGAGGCCGCAGCGGGGCCCGGAGGCCAGCCAGCGGATGTCGTTGGCGATCTTCATCAGCGGTACAGCCAGGGCCCTCAGCCCGGCGGACGCGCCGGTCATGGCGTCCAGGCCGCCCTGGGCGGCGAATTTGTTCTGCGCGGTGGTGAACGGGTAGCCGGTCGCGGTGGCGATCTCGGCTGCCACCTGCTCGCCGAATCCGGGTGGGGCGTTGAGACCCGTGCCCACTGCGGTGCCGCCCATCGCGAGCTCATACAGGTCCTCGGCGGACCTGGTGACCCGGTCGACGGCTTGATTCATCTGGTGGGCGTAGCCGGACCATTCCTGCCCGACAGTGAGGGGGACGGCGTCCTCCAGGTGGGTGCGGCCGATCTTCACCACGTCCTGCCATTGCCGCGCCTTGGCCTCGATGGCGTGCTGCAGCGCCCGCACGCTTGGCAGCAGGTGCTCGTGGATCTCCTTGACCGAGGCGATGTGCATGGCGGTGGGGAACGTGTCGTTGGACGACTGCCCCATGTTGACGTGGTCGTTGGGATGGATCGGGGACTTGCTGCCCAGCTCGCCGTCGACCAGCTGGATGGCACGGTTGCCGATCACCTCGTTGGTGTTCATGTTGGACTGCGTGCCGGACCCCGTCTGCCACACGTACAGCGGGAAGTGTTCGTCCAGCTTGCCTGCGATGACCTCGTCGGCCACTCGCTGGATCAGGTCGGCCGTCCAGGCCGGCAGTCGTCCGGCGCGCCCGTTGACGAGGGCGGCGGCCTTCTTGACGTGGCCGTAGGCGTGGTAGACCGCCTTGGGCATCCGGTCGTCCCCGATGGAGAAGTGGATGAGGGACCGTTGGGTCTGTGCCCCCCAGTAGCGGTCGGCGGGCACGTCGATGGCGCCCATGGAGTCGGTCTCCCGCCGGGTGCCGGTCGCGTGCAAGCCGATGGAGATGTCTCGGATCCTCGGGGCCTCGTCCTGACCGCCGGCGATGTGTCGCGTGTTCATGCCGCGGCTCCATCGGTGTAGCCCGGCTGCCACATGGCCTCCCGGACGGCCTCGCCGATGTCGACCGGCTTGGAGGTGGCCACGCCGTCGTCGAGCGCCGCTTTGACCACCGCGGTCGCGGTGATCGCGGAGGACTCCCGAAGGTCTTCCACGGGCGGCAGCAGGGAGGCGCCGGGCCCCGATGGGTCGACCTGGTCCGCGACCGCCTGCGCGGCCGCGAGCAGCATGCCCGGGGTCACCTGGGACGCCCCGGAGACGATCGTGCCCAGGCCCAGTCCCGGGTAGAGCAGCGCGTTGTTGGCCTGCCCGATCTCGTAGGTCACGCCGTCGTACCTCACGGGTGGGACGGGGATGCCGGTTGCGACGAGCGCCTTTCCCCTGGACCAGGTGATGACGTCGGCGGGCATGGCCTCGATCCGGGAGGTGGGGTTGGAGATCGGGAGGATGATCGGCCGCTCGGTGCCCTCCGACATGGCCTCGACGACCTCGCGAGTGAACGCACCATGCGCGGTGGAAGTACCCAGCAGGATCGTCGGCTTGGCCCGGCGCACCGCTTCCAGCAGCGGGATCGCCCCGCCGTCGTCCCTCGCCCAGTCCGCGACCTCGGCCGGATCGCGGGTGTAGGGGTGCTGGAAGTCGCGCAGGTCGGTCATATTCCAGGTGAGCAGTCCCTGTTTGTCGACGAGCCATACCTGGGCGGTGGCCCGCTCCGGATCCGCGCCGTCGCGGATCATCGCGCCGCGCAACTGGTCGGCGATGCCCACCCCGGCGGTCCCGGCACCGAAGACGATCAGCTTCTGGTCCCGCATCCGCATGCCGCTGACTTTGACGGCGGACAGCGCGGCGGCCAGCGTGATGGCTCCGGTGCCCTGCATGTCGTCATTGAAGATCCGGTAGCGGCCGCCGTACTGCTCCAGGATCCGCCGTGCGTTGCTGGGACCGAAGTCCTCGAAGTGCAGGAGCGCGTCGGGGAACGTGGACGATGCCGTCTGCAGGTACTTCTCGATGAACTCGTCGTACTCCGCGCCGCGGACGCGGGGGTGCCGGTTGCCAAGGTACAGCGGGTCCTCCAGCAGTGACTCGCGGTTCGTGCCCACGTCCAGCGACACGGGAACCACGCGATGCGGGTCGATGCCCGCGGCTGCCGTGTACACCGCGAGCTTGCCGACCGAGATCTGGATCCCTCCCACGCCCCAGTCGCCGATGCCCAGAATCTCCTCCGCGTCTGTGCACACGATCAGGTCGACGTCCTCGGGGCCGAGTTGAAGCGTGGCGAACGCCTTTTCCATGTCGTCGGGCCGGTCGATGGACAGGAACACGCCGCGCGGGCGCCGATACTCGTGGGAGTACTGCTCAATCGCCTCGCCCACGGTGGGGTCGTAGACGATCGGCAGCATCTCGGCGAGGTGCTCGGTGAGAACCTTGAAGTACAGGGTTTCGTTGCGGTCGTGCAGCTGCTCCAGGTAGACGTTCTTGGCCAGGTCGCTCCCCTGAGCCTGTGTCTGCTGGTAGGCCCGCTTGCACTGCTCCTCGAGTGTCAGCACCGCTGAGGGCAGGCGTCCCGCCAGACCGAGGGCCTCCCGTTCCTCCTGTGTGAAGGCCACCCCACGGTTGCGCAGCGGATCCACGAGGGCGCTGGGGGTTGCCGGGGTCCGCGCGTGGCTCTCGGTCATGAGAATCTCCCTGTGTGCGAATGCCGTATGGGCTCCGGCCGGGGTGACGTCGAGGGCTCGCTCGATGACACGGCACAGGCAAGTCGAGAGGTGCCGGGGACGCCGTCGTGCGCTGCCCACCACGCGGTCAGCAGCCACGAACATCGCCGCAACCGTCAGCGAGGGTGCGACCTCGATCGAAACCTGTGAAGGTCGAAGCGGCTTCAGGGCCCGACCGCATACGAAGGCTTGAGGTCTGCGTTGCCATGTGCGCGGTCGCTCACAAGAACCCCGCCCGGCAGGCCCGCCACGCAGCATCGCGACAGACGACCCATCGGTGACACTGTTTGATTTCATGCTAACTACTGGCCGACGGGCTGCGCGACTTCGGCCAGTATGCTGCCCCGTCCAGGGTGAGGGTCTCCGCGCGGCGCTCGTGGTTGGGTACGACGCCCTCGCACCGTTGCCCGCACGGTGCGCCGGCAGCAACCCGCGGCGCACGCGTGGTCGCCGCTCGCCGCTCGCCGTTGGCCGAAGGCGTGACCGAGAACTGCAACGGGGCCGGCCCGCACCGGCCCGGTGTGCGCCGGGTACGGGAGGCAAGGAATTCCCGGACGCCTCCTTCACCCGGATGCTTGCCGCGCAGGGCTACCAGCGGCCGATGGCGGTGGACACCAGCTGGCTGGGGGTCGGTCACATCGACGAGTTCCTGTCCTTCGTGCCGGCCAGGAACGACCGGGGCTGGTGGCCGTTGTCGCCGACCCCGACCTGGGACGGAAACTGCTGGAAGATCTCGTGGAGTGCGGTCGGGGCGGGGAGTTGTCGGTCCGCGGGATCGCTCCGGAGGACACCGAGGATCCCGGTCCCACGGTCGCCGACGCGTTGCGCAAGCCCTCACTGACCCGGGGCACGGAGATCGCCCGTAAGGGCATCGACTCCGCTCTGCACACCCTTCGCGAGCAAGCGGGGCTGACGGAACGCCATGTCGTCCGTGTTCCCGCTCTCTTCAACCGGCTCGACGTGCCCGCCGGGTATCCACGCCGCGACGTGGTTGCCAACTACCTGCCCGGCGCGGCCAACGGCGTGAGCACCGGCACCGGCGTCTACCTGGCGCCACGCCGGCACGTCCCGGAGGCGGACGGCCGGGACGTCTTCGAGCGGGCGGCCGAGAAGGCCCTGAGCGGCACGGGCACCCGGATCTCCTGGGTGGAGCACTGGGCCTACTCGCACCACCGCGGCACCGTCGGCGGGGAGGTGCACTGCGCGACCAACGCGCTGCGAAGCCTGTCCGGAACCCGGCCGTGGTGGACCGAGCGGGACTGATCCCGGTCCCGGGGGTGCCATCCGGGCGAACCGCCGTGTCTCATAGGGGCGATGCTCATGAGCGATCGACACCTGCCCATCCTGCGCGGCCACCGACGCCTGGGAACGTTGGTTGTCGCCACCGGCCAACCGCACCCCCAGTAAATGGCTGGGCGTTGAAGCGGAGCCGGTCAGGCCGGCTCATGTTGCCGTCAGTGTCAGAGAGATACAGGCGAGCTGGGAACCTGTCGGGTCCGACTCCCCCTTCCTTGTCGATGGTCATGAACACCTTCCCCGAAGGGACCGAGCGGAACAAGGCGCTCGGTATCTGGGGCGGCCTCGGCGGGTTCGGCGCCACCGCCGGCCTCCTTCTGGGCGGCATCATCACCGACATCTTCGTATGGCAGTGGGTGTTCTGGATCAACGTCCCGGTCGGGACCCTCGTGCTGGTACTCGCCCCGCCATGCTGCGTGAAAGCCGGTACCGAGCACGCTCCCGTTCCTTCGATGTCCCTGGTGCGCTGACCATCGCCCCCCGCATTGACGCTCCTCAGCAAGCGATCCGGCCTGTCCCGCAATGTGTCGGCAGACGCAAGCGAGAACGTATCTACCAGGGCACCGTCGACCTCACCTTGATCTACGGGCACACCCTGCCGCGTTCCTGGCTGATTCCTGTTCGGCCTCGTCGACGGGCGGCGTCGTGACACGAGCGAGGTGCCTTGCGACCGCTGCGGGAGCGCGGAGGGTCGCGTTCCCCGACCGGCTTCTGGCGGTGCCCGCAGGTGCCTCCGGCGCCGGGGAGCGCTGTGGCTGCGGAGCGGGAGGGAAAGCGTAGTTCTCGGCCTGGTCGGGACGGACGAGGGCCGCCACGCTACCGAGCACACCGGGGCCGGGGGGCCGCTCTGCAGGAGATCGGCCAGCCGATGGCGGCGCGCCGACGGCTCCAAGGACGCGCGGGTGCAATGACCGGCGTCTTGGGCGACGCACTCGTCAGCTGGAGCCCGGCGGGCGGGAGTTGATCCCGGGGCCCATGTTCTTCGCGAGGGCCACCGCGAGCGCTCGGAAGATCCGCACCTCCGGGTTGTCGTCACCGGCCCGCACCGCGAGATAGCTGCTCTCCCACGGAGCGTCGAGGACGGGTATGAAGACGGCGCCCGGCCACGCGTAGTACCGCGCGAAGGAGCGCAGGCCAGAGCCCGCGGACCGCCCGGTGACGACGCCGGTCAGCACCTCCTGCGGGGTGACGGCGAACTCGGAGCTGCGGCGCTGGGCGCGGTCGTCGAAGTACAGATACTCGGTGAACGAGTGCGGGGTGTGCCCCGGGACACGGAACAGCGGCAGCTCGGTGAGGTCCGCGACGCCGACCCCGGACGTCCGGGCGTCGGCCAGCGGCGACCGCTCGTGCACGACGACGATCCGCTGTTCGGTGGTGAGGACGTCCGTTACGAGGCGCTCGTCGTCCGGGCTCGGCCGCACGAAAGCTACGTCCACCCGGTCCTCCACCAGCGCGGTCACATGCTCCGTGAAGTCCAGCTGCCGGATCTCCACCCGCACCTCGGGCCGGGCTCGCCGGTAGGCGTTGATGGCCGCGGGCGTCAGCTCCGCCGAACCGTGCCCCATGATCCCCACCCGCAGCGGCCGCCCGCCGTCCGCCTCCTGGGTGACGTCCGCCAGGTCGTCGAGTGCGGCATTCGCGGCGTCGAGGAGGGTGCGCGCGTGTCCGGCGAGCCGCACTCCGGCGGCCGTCGGCACGACGGGGGAGCCGGACCGGTCGAGGAGCCGCGCGCCGACCTGGCTCTCCAGGCGGCGTACGTGCTGGGTGACAGCCGGCGGCGACAGGAAGAGCCGCGCTGCGGCCCGTCCGAAGTGCCCCTCCTCGACGACCGCCAGGAACGACGACAGCAGCCGCAGGTCAAGCGCCATACGACCAGGGTAGACGGGGAGCCGGGCAGGCGGCGCGGGCCGTTCACGAATCGTGAACGTACGGCGCGGGCCGAACGGTCGGACACGTACGAATGGGAGCATGACCGCACCCCCTCTCACCGCCCCTGTCACCCCCGTCCCCGCGGCCACCGGCACCCCGGGCGCCCGCGCCGCATGGATCATGCTGGCCTCCGGCTGGAGTGCCAACCAGTTCTCGGCCCTGCTCGGCGCCTACCGCAGCCACCTCGGCCTCACCGAGTCCACAGTGACCGGTCTGTTCGCGGTGTACGTCGTCGGCCTGATCCCGGCGCTGCTGATCGCGGGCCCGCTCGCGGACCGCAGGGGACGGCGCCGGGTGGCGCTCGCGGCCCTCGCCCTCAACGTCCTGTCCACCCTGCTCCTCATGGCGGGCGGCGCGTGGGGCGGTACCTGGCTGCTGCCTGGGCGCTTCCTGACCGGTGTCAGCGCGGGCGCGCTGCTGGCCGCGGGCAGCGCCTGGATCAAGGAACTCTCCGACTCGCCGCGCCGCCCCGGCCTGTTCGTCTCCGCGGGCTTCGCGACGGGCGGCCTCGTGGCGGCGCTCATCGCGCAGTGGGCTCCCTGGCCGATGGTGACGGCGTACGTTCCGCACGTCGTCCTCGGGGCGGCGTCGGGGTGGCTCGCACTGGCCGCACCGGAGACGAGCAGATCGGTCCCGGTCCACAGCTCCGAAGCCGCCCACGAACACACCGGCCACCGCTTCCGGCGTACGGTCCTGCCCCTGGCGCCCTGGGTCTTTGCGGCCCCCACCATCGGCTTCGTCACGCTGCCGAGCACCCTCCACACCGGCCTGATCCTCACGGGCGTCGCGACGGCCGTCGTCCCCGGCACCGGTCTGCTCACCGCACGGCGAGCCCGGTCCACGCCCACCGCGGGCCTCCTGGTCGTCGCGGTCGGCACGGCGACCGCCGCCGTCGCCGCCGCGACGGAGAACGAGCCCCTCGCCCTCCTCGCCGCGACTGTTCTCGGCGCGGGCTACGGACTGGCCCTCACCTACGGCCTCACCTGGACCGCGGCCCTCGCCCCGCCCCACCAACTCGCCCGCTGGACGGCCCGGTTCTGGACGGCGGCATACCTCGGCATGTTCACTCCGTACGTCCTCACACTCCTCGGTCACGTCACGACAACACCGGTGCTGCTGGCAGCCGTCACGCTGCTCGCCCTCGCCCACGCCGGGTTCGGTTCGTACCAGGTCAAACGGCTGGCGCGACGCCGTACGCCGTGACCCCGCGGTCCCTTCAAAGGAGCCGCACCCGATGCGGACCGTCCCGAATACCCGTCCCGCTTCCCGGCGGCGCCCACCGGTTTCGGGCGCCTTTCGGGACGCCCCCGGCGACCGCCGGGCCGCGAACCCGGTCCTCCTCCGGCATCTCGGCGATCTTCGCGAGTACGTCCCGCTCCGCTGCCGCCTCCTTCTCCACGCGGGAGGAAACCGCGCCGCGCCGCCGTCGGCTGGGGTCAGGACAGTGCAGGCGCCGTGGACGGCGCGGGGGTGAGCGACTCGGCGGCCTCCCAGGCGAATCCGTCCGGGTCGGTGAAGGGGTCGGCGGTGCTGCCGAGGACGATGCGGTGCGAGCCGGTGCCGTCGGCGGGGACGCCGAGGTCCTTGGCCAGGCCGCGGCGCTTGTACAGCGCCAGCTTGACGGGGCTGGACTCGTCGGAGGTGAACTCGGCGTACTTGCCGCCGAAGCTCCTGGCCACGGTCAGGCCCCGGCCGACGTAGAACTGCTTGCTGGCCTTCACGTCCTCGACGCCGAGCAGGAGGACGATCTCGTCGATCCCGCGGGTGGCCGGGCCGGTGTCCTTCTTCGCCGAGGTCGCGACCTTCCAGATCGTCCCGTCCGGGGCCTGGACGACGCCGCCGTAGCCCCACAGCGACTTCTCGGCGGGCTTGAGCACCGTGGCGCCGGCGTCCGTGGCGGCGTCGACGAAGCTGTCGACAGTGGCCGGCCGGGACACCGTGAGCGCCAGGGTGAAGCCGCGGAATCCGGTGGAGTGTTCCTCGGACGCCCGCAGGCGTATGTGCGTGTCCACTCCGAAGGCGGTGTAGAAGCGACGGGCGGCCTCGGGGTCGGCCACCTCGAGGGTGACGGATGCGATGGACGTGTGGGATGCGGTGGAAGTGGTGATTGCCATGGCCATCACGCTAGGGGCTGCTCGGTGAGTGGGGCTTCTCGATTCCTGACGGGTCTTGTCACTTGCTTCGCCACACACGCCGGCATCCCCTCGACCGTGATCGCAGAGCCCGCATCGTGGGCTGCACACGGGGCATCAGCCTGGTCGGCCGCCACATGCGCCGCCTGGCGCCGGAAGGCCCCGGGCGGCATGCCGACCAGCTCGGTGAAGCGGGTGGTGAACGTGCCGAGCGACGCGCAGCCGACCGCGAAGCAGACCTCGGTGACGCTGAGGTCGCCCCGCCGCAGCAGCGCCGCCGCGCGCTCGATGCGACGCGTCATCAGATACGCGTACGGCGATTCACCGTAGGCGGCCCGGAACTGCCGGCTGAGGTGCCCTGCGGACATGCTTATGTCGCGGGCGAGCGCCTCCACGTTCAGCGGCTGCGCGTACTCCCTGTCGATCCGGTCGCGGAGGCGGCGCAGCCGCGCGAGATCGGTCAGGCGCTGCGCCTGGACGCGTGCACGCCGCCACTCCGGCTGACACATGAGAACACTCCCCTTTTCTCATCTTCCATCGATGTCTACGAGCGCCTGGGGTGCCTGCCTCGGCAGGCACCCCAGGCGCTCGGTAGTGATGACCGGGCCGGCCGGAGCCGACCAGCCGGTCGAGCAACTGTTGGACAGCAGCGGGACGGAGCCCGGGCCCGTGGCCGGTTCAACGAGGATCTGGACGAGGCCCTGGTGGGCGGCGGCACGGCGGGCGCCGCTGCGTTCCTTGCAGGTGGTCGCGATGTCGGCCCGCACGGCCGCATCGATACCCGCACGGCTCAGCGAAGCCTCGGTATCACCGGCTTGCACCTTCTCGAACGTGGCGTCGAGGTCCGGGGTGGCCAGAAGGATCCAGCCGTAGGTGCCCTTGGCCATCATCTCGGTGATGGTGCGGCTCTCCTCTTCGGTGACTCCCGGGTCGGCGACCGGCGGCGTCAGAAGGATCGCGTGTCGGGCTGACCGGCCGGGCCGACCGTGATCCAGCGCAGCCTGCCCCGCCCGACGTCGCTGCGGACCTCGAAGCCGAGGACGTCGCGATAGAAGGCGAGCGAGGCATCCGGGTCGTCGTGCGGGAGGGAACTCGTGTGAATGGTGACGTCCATGACGGGCAGATTAGAGGCGGCTCCGTGAACCGCGCTTCTCGATTCTTGATCGATCCGGACACGCTCGGACGTTCACGGGCATGTCCGGCCCCGGGGATCGATCGAACCGTGGTGGGGGAAGTCCACGGTGGCGATGTCCCGCAGCATCCCTGAGCGCAGGTACCAGTCAGCAGGGGTGACGCCGGTGGCACGCACCGCGATGCGGACCTGACCTGGCCCGGCGTGCGGCTCTTCGACCTCCTCGACGCAAAGGACCTCGGAACCGCCATAGCGGTGGTATTGCACAGCAAACACGGACAACCTCCGTACACATGGCACGTCGTTCAGCAGGAGAACTCGCAGCCGCTCACCTCTGCGGCAGAGAGCCGACCGCGGGGCACCGTGGCACCAGGTCACGCTAACCCGCTAAACGGTCGACCTCTTCCGTTTGTGATTAAGTGGGAGACACGCCTGCCCAACTGTCTCGGAACCCGCCCCCCTCCGCCGCCGACCCCCCGCCCCGGGGGCAGAGAGCCGACGCCCGGCACAACCGCGCCCGGCTCCTCCAGGCCGCACGCGAGGCGTACGCCCTCAACGGCACCGACGTATCTTCCAGCGCAATCGCCCGCAGAGCGGGCGTGGGTGCCGCCACCCTCTACCGGCACTTCCCGACACGCGGCTCGCTGATCGCCGCTGCGTTCTCCGAACAACTCAGCCAGTGCGTCGCAGCCCTCGACGAGGCCCTTCAGGACGACGATCCCTGGCGCGGACTTCGCAACGTCCTCACCAAGGTGTGCACGATGCAGGCCCAGGACCGCGGGTTCAGCGCCGCGTTCCTCTCCCAATTTCCCGACGCGCCCGACGTCCATCGTGAGCGTGCCCGCGCCGAGGCATGCCTCGCCCAGCTGGTACAGCGTGCGAAGGACACCGGACAGCTGCGCGAGGACTTCGACCCCAGCGACGTTACCCTCCTGCTCCTGGCCAACAACGGCGTCGTGCGAGAGTCCCCGGCTGCCTCCATGGCCGCATCCCGCCGCCTGCTCGCCTACTTTCTCCAGTCCTGCCTGCCGACGGACGGCACACCCCTGCCCCAGCCCGCCCCACTCCGCCTTGACGACCTCTACAAGCCACCGCATCGAGCGGGGTGACCGCCGGCGTCCGCCCGGGGGCACGCGCCCCTGACGTGGATGTTCCTCAGATTGCTCCGGCAGTGGGCCGAGCGTCTTGGCGAGGTCGGCGTAGCGGTCGAGGGTGGCGGGCAGCATGGTGTGATCGCGAATGTTGGCCGGTGCGGGCTCGGTGACCAGTGGGATGGCGTTCGCATCAGTGAGCTGTGAGCGTTTGACGCCTTGCTTGGCCCGGTGACGGGGCTCTTGCCCGCGCACTCGCCGCCCGAGGGGCCCTGGTCCTGCAGCCGTCGGGGTAGGAGGCGAGCGCGGCCAGGCGTAGGGCCTCGCCCGCGGCGACCGCTAACCACTCGTCAGGGCGCCTGCGCAGGCTGTTTGGGTGCGTGCGTCCAGTCCGCACCGTAGGGCGGCAGGAAGCGGCGGTCGAGCGTGTCGAATATGACCACGACGGCCTTCATGGGGGGGCGCCCCTTCCCTTGGCTGATCTTCCATGGCTATGTAACTTGGAACATAACTGCCAGGAGCGGAAGAACTGATTCCCGGAAGGAGCAGACCTCATGAGCCACGACGTGCCGCCCCCCGCCCCCTGCTGCACACCCTCGGCCGGGCGGCCGTCCGTGCCGCTGCTGCCGCCGCGCAGCTCGCCGCCGCGCAGGGAGGTCTCCTCGGACGGAATGGTGGCGCTGCCCGGCGGCGAGTTCCTGATGGGGTCCGACGACAGCGAGGGGTTCCCCGCCGACGGTGAAGGGCCGGTACGGGTGGTGCGGCTGAAGCCGTTCAGCATGGACGCCTGCGCGGTGACCAACGAGCAGTTCTCTCTCTTCGTCGCCGACGCCGGACACGTCACCGACGCCGAGCGGTTCGGCTGGTCGTACGTCTTCGCCGGCTTCCTGCCCGCCGCGCTGCGCCGAGGGGCCCCGCGCCCCGAGCAGACCCCCTGGTGGTGCGCCGTGCGGGGGGCGACCTGGCGGCACCCCGAAGGGCCGGGCAGCGACCTCGCCAACCGCGGCGACCACCCGGTGGTCCATGTGACCTGGAACGACGCCGCCGCGTACGCGGGCTGGGCCGGCAAGCGGCTGCCCACCGAGGCCGAGTGGGAGTACGCGGCACGCGGCGGCCTGGAGCAGAAGCGCTATCCGTGGGGGGACGAGTTGGACCCCGACGGCGTACAACGCTGCAACATCTGGCGCGGCACCTTCCCGTCGAAGAACACCGCCACCGACGGCTACCGAGGCACGGCTTCCGTGGACTCCTTCGAGCCGAACGGCTTCGGGCTGTACAACATGGCGGGCAACGTGTGGGAATGGTGCGCCGACTGGTGGACCACCGGCCACCCCGCCACGCGCCCCCTCGCTGCCCCGCAAGGGCCGGCGTCCGGGGAGGCGAAAGTCATCCGTGGCGGCTCGCACATGTGCCACCGCTCGTACTGCAACCGTTACCGCGTCGCAGCCCGCAGCGCCAACACCCCGGACAGCTCCAGCGGTCACGCGGGATTCCGCTGCGTCGTGTCAGGGTGAGGAGTCTTGACGGCGCTCAGCGCCGGGGCGAATCTGAGCCTCATAAGTTCCAGCGAACATAGGCGGCGTGGATGCACCTCGACTACGTGATCCTGGGGGCGCTCACGCTGCGCCGTCTCTCCGGCTATGACCTGCGCCGGTGGATGGACGGTCCCGGCCGCTACATCGGCTATGACGTCCAGCTGCCGCAGATCTACCGCCGGCTCGGCAGGCTGGTCGAGCGGGGCTGGGTCGCCTTCGAGGTCGATGCGCGCGAGGGGCGTCCCGACGCCAAGGTGTACCGGCTCACCGAGCAGGGCCGCGAGGCCCTGCTGGAGTGGGCGCGCTCACCGTTCGAACCGTCTCCGCGCCCCATGGATCCCGACTTCAAACTGCGCTTCGTCTTCGCCGGGCAGCTCGACCCCGAGATCGCCCTCGACGTGGTCCGCACCGAGCTGGCGTACCGGCTCGAACACCGCACGCTCGCGCCGGCCTCGCCGTTTCCCGACCCGTACGATCCGCAGATTCCGGAGCTGGACGCCGGCTGGGCCAGTGAGATCCACATCATGGCCCATGAGCACGGGTACGCGTACGGCGCCTCCTACATCGCCTGGCTCAAGCTCACCCAGGCACGCCTTGAGAGGCATCTGGAAGCGCGCCGCAACGGCTGACCCGGCCCCGCAGGCGCGCCGTCGCGGTCACGCTCCTGTCTGAAGGGCTGCCGCGCGGCCGGCCTGGCGACCGGTGAAGAGGCAGCCGCCGAGGAAGGTTCCTTCCAGGGCGTTGTATCCGTGGGCGCCGCCGCCTCCGAAGCCGGCCACCTCGCCGGCGGCGTAGAGACCCTCGACGGGCCGGCCGTCGTGGCCGAGGGCGCGGGAGTCGAGGTCGGTCTGGATGCCGCCGAGGGTTTTGCGGGTCAGGACGTGGAGCTTCACGCCGATGAGGGGGCCGGCGGCGGGGTCGAGGAGGCGGTGTGGGGCGGCGGCGCGGCCGAGGCGGTCTCCGAGGTAGCGGCGGGCGTTGCGGATGCCCTGGACCTGGGCGTCCTTGCTGAAGGGATTGGCGATCTGCAGGTCGCGGGCCTCGATCTGACGTCGGATCGCCGCAGGGTCGAGCAGGGGTTCGTCGGTCAGGCGGTTCATTCCGGCGACGAGGTCGTCGAGGGTGTCGGCGACGACGAAGTCCTCGCCGTGGCGCTTGAACGCCTCCACGGGCGCCGGTGCACCCTTGCCGAGCAGGCGGGTGCGGAGGAAGGCTGCGCGGTCCTTGCCGGTGATGTCGGGGTTCTGCTCCGACCCGGACAGGGCGAACTCCTTCTCGATGATTTTCTGGGTGAGGATGAACCAGGAGTGGTCGTGGGCGGCGATGTCCCGTGTGGTGCGCAGGTGCCGGAGCGTGCCGAGGGTGTCGTAGCCGGGCAGGCATGGGTCCGGCAGGCGCCGGCCGAGGGCGTCGAACCACATCGGGGACGGTCCGGGCAGGATGCGGATGCCGTGGCCGGGCCAGACAGGGTCCCAGTTGCGTAGGCCCTCGGTGTAGTGCCACATGCGGTCGCGGTTGACCAGTCGCACGCCGGCCGCGGCGCTGATGTCGAGCATGCGTCCGTCGACGTACGCGGGGACGCCGGTGACCATGTGGGCGGGAGGGGTGCCGAGGCGGCCGGGCCAGTGACGGCGCACGAGGTCGTGGTTGGCGCCGATGCCACCGGTGGTGAGGACGACGGCCTGGGCGGTGAGTTCGAACTCGCCCACGACGGTGCGATTGGTGGCCGCCCCGCGCGGTGAGTCGTCCTCGGCGAGGCGTACGCCCCGTACGCCCTTGACGGTGCCGGACTCGACGAGGAGTTCGTCCACGCGGTGGCGGTGGTGGAAGGTGAGTTCGCCGTCGGCCGCCGCCTCCCGGGCGTGGCGGACGAAGGGCTCGACGACGCCGGGGCCGGTGCCCCAGGTGACGTGGAAGCGGGGCACGGAGTTGCCGTGTCCGTCGGCGCGGAGGTCGCCGCGTTCCGCCCAGCCGACGGTGGGCAGGAAGGACAGGCCGTGGCCCGTCAGCCACGAGCGCTTCTCGCCCGCGGCGAATTCGACGTAGGCGCGGGCCCAGCGGGCGGCCCAGGAGTCCTCGTCGTCGAGGCGGTCGAAGCGGGCACTGCCCTGCCAGTCGTTCCAGGCCAGGTCGAGAGAGTCCTTGACTCCCATGCGGCGTTGTTCCGGGGAGTCGACGAGGAAGAGTCCGCCGAACGACCAGTGCGCCTGGCCGCCGAGGTCGGCCGGGCCTTCCTGGTCGACGAGGGCGACGCGCCGTCCTTGTGAGGTGAGTTCGTGTGCGGCGACCAGGCCGGCGAGGCCGGCTCCGACGACGATGACGTCGGCGTCCATGGAACGTGTCTCCTTCTTCCGGCCTCGCCTCGGTGGGCGGGGCGGAGGGTGTGCTGTGGGACCGGGTGTCAGGTCCCGGTCCCACAGCGGTCGGTGGGCCGGTCTGCCGGCGATGTGCAGCTCGGTGGAGAGCGTGGGCGTGGCCGCGTCGTGCGCGGCGTGGACGGTGTAGCCGCCGGGGATCGTGGTCCAGGATCGGGAGGTGGTGTCCCAGATCCGGAACGCCCGCTCCGGCAGGGCGATGTCCACTTCGGACGTCTGGCCGGGGCCGGCGGTGACGGAGGCGAAGCCGGCCAGCCACCGTTCGGGGCGGGCGGGTCCGTCGGCCTGGGTGTGGTCCGCCGGGCTCACGTAGATCTGAACGACGGTGCGGCCGTGGCGACGGCCGGTGTTGCGGGTCCGGACGCGTACGGTGCGGGCCTCGACGACCTCGATGTGCTCGTGCTTCCAGGTGGTGTAGCCGAGGCCGAAGCCGAAGGGGTACGCGGGCTCGCTGTCGTGGCGCTGCCAGGCCCGGTAGCCGATGAACCCCTCCTCGTCGTACCGCAGAACACCGTCCCGGGGGGTGACCTCGTGGACCGGGGTCTCGTCGAGGCGGCCGGGCCAGGTGGTGGGGAGCCGGCCGCCGGGTTCGGCGCGGCCGAGGAGGACGTCGGCGAGGGCCGTGCCGCCCTGCTCCCCGGGGAACCAGGTCAGCAGGATCGCGGCGACGTCGTTGCGCCAGGGCATCTCGACGGGTGCGCCCGCGTTGACCACGACGACGGTACGGGGGTTGGCGGCGGCGACGCGGGCGACGAGTTCGTCCTGCCGTCCCGGCAGGCGCAGACCGGCGCGGTCGAAGCCTTCGCTCTCCACGGTCTCCGTGGTGGCTACGACGACGATGGCGGTGTTCGCGGCCGCCACGGCGGCGACGGCCTCCTCGATCAGCTGGTCGTCCTCGCTGACGGGTTCGCGGTGGGCGAGTCCGAAGGTGACGCCCCGCAGGGAGCCGTACGTCATCTTCGGGTTCGAGGCCAGCAGGCTGACCTCGACGGGCACTTCGGCGGCGAGGTCCACGGCACCGCGCGGGACCGGGGGGCCGGTGATGGCGGCCAGCGGGTCGGCGTCGGCGGGCCGGTACACCCCGTCGTACAGCGTCGTGCCGCCGACGGTGAGACGGAAGGCTCCGAGGCCGCGGGTGCCGAACTCGTGCGGCCCGGCGGTCCTGGGGACGAACGTGCCGACGAGCTCGACGGAGTCCAGTGCGTCGAAGTCGGCGCCACCGGGCAGGGTCTCTGCCATCCACCGGATGCGTCCGTCGGGCAACGGCTGTTCGGCGAGCACGGTCCCGTCGGCGTCGCGGAGGATCGCGCGCAGGGTGAAGCCGTCGGTGGCGGGGGACAGTCCGTCGCTGAGGTCGGCGCCCCGGGCCCAGGTGAGGGGGACGCCCTCGGGCAGAGTGGCCCGCAGGCCCTGCAGCGGTGAGACGACCTCGCCGGGGAAGACGGTCGCGGAGCCGCCGCCCAGGATGCGGGCGTGGCGGGCGGCATGGCCGATGAGCGCGATGCCGCCGATGCCGGCCGGGTGCAGGGACAGGGGGCCGCCCATGCGGGTCGGGTCCAGGGGCAGGATCTGCCGTTCGTTGCGGAGTAGAACGAAGGACCGGGCGGCGATCTCGCGGGCGCACGCCACACCGTCGACAGGCGCGGGCCGGTGGGCGGCGGTGACGGCCGGCGCGACGCCGGCGAGGAGCCCGAGCCGGGCGGCGAGCAGCAGGACGCGGCGTACGGCGGCGTCGACGGTCGCCTCGGCGACCTTCCTCTCGCGTACGGCGGCGGCGAGGGCGGGCCCGAAGACGGTCTGCGGGCCGGGCATCGCCACGTCGAGGCCGCCTTCGATCGCTCGTACGGTGTCACGGGCGGCCAGCCAGTCCGAGACGACGACGCCGTCGTAGCCCCAGTGCTCGCGCAGCACGCCTACCTGCAGGTCGCGGTGTTCGGTCATCGTGGAGCCGTTGACCGAGTTGTACGCGGACATGATCAGCCACGGGTTCGCGGAGGCGGTGATCTCTTCGAAGGGGGCCAGGTACAGCTCCCGGAGCGTGCGCTCGTCGACGTGGTTGTCGACGGTGAAGCGCTCGGTCTCCGCGTCGTTGGCGACGAAGTGCTTGAGTGTGGCGGCGACACCGCTCTCTTGCACGCCGGTGACGTAGCCGGCGCCGATACGAGCGGTGAGCAGCGCGTCTTCGGAGTACGCCTCGAAGTGCCGTCCGCCCAGCGGGGAGCGGTGCAGGTTGATCGTCGGGGCGAGCAGCACGTGGACGCCCTTGCGGTGGGCCTCCTGCGCCAGGACGCGCCCTGCCCGCCGGGCGAGTTCCGGATCCCAGCTCGCGGCGAGCGCGGTCGGGCTGGGCAGCGTCAGCGACGGATCGTCCGGCGTCCAGCCGGAGCCACGCACGCCGACCGGCCCGTCGGACATGACGAGGGAGGCGAGTCCGATCTCGGGCAGCGCGGGCAGGGACCACAGATCCTGCCCGGCCAGCAGGCGGGCCTTGGTGTCGAGGTCGAGACGGGCGAGCGCCGCTTCGATCACGTCTCCGTAGGACGGGTCGTCCGCGTACCCGTCCTTGTATGCGTCGTCGGTGGTCACGTCAGCGGGGGTTGCCATGGTGGTGTGCTTCCTCATCAGGGCTGGGGCTCGTCGGGACGCGCGGCGGCTCCCGGGACGGGGAGGTCGACGGCCGGGAGCCGGGGATCTGTGCCGGTGGGGATGACGTCCGCGGTCTCGACCAGCCAGCGCAGCACCGCGTCGTGCATCCGCTGCTGGACCGCGGCGTGCTCGGGCCGGCCCGCGAGGTTGACCCGCTCGTGCGGGTCCTCGTCGCGCGCGTACAGCTCGGGCTCCTCGTACAGGCGCCACACGTACGTCCATCGCTGGTCGCGTACGGCGATGGCCTTGCCGACCAGGGTGGGGTCTTCGTGCTGGAGGGCGGCCTTGCGGTCGTAGGGGAAGGCCGCGTTCTCCAGCCGGGGTTCCTCGGCGACTGTGAAACCGCCCTCGGTGAAGGCGAATTCACGGTGCGGGGCCGACGGGTCCTTCAGGAGCGGGACCAGGCTGCGTCCGAAGTGGGCGTGCGGGGCTTCGACGTCGGCGAGTTCGAGGACGGTCGGCAGGATGTCGACGAGCTCCACCATCTCCTCGCAGACCTGGCCCTGGCCGAGTCCGAGGCCGGGGCCGCTGATGATGAGCGGGTCCCGGGTGATGCAGTCGTGCATTGCGGAGGGCCACTTCTCGATCAGCCCGTGGTCACCGAGGTATTCGCCGTGGTCGGCGAAGAACACCGTCACCGTGCTGTCCGCCGCGCCCGCGGCGGCGACACCCGCCATGACGCGCCCGAGGTGGTCGTCGAGGCGGGAGATCATCCCGTAGTAGGTGGCCACGACCTCGCGCCACTGCTCGGGGGTGACCTCGCCGAGTTCGTACCGATCGCGCAGGGCGGCCATGAACCGCGGCTCGCGCGCCGGATCGCCCGGTGGCGCGGGGTCGGGGACGGCCGCGCGGTCGGTCTGCGAGTACCAGGGGTCGGGGACCTGGAACGGGCAGTGCGGGGCGACGAGGGGAACGAACAGGACCCAGGGAGCCGAGGGAGGTTCGCGCAGCCATTCCTCGGCGGTGCGCACAGCGGCCTCGTCGGGGTCCACCCGGCCGTCGTCCGGGACCAGGCCGCGGTAGAAGAGCCGCGACCAGACGCCGTCGGGGTAGTCGCCGCCGAATCCGACGGTCGGGGCGACGGAGAAGCCGTACTCGTGCACGCTGGCCTCGGTGACGCCCGGGGCGAAGGTGTCGCCGCGGGCCCCGGCCCAGGTGACGTGGTAGCCGGCGTCCTTGAGGATTCTGAGCAGATTCGGCTCGTGCTCCTGGAGCAGGTGCGTCAGAGTGCGGTGGCCGGCGGTGTGCGGATACCAGCCGGTCAGGAACGAGGCGCGGCTCGGTGAGCACACCGGGTGCTGCACGTACGCCTGGTCGAACCGGGTGCCGCGAGCAGCGAGGGCGTCCATGTGCGGGGTACGGGCGTACGGGTTGCCGAACGCGCCGACGGCGTCCGCGCGCAGCTGGTCCGGCACGAAAATCACGAAGTTGGGACGGGACACGCGAGATCCTTTCTCTGGGAGAACGGGGAGAACAGGGAGAACGGGGAGACGGGGGCTCAGCGGACGGACCGGATGCGCTGGTTGCACAGGGCCCCGATGAGGCCGATGGCCGCTCCGGCGAGGAAGAAGGCCGCGTAGTTCTCGCCGCTGCCGATGGCGAGGAACAGCGGGGCAACCGCGGGGGCCACCGACTGCGGGAGCACCTGGGCCAGATGGAACACGCTCATGTCCTTGCCCGTGTCGGCGCGCGACGGCAGCACCTCGGCGACCAGGGCCAGGTCGACGGCGAGATAGCAGCCGCCGGCGATCCCCGCGACCGCGGTCGCCGCCAGATACCAGCCGAGGGACGGGGCGAACGCAGCCATCACGTGGGCGAGGGCGAGCACGACCGCCGAGAGGAGGACGAACGGCTTGCGTCGGCGCATCCGGTCCGACACCGCCCCGAAGACCACGCTGGCCAGGACCACGCACACGGCGTTGAGCAGCAGGACCTTGAAGACGACGCCTCCGATGGCGTCCTCGTCGTACCCGAAGCGGTCCATGAGGAAGTACGTCTGGTAGCTGCTGAGGGTCACGTTGCCGAACCCGACCAGGAAGCGGGACAGCCAGGCCCACGCGAAGTCGGGCGCCCGGCGGGGGCTGACCCAGTAGGCCCGCAGCCAGGTACGCCACGTCAGTGGCGGGCGCTCGGCGCGTGCGAGACGCCGGTCCGGCAGGACCCACAGCAGGACACCGGCGCCCACCAGGCACAGCAGGGCGGGGAGCAGGAGGGCCGCGGTCAGGTTGGGCAGCAGCGCCTGGACGAGGAAGGCTCCGCCTGCCACGCCCAGTTGGGTGGTCAGACCTGCCAGGGCGGTGACCCGGCCGAGCTGGGACGGGGGTACCTGGTCGGGGATGACGGGGTTGAGCCCGGCCAGCAGGATGTTGAACGTCAGCTGGGTCAGGGCCCAGGCGAAGACGAGCATCCCCGTGTTCGCCGCGGTGGCGAGCAGGACGAGGCTGATGGCGCCGGAGACGGCGCCGAGGGCGATCCACGGCCGTCGCATGCCGAAGCGGCTCGTCGTCCGGTCCGACAGCAGTCCGAAGATGTTCTGGCCGAGCAGCGCGACGACGGCGCCGACAGCAAGCACGAGGGACAGCACCGCCGCCTTGTCGTGGGGCGCGATCTGCTGGACCCGCAGCGCGAGCGTGATCTGGATGGCGGGCAGCAGCGCCAGCCAGGCGCCGAAGTAGGCACCGGCCAGAGCGGTGACGAATCCGACACCGACGCGCGGCTGCTCCGCCGCCAGCCCGGGACTCGCGGCAGCGGCCACGCCGCCGGTGGCGGGCGTTGCGGGTTCGACCGTGCCCATGCGGACACCTCCGTTGCTCGGCTGGGATCAGGGCGGGGGCAGGGCTCGGACAGCACGGAAGGGAGACACAAGCCCGATGGCAGCCCCGCCATGAGTGGACACGTGTCCACCTCGATGTGCGCGCCACACTGGCACGTCTACGGCGACCCGAACAAGAGGAGTAGGTGTGATTTCTTTTCTCGCCTCGTAAGATGACGGACACGTGATGGACACGTGTCCGGTCGGGTGGCCGTCCGATGCTGCCTCGACCGACTGTGTGCCGCCCGCCGTGACGAACAGGAGCCGACCGGACGTGAGCCCCGCCCAGCGCCGCCCGACGAGCGCCGATGTCGCCCGCCTCGCCGGGGTCTCCCGCACGACCGTGTCGTCGGTCCTGAACGACGACCGGGACCGGCCCATCAGCGACGAGACCCGGCGCCGGGTCCTCGCCGCCGTGCGGGAACTCGGCTACACCCCACATGCCTCGGCCAGGATGCTCCGGGCGGGCCGCAGCAACATCGTGCTGCTCCCGATGCCTCGCCTCCCACTCGCCCCCGCCCGCACCACCTACCTGGAGATCCTCGACCGCGAACTGACCGCGCGCGGGCTGACCCTGCTCATCCACGGCGATCGCGAGGCGAGCGGGTTTACCGGGGCGCGCCTGTGGGCCGAACACCGCCCCGCCGCCGTACTCGTCGCTGCCGACCGATGCCCCGAGGAGGCGGTGGCGCTCCTCCGCCGGGCAGGCGTCGACCACGTACTCCTCGAAGCCCGCCGCCCCCTGCCCTACGCGCCGACGATCATCGTGGACGGCGTGTCGGTGGCCGAACTCGCCGCCCAGTACCTCCTGGACCGAGGCCACCGCCGGCTCGCCTGCCTCGTCCCCGGCGGGGACATCGCCGAGCTCGCCCGCGACCGCTTCGACGCCGTGACGACCGTCGCGGGAAGAGCGGGCGTCCCAGTCCAGCGGGTCGACTGCGCACTCACGACCGACAGTCTCGCGGCGACGATCGACCTCTGGCGCGACCCCGGGCGAAGGCCGGACGCCGTGTACACGTACAACGACGAGTTCGGGCTCGTCCTTATCCAGGCCCTCACCGACGCGGGCCTTCGCGTACCGGAGGACATCGCCGTCATCGGCACCGACAACCACCCGCTCGGCGCCGCTCTCCGCCCGGCCCTCACCACGACCTACCTGGACCCCGTCGAAGGTGCGGCCGCGGTCGCGTCCTCCATCGAACGGCTCCTCGCGGGCGAGGAGCTCGACCCCGGCCTCGCCGAGATCGCCCGCCCGAGGATCGCCACGCGCAGCTCCGCGTGACCTGCCTGCGCGTGGCCTCGCAGGTCCTCACGCGCCGGGAGTCGGCCGACGGTCCCGACGCACGCGCCACAGCAACGACCCACCAGACCGACGCAAGCCGGAGAAGTGCTGCGGGTGACGATGTGTGAGTGGGGGTCCCGAGTGAGCGGAGGCGGAGGCCGCCGGGTGGGCACGGACATCAGGAAGACGGCCGCAAGGAAACGCAGCGACGGGCATCCAGTGAAGCGGTAGGCGCCATACCACCCTCTGCACGAGGTGGCGAACGAAGAGCTCGGTCCCGCCGTTGATGACTACCTGCCGCCTGCCACCCGCCGATGGCACAGGCGGGTACCCGCCGACCACGGTGATCGCGACTCTCCACACAATGCCGTTGCTTGAGAAGATCTTCACCCGTGCAGAGAGGCGAGGTGGTCGGCGGCGTCCCCGCGCCATTCGATCACGAAGACGGTCGCGTCATCACTGGTGCGCCCGCCGCGTTCCTGTTTCAGGGCCTGGGAGAGCCGAAGCGCCTCCGCCCGCATGCCTCCTTCCACGTGTTCAACTCGGTTTACGCAACGGATGAGCCGTTCCTCGCCGAACGGTTGGCCGGCTGCGTCACGTTCCTCGATCACACCGTCGGTGTAGCACAGCACCCGATCGCCACGTCGGAGCTGGAGCCGGCTGATGGAAGGGCATTCACCACCGAGGCCGACTGGCAGAGTGGACGGGCTCTCCAGCCGTTGGACAACCTGTCTTTGCCGGATCAGCAGCGGTACGGGGTGGCCCGCATTGACCCATTTGAACAGCCCGGTGGTGATGTCCAGATTCATCATCTGTGCGGTGACGAAATGTTCGGGCCCGAACTGTTCGGCGATGGCCTGGTCCATGTACAGGTACTTCTCGGCCAGGCTGATGCCGGCGCGTCTGGCATGCCGGTAGGCGCCGACGGCGACGGTCGCCATCGTGGCGGCGTCCAGACCGTGGCCCATCGCGTCGATCACGGCCGCGTGCAGGACGTTGTCGTTGAGGGCGTAGTCGAAGCTGTCGCCGGCGATGTCGTAGGCGGGCTCGACCGCCCCACCCACCGCGACCTGCGGCACGGACGCCTTCCCCTCTTGGTCTGACCGGCCGTCAGTCGTTCACCTTCGTGAGGCGTCCACCATCGCCCCAGAAGCGTTCGCTCACCTGATCATCGCCGCCGACACGGGACTCACCGGCCGTACAGGCTTCCATGACCGGTGAATCACTCAAACGGGGCCGACGGGATCGGACTGAGCCCTGAGCTTGTGTGAGCACCGCCGCGGCCGACGTGTCGATGGCGATCACGTCGGGCAGCGTCGTGGCGGGCGGCGGCGATCGCCATCGCGCCGGTCCCGGCATGTCGAGCAGTTCTCCAGGTACTGCAGGCAACCGCAGATGTGATCCCTCATGCTTTTCAGTGCGGGAGCCCCGACGTTCAGTGGCCACCTTCCGGCCTGTCCACCGGCGACCGGTCTTCGTCCTGGGAAGTGACCGTCGCGCCGGCGTCGGGTTCTTCTGAGGCAGGCTTCGAGGGCACGCGCCGCCGGACACTCGATTCCGCCCCCTTCCCCGAAAGCCACGGGGTGCTGCGTCGTGGCGTCCACGAGTCCTTACCCGTAAGCCGGAAGCCGCGTAACGGCAGGACCGGTCGCGTTCAGTGAGCACTTACGGCGAGCGCTGCATCGATCTCTTGGAGGAATGGCTCCAGATCACCTGGGTTGCGCGAGGTGATGAGGGTCCAGCCGTGAGAGTCGTCCTTGATGACCGGCTCGTCGGCCCATTCACCCCCGGCATTGCCGATGTCTGTCCTCAACGAGGGGTAAGAAGTGAGCCTCTTGCCTTCGATGACACCTGCCTCGACCAAGGCCCAGGGGCCGTGGCAGATGGCGGCTACGGGGCGCCCCGACGACGTGAAGGAGCGGACGATCTCCGTCGTCGAACCCTCCTGGCGCAGCGCATCGGCGTTCAACGTGCCACCTGGCACGAGCAGTAGATCGTAATCGGCAGGGTCGACGTCGCTCAAAGTAAGTTCGGGGCGGATGGGTTTTCCGGGAGCCTTGTCGCCGACCAGGGTCTGAATGTCGTCCGCCGACACGGCAGCGACGTCCACATCGGCGCCCCAGCCACGCAGGTGTTCGAGGGGAACCAGGATTTCATCCTGCTCGACGCCGTAGTTCGTGACGATTGCCAGCACCTTCCGCACACTCACGTCGTTGTCAGACATTCCCAGGGTCCTTTCTGGTTGGAATGGTCTGTCGGAAGTGGTTCGCTGCCGTGGGTTCCCCGAATGTTCGCGCTTATGCGGCCTCGCCAGGCCTCCCGGCCCGCGTGGACCGATCGGACCTGCGCCGCGCCGGAGCCGTGCCGGCATTCGGTACGGGGAAGTAAACATTCCAGCGCGGACTGGTCCGCTCACCGCTCAGCGCCGCACCGGCCGGTACGATCCAGGCTGCCACGCTTCCGACGCCCCGGAGCGCGACGCCGCCGTGCTCGTAGCAGACCTCGCAGCAGCCGGGCCGGGCGCAGGGCCACTCGAGTACCTCGCCGTAGAAGATGGCGGCCTCGAACATGTCTCCCGCCCGCAGTTCCAGCCGTCACGGTCGGTGTGCGCGCCAGGACTCCCGTCGGCGATCAGCTGCCCTTCCCCGATTTCGAAACGATTGCCCTCACGGTCCGCAGCCGGCACCCCGCGACCGAGGGGAAGGCGGGCCGGACCCACCGGGATGGTGCCAGGGGCCGGGACGGGCTGGGCGTGGAAATCATGAAGTTGTCTTGCGAAGTGGATACGACCCCGCCCATCATGCACGCTCGGCGCCTCCGGCGGCGAGCGTACAGCGGGCGGCCGAAGCGGGAAGCCACGGGCAGCTTGAGTGGACACAGCGACGCGCACCGGGCGAACTTCGGGGCGCGGTGGAAGCATGGTGGGGGAGGGCGCGTTCGACGGGCGCGTTCGACGCCCGTGACGAAGACCGACGCATGCAGTCGACAGTTCCTTCACAGCGGGGCCGCTGCTCTCGCTGCCGCGCTGGGACATCTCCGCCACCGTGCAGGACGAAGGGGCGAGCAGGCAGGAGCATGCACCGTGGCCATGTGAGGGCCTTGTGTCCCATTTGCGGATAGCTGCCCAATTCCTTTGCTGATGGTCTCTGTCCCCGTGTGAGATGCCGACTGCGGCGCCAGGACCCTGCATCGTTGTCACGGACCATTTCCGAAGCGACCTCGCTCACAACTTGCGGTGGGACCGCCGGGATGGTGCGAAGCAGCGATGCGAGAAAGGACGAGAGCAATGACCACAGAACCTTCCCCCGAGGGTCCCGGGCCGGTCCCCAGTCGGCCGGACCCGGTGCCGCACGACCCGCAGCCGCCGTCCGAACCAGGTCCCGGCGAACCCGAACCCCAGCCGGACACGGAGCCGTCCCCGGCGCCGGGGCCCGGTTCCCGTCCGGTCCCCGAGCCGCCCGACTGAGCGGAGGGTGTCGCTCCCGCGGCCCTTCTTTCCGGTTGCTCATGAGCGCGATACCTCACCGATTGCGGCCCCGGAATGATCGTCGCAAGGTGGATACGTCACCCCTCCCCAGTGAAGGACAGAATCGTCATGGGTAAGGCAAAGGCGAAGGCCAAGCAGGTCAAGGGCAAGCTGAAGGAAACCGTCGGCGATGCCATGGACGACAAGGGCCTGCAGGCGGAGGGCCGCGGCGAGCAAATGACGGCCAAGGCCCAGGAGACCGCGGCAAAGGCGGCTGAGCGGCTGAAGAAGTCCGGACGGTAAGACCTGCGTTGCGGGCCGCGCACCCTGGGCGACCGAACCCTGGGCGACCGCATCCGGGTTTCACGGCCGGAGGGCGGCCTGGTGCCGGCCGCGCGGCCGACACCAGGCGTCAGGTTTCGTTGCTCGGTGAACGTATCGGCAACACCGGATCGCCGAGGCTGAGCCCCGCACCCTGTTTTCATCCTGTCTCCCGTGGAGGCAGGTGAGCCTTTGGGCCCGAGGCGAGCGGTCTCGCCCCATGACCCGGGATTCCCGGAGTCGGACAGCTCGTGTGCGGAGCCGAAGGCTCGGCTAGGAGTGTCCCATGGTGCTGGTCGGATACACGATGATGACCGAGCAGGCCGGTCCGCGTGAACTCGTCGAGCACGCGGTGGGCGCCGAGCGCGCCGGCTTCGACTTCTCCGTCACTTCGGACCACTTCTTTCCGTGGCTGGACTCCCAGGGGCACGCCCCGTACGCATGGAGCGTGCTCGGCGCGGCCGCACAGGCCACATCGCGGATCCCGTTGATGACGTACGTGACATGCCCGACCGTGCGATACCACCCTGCGGTGGTCGCTCAGAAGGCCGCGACGATGCAGATGCTCTCCCGGGGGCGGTTCCGACTCGGTCTCGGCTCCGGTGAGAACCTCAACGAGCATGTGGTGGGCGCGGGCTGGCCCGCCGCACACGTTCGGTTGGAGATGCTGGAAGAAGCCGTGGAAGTCATTCGCGCTCTCTTCGGTGGCCGTGACGTGAGCCATCACGGCACACATTTCGACGTGGAGAACGCCAAGCTCTGGGACCTGCCGGACGAGCTGCCGGCGATCGGGATCGCGGTATCGGGGGAGCGGTCTTGCGAGATCGCCGGCCGACTCGGCGATCTCGTCATTGCCACCGAGCCCGAGAGCGACCTGCTGGACGCTTTCGACCGACACGGCGGTACGGGCAAGCCGCGAGTCGGCCAGCTGCCCGTCTGCTATGACACAGACCGGGATGCGGCGGTCGCACGGGCGCACGACCAGTTCCGCTGGTCGCTCGGCAGCTGGAAGGTCAACGCAGAGCTGCCCGGGCCGGCCGGATTCGCCGGGGCCTCCCAGTTCGTGCGCCCGGATGACATCACGGATTCGATCCCGTGCGGTGACGACGTCGGTACCTTCGTCGAGGCCGTGCGTCCCTATGCAGAGGCGGGTTTCACGGAGATCGCCCTGGTCCAGGTCGGTGGTGACCATCAGCAGCCGTTCCTCGACTGGGCGGAGAAGGCCCTGCTGCCCGCCCTGCATGATCTTTGAGAGCCGGTCGCGACAGTGAAGTTCCTCCAGCCTCCGGGTGTCTACGCGCCACAGGAAGACACCGCCATGCTGATATCCGCTCTGCGGCGCGAACGTCTGTCACCCGGAGCGGAGGTGCTCGACGTGGGTACCGGTACCGGCGCGGTGGCGATCGCCGCCGCCCGACACGGCGCCGCCCACGTGATCGCCATCGACACGTCGGCCGCGGCGGTGCTCACGGCACGAGTGAACGCACTGCTGTCCGGGCATGCGCGGGCTATCCGGGCCAGCCGCGGTGACCTGACGGAGCCTGTGACCGGCCTGAGGTTCGACCTGGTGCTGGCGAACCCGCCCTACGTACCGTCCGCGAACGTCCGATTGCCTCGTCGCGGTACTGCTCGCGCCTGGGAGGCGGGGATCGACGGCCGGGGAGTGATCGACCGGCTCTGTGCGAAGGTCCCCGCTCTGCTGCGCCCTGGGGGTGTGCTGCTCGCGGTCCACTCCGCGCTGAGCGGCCCAGTGATCACCGTAGCGCGACTGGCTGAAGCCGGTCTGGACGTCACCGTGACCGACCGCCGGTTCGTACCCTTCGGGCCTGTCCTGCGTGAACGGGCCGACTGGCTGGAGACGCAGGGCCTGATCGAGCCTGGCCAGGAGAAAGAGGAGCTGGTGGTGATCCGTGCAGAACAGCCGTACTGAACCGGAGACCACACCTCGGGCAGCTGCACGGCGCGTCAGGCAGGAGCCGGGCGGACCCATGCTCGTGGATGGGCCCGTTGAAGTGGTCCAGGAGGACGGCACCCTTGCTCGCTCGGACCGTCCTGTTGTCGCACTGTGCACCTGCCGACGGAGCCGCATCTTCCCTTGGTGCGACACGAGCCACCGCGGTCGGAAGAGGCCGAAAGCCCCATCGCCGGCCTCAGAGCGGCACACGGAGTGAGGACTCACCGCGCCGCCAGGCGCCGAGCAACTGCTCCCCGAACCTGTCTTCCAACCATCCGGTGGCCGCGATACCGAAGGCGACGTCTGGTGCCAGATCCGGCTCCTCCTGAAGCAGACCGGCGACGACCTCATGTCGCATGAGTTGCTCATGCACGGCGTCGGCCTCCACATGCTCCGCATAGAAGTGGACCGCCGCAGGCCCGGCACCGGCTCGCTCCAATGCCTCAGCGAGGCGCCTGGACCCCGGTGATGAAGTGATCTCCACTGAAGCGAAGTGACCGATCAGCGCACCACGGTGTGAGCGGTGGAGTCCGAAGAGTGACATGAGGTTGACGGTCGCGAGCATCTGCCGCGATCCGGCTTCGAGGTAGCGCCCGTACGAGGTGTCCAGGTGGAGGTCCGCCATCAGATCGGCGAACAGCTTCGAGTGGATCTGTTCCGCCCGTCCCGCTCCGAATTCGTCGTACTCCACTGTGGCCATTCCTGCCTTGGCCCGGCCCGTCAGGCGTGGAATCACCCACACGTGCGGGTCGGCCTCCTTGAGGTGGTACAGCGAGCGGTGGGCGGCGTACTCGCGCAGATGCCACAGCTCGCCCTCGTCCCGCAGGAAGTACGACACGCCTTCGGCGTCCACCGGTTCCAGAACGGCTTCCTCCAGCGCGCTGCCGACATCTTCGGCCA
This sequence comes from Streptomyces sp. NPDC014727, assembly GCF_043083485.1. Lineage (NCBI taxonomy): Bacteria > Bacillati > Actinomycetota > Actinomycetes > Kitasatosporales > Streptomycetaceae > Streptomyces > Streptomyces sp. NPDC014727. The sequence continues at coordinate 72,701 of NZ_JBIBYR010000024.1, read as the reverse complement.
CCGGCACGTCAGCGCGCAGAGCCGCCAGGAACCCGCGCTCCAGCGCGGCACGCACCCTGAGCAGTTCCGGATCCCACTCCCAGGCACCGTCCACCCCGTCGAAGCCGCGGTAGTGCAACTCGTAGCAGAGGTACAGGGCGAGCTGGAGGTCGTCGCCGTACGGGTCGGCGCCCGCCGTCAGGGACGTGTCCGGCAGCCTGCGCCGACCCGGTTCCCGGCCGAGCGCTTCGATCAGGGCGGCGGATACCTCACCTCTGGTGTCCGGCAACTTCATGGGGGGCTTCCTCTCCTCGGCCCGCCGGCTCGTTCCGTGGGGGCACCGCGAGGGAGAAGGAGTGCCCGGCGGGGTCGGCGTAAAAGCGTACGCCGCGCGCCCACCGCCGGCCTTCGCGTCCATCGGCATTGCCCCGGGACTCGCCGCTTCTCGTTCCGCCTCGTCCAGATCACCGTGCGTGACGAGTATCCGAAGATGGGCCTGCTGGACGTCGTCTGGCCGCGGCAGGCTGGGAGGGGCGTAGCCGTGGCCCCGGCGGATCGCCAGGTGTACGCGGTTGTGGCTGACAAGTCCACAAAATCAGGATCGCTCACCGCCTGGATTTCCGCATTGAGCAGTGACACGTTGAACTCCGCCAGGGCTTCGGGCTCCGCGGAGTCACGACGACTCCGGTGTGGCCGCCAATTCCGCGCCGCGGACTGGGGCGGCGTGTCCGGGCTGCGGGAGACAGTCGAGCCGGATACACAGCTCCTACCTGCGGATCCCTGCAGATGTATTCAGGGCCGCCGGGTTGTCCTCTGTCCTGCGGCTCCGTGGATTCCTCCGTGGAGACGCCTGCAGCCACCAGAGTGGAGCGGAGCTGACGCTTGTTTGGGAATCGGCCGCACATGGCAAACCGCTCACCATGCGGCTTCCAGCGGGGTATACGAAATTCGCCGTTCTCGTTCCGAGCAGCGGCAGGGTGACAGTGGCGGCCGCCCGTGCCGAAGACCTCTTTCTGAGGTCCCTCGACGCGCTGGGGCGCCTGGAGAAGCTTGATGTGGTGATCAGCCCCGTGCGGCGGATGGTGCGCGGCGTGCCTCTGGGGCGCTGTCGCGATGTACTGCACGGTCTGCCGATCGGTCATCCCCTGCACCCCGCGCTGGTGCAGGTTCCGATGGGCGCGTGGTTTTCCGCCGCGGTGCTGGACGTAGTGCCAGGCACCCGGCGCAGTGCCCGCATCTTGGTAGGCGTGGGCGTCCTGGGGGCCGCGCCGGCTGCGTTGGCCGGCTGGGTGGACTGGGCTGAGCAGCACGAGGACCAGATGCGTACCGGTCTGGTGCACGCGGCGTCGATCGCCGCAGCCATCGGGCTCTACACGGGATCTTGGGTGCATCGTGGCCGGGGCCGTACGGCATTGGGCAAGGCGCTCGGTTTTGCGGGGCTGTGTATGGCCGGTACCGGCGGGATGCTCGGTGGCCATCTCGCCTATCGCCAAGCCGCAGGTGCCAACAAGGCGGCAGCGGTCCGGCGTCTGTTGGAAGAGGGCTGGCATACGGTCGGCAGAGTGGAGGACTTCCCGGTCGGTGAGGCCGTGCGGCGGCAGTTGGGTGAAGTGCCTTTGCTGGTGTTCCGTCAGCCGGGCGGCCGCATTCATGTCCTCGCCGATCGGTGCAGCCACCTGTCAGGGCCCCTGTCGGACGGGAAGATCGTCGACGGCTGCGTGGAATGCCCCTGGCACGGCAGTGTCTTTCGACTGTCGGACGGCGCGAACGTACGTGGGCCGGCTACCGCACCGCAGCCGTCCTTCCAGGTGAGCGTGGACAGCGACGGCACGGTCCACGTACGGCTGCCCGGCGCCGGGTGCACCACGTAGTGACGTATCAGCGACCCAGGGCATTCCGAAATTGCTGCTTGTTCATCGAGGAGCGGCCGTCGATGTTGCGACTCTTCGCCTCCTCGTTCAGCTGATCCTTCGTCGGCCCTTGCGAACCGCTGTGGGACCGTCCGCCACCACGTTGTGAGGCGGACCTTCTGGCTTGAGTGACCACCTTGCCGGAGGTCTTCGGCTCGCCGGAGCGCGCCCGCTCCTTGTTCACGGTGCGCGCGGTGGCCGCCGCGTCGGCGACTTCGTCGAAGCGGCGGCCGGGCCGGCGGGTTTCATCTGTCGTGGCCGCCCTTCTGCCGCGGCCGACGGCCCGCCGTCCGCACTCACGGCGCCGCTCTCTTCAACGGTTCGGCTTCGGCGGGCGTGGCGAAGGAGTAGGGCGCCCAGGGTCCGGTGACCTCGATGCGTACCCCTGGAAGTTCCTCGGCGGCCTGCATGACGTCGGTCCGGAATTGTTCGGAGTGCGCCAGTGGCACGAGGTAGGCGTCATTGACGACGTTCTCTCCCGGACCGCGGGCGAGTGCACCTTGCTGGGTCCGGTGCTGGACCCGGTCAACGGCCACTTTTCGGGCCGCGTCCTCGACACGCCGGGCCGCCTGTTCGGCGTCGCGGTAGGCGTCGTCGCGGGCGTGGCGCTGGGCTCTGCGGTGGCTGAGATAGGCACGTCCGGGGGTCAAGGCCGGATCTGCGGACGGCTTTGCCGGGCTTTCGGTGGCCGAGGGCGCTTCGACGTAGATCTTGACGCCCCATTCCACCTGTGCGGCCAGGTCGGACAGCCGCTCGGCGAACGCCTCCCGGCAGGCATCGAGCATCTGCCCCACCCGCTCGTCGTCGAGGTACACGGTGGCCAGCCGGAGCGGCAGGACGGTGGTGCGCGCGGCCAGCGCCTCGATCACCCGGTGATGTGCGCGGGCGACCGACTCCAGCCAGTCCAGGTCCTCGAGGTGCGCGCGCAGCGCGGCTTCCTGGAAGTCTTGTGCGGGCACCGGGCTGACCGCGACCACCACGTCACCGCAGTGTCCTGTGTGCACCAGATGCACCGGCGCGTCCGCTACTCCGGGGAGCCCGGACAGCTCCTCTTCCAGCACTCCGTCAGTGTCCCGCGCCACGGCGTAGGCGTAGGTGATGACCTCGGTCATGACTCATCCCGCTTCTGCGGCTCGGCCCGTTTGGTACGTGATGTGCGTGCGGTGCGGCGGCGGGCCGCAGGGCGGCTCTCCTCGTCGTCGCCCGGGGGCAGCTCACCGCCCTCGCGCATGGTCTCGATCTCAGCGCGCAGCCGCTTGTTCTCCTGGGCGAGTGAGCGGTAGCCGTCGTTGGCGCGTGAGGACAGCGAAGGATCATGCTCCCACCAGTCGATGCCCATCTCCTTCGCCTTGTCCACCGATGCGACCAGCAGGCGCAGCTTGATGGTGAGCAGTTCGATGTCCAGCAGGTTGATCTGGATATCGCCCGCGATGACGATGCCCTTGTCCAGGACCCGCTCCAGGATGTCGGCGAGATTGGCCGAGGAGCCCTGACCGGCGTAGGGGCCGGTCCTGGACGGGAAGTCGCCCATCCTCCTGGCGACGGGTTGGTTCACGGCGCTGCACCTCTATCCCGGGTGTCCCGGCGTTGCGACGAGAGCGCGTGGCGGCACTCCGTCTCCGCGGCGGCTGCCGCGATCAGGTATCGGTCTCCTGGACATGGGCCCTGATCTCGTCCAGTCGGTCCAGGAGTTCGTCCTCGCGCCGGTCGAAGGTTTCCTCGTCGATGTCTCCTGCCGTCAGCGCCTGCTCGAGCTCGGCGAGTTCCCGCTCGACGGGTGCGGGTCGTAGTACTCGTTCTCCGCGGTCACGACGACGCGCTCGATGACCCACGCCGCGCCGCGCACCGGCACCAGTGGCAAAGTGGCGAGTTGGGTCAACAGTCCCATGAGGATCCCTCAGACGAAGCTGTAGGCGGGCAGCGGGCCGAGCAGTCGGAGGTTGAAGTCCTCACCCAGCTCCTTGGCGAGACCCTGCTCCGCACTGAGGAAGCTCTTCTCGTTGTCCCGCTCCACCAGGAAGGACACGCTCAGGAAGTCGTTCCCGGTCGGCTGCGACGAGCGTTCCTCCCGCGCGAATCCGCGCAGCGCATCGAGGACTTCGGCGGCGAGCTGATCCTGCCGCGCCTGCACTTCCTGGGAGACCAGTTCCCCGAGGGCGAGCGGCAGTTCCGGGCTGCCGTTGCCGCTTCTGATCTCCTCGTTGAGCCCGCGCGCCTCGTCGGAGTCCTGAAGGATCTGCCGCAGCATCGCATCCTCGTCCTGGGCGGCCTTCAGGTGGTATTCGACGCAGCCTTCGAGCGTACGCAACCGTTCGGTGAACTCGTCCGTACGATCCTCCAGCACCGCTCGGACGGCGTCGTCGTCCGTGGTGGTGAGGCCGAACTGCAGCGGCAGAACCGTGCCGTCGGCCATCAGTCGCTCCTGGACGGCCTGGTGCGCGCCGAGGTCACGGCGTTTGGGCCGTAGCTCCTCGGGGGCGTCGCTGACGACCGCGGACAGCTTTTTGGTGTGCACTGTGCGGAGGGTCGAAGGCGGGTCCCCCACCCCGTCGAGGTCGGCCAGACGCTGCGGATGGGTTGTCGCGACAATGGAGTAGACGTATACGGCCATGGCTCACTCCTTCCGGCGCCGGGCGGCAGGCCGAGGCCTCGGCCGCTCCCGCCTCTCCTCGGGCTCCTCGTCGTTCTCATGGCGTCTCTTGAGGGCGTCGGTCACCACCTCTGCGGCCCCGCTGAGGGCTTCCTCGGCCTTGCCATGTGCTCCGCCTTCGGTCACCTCGCCGACCAGGTCGGTCAGCTCGGAGGGCGCCTTGCGGCCCTCCTCCAGGTCGAGGCGGTTACATGCCTCTGCGAAGCGCAGGTAGGTGTCCACGCTCGCCGCGACGATGCGGGCGTCGACCTTGAGGATCTCGATGCCCACCAGCGACACACGCACAAACACGTCGATGACCAGGCCACGGTCCAGAATCAGATCGAGGATGTCGTAGAGGTTCCCGGACCCTCCTCCGCCGCCCCTGGAAATGGTTCCTCCGCCTTGCGGCACCACAGTCATGGTGCCTCCTCTCAGGGGCTCACGCCTGGCTCCGGGCGTGCTCTCCGGTCGTCTTGCGAACGGCGCTGCGGTGGCAGCCGCAGACCCTAGCTACGCTGGTCGGTCTGCCCTCGGGTGTAGCGACGGGTACGCTCGTACGCCACGAGTTCGCCCTCCTCGTCCAGCGTCACCCGATAAGTCGCCATCACGCTGGTGGTCATGGGGACACGTTCCAGTTCCAGCACTTCCACGTCCGCCAGCCAGCCGTCCTCCGTCGGCTTCACTGCCGAGACGGACTCGGGGGCCCGCCCCAAAAGCTCCTGGAGCTGCTCAGTCGCGTACCGCATAGCCCGCGGGCCCGAAACCCGGCGGGCCGTGCGCTTCGCTTCGCTGGTTCGGCTGCCGGCCGGTCCAACGCCGGTTTTCTTGGCGCTCTGCTTGCTGGACGGACGCCGGACGCGCTGCGTCTCGTGCTCTTCGCCTGCGGCCATGTTCCTTCTCCGGAATCGGAGGCGACACGCTGCCCGCGCCACATTCACGACGCGCCACTTCATGATATACGGCCTGGGCTGACCGCATCTCAGGCTGCCTCGCGCGGCTCTGCCAACACAACCCAGCCGCGTGCCACAGCCCCACCTGAGCCCGACCATGGTGGAGCACTCGACGCCCTGTCGGGTCAGGCGATGCGTGATGCGCCGACAGTAGTTCGTGGATGGCCTGGAGCAAAGCGGCGGTTCGACCGGTGATGAGCGGTCTCATCCCGGTCCGCCGCGGTGTCCCAGCCCGGGTCGCCGCCCGCTCGGCAGCGGCCCCGGGATTCGGCTTTGTGCGCGACCTCTTGGTGATTGGTCAGCCGTCCTTTGTGTGAGTGATCTGCCAGTGCTTCAGGAAGGTGGCGGTCAGCGGTCAGCGGTCAGCGGTCTGCGGACGTGGCGGCGGAGTTGGTCAGGTGCTGAGCAAGCGGTTGAAGAACGAGCGATAGCGCTGAAGCGCAACGCGCAGATCCTCGGTCGCCACCCCCTCACCGCGACGCCACTGGCCTTCGAGACCTCGCTTGTGCTCGGAGAACGTCGTGGCCAAGGCCTGCATCGTCTCGGCGACAAGCTGGTCGGCCGCGTTGACGGCGTTCTTGGGGTCGTCGACGAACTCGCCCTGGATCGTCTGCCACCTGGAGCGGAACTTCTCCTGTTCCTCTCCGAGCAGGGGTGCGTTCTCCTCGACCAGTTCCGCTCCGCGGCGTTCACCGGCGGATGCTCGCCCGCCACCTTCCTCCCGACCCTCGCGGTCGGTGGCCGTGGCATCCCCGGGGTCCTTCGGGGAGGCCTCAGCCAAGCCCGGCGCCTCGTCTCCGGCGCCCTGCCGGGCACCGGTCAGGTCTTGCGTGGACAGAACGCCCTCGTCCCGCTGGGGGGTGTCGTTGTTGCGCATTTCTTCACTTCCGTCCGCCGCTTGTTGCGACTGGGACAGCTCGTCGTCCTCAAGTCGCCGGCGACGGGCTCACGCCTGGCTCTCGCGCGGCCGGTCGCCGTTGTTGAGCAGTTCCGTGAACAGCTCGCGGTAGTGCACCATCGCGCCCCGCAGCTCCTCCGTGGTCGCCTGGTGGCGGCTGCTGCGGTCGTTGACCTCGTGGGCGGCGCGGTAGTGCTCCAGCGTGCGCCCGTGCTCGACCGACAGGTCCTTCAGCTGCTGCTCGTATCCCTTGGTCGGATACCCACGCTCGCTCATGAGTGTGGTCACGAGGCGGTCCGCCTCGTGAACCGCGTCGTCGGGCCGGTCGACGAACTGCTCCTGCACTCGGGTCCAGTCCTGGGCGTAGCGGTCGCGGACAGGTGCGGGCAGTGGCTTGATATCCAGCGCGTCGTGGCGTTCCTCGCGCTCGCGCAGTTCACGTTCGCCCGCCCGGCGGCCGTCCTTGGCCTCCACGGCCCGCTCGTACTCCGGGCCGAAGCGCTCCCGCAACTTCCTGCGGCGCGTGGTGACGATCCACGCTGCCACCGTGCACAAGAGAAGCACGAACACGACGGCAATGATGATGATGGCAATAGGGGACATTGGGTCCTCCGCTCGTTAGCCGAGCCCCCCGCGCAATGCAGCCGCCCCGCTCACGCCTCACAGGCGGTTCAAGCGCCCAGGGCGGCGGTTGTCGTAGAGCGGGGTGCGGCTGTGTCTACCAGTAATGCCGTCGTCCGCCGTCCACGTGCCCCAGGCTGCCCAGCAGCAACAGGACCACCGATCACGATCAGAATGATCCCGACCGCCCACAGAATGGTGGTCTTGGTCAAGAACGCCGCAATCAGCAGGCCGCCTCCGATGACGATCACGGTTTCCTCCGATCACGCATGAGCTCTGTCCCCTTGTTATCGTCCTCCCTGCCTGCAGCACTGACAAATTGGTCAGCAGGGCCAAAAGGGGCCCTTCGTGCGCAGGCCGGACGCGTGCTTACCTGTGCAGGCGCAGATCCTCTGTCTCCACCTGGACGCCTTGGCGACATCAGGTCGCAGGACGACCGCGCCCTTCGCGAGGAAGTGGCACGGACGAGGGAAGGCTGACTGCCTGACTGCCTGACTGCCTGTACCGCGGTGCCGGCCCTGCCGCCCGCGAGGGTGACGCCGGCTGGGCTGTGCAGGGTTTGATGCAGCCGGACCGGTGCCTACGTGTCCCGCCCTGGCGCCTGGTGAAGATCGGCGGCTGCCCAGGCGCCCAGAGTGGGGCGGGGCGGCATATCGAGTGTGACGGCGATGTTGCGGCCTTGGGCCCACCGTGACAGCTGAGAGCGAGCGTGCAGTGCCGACGCGCTCTGCTGTCGTCCGAACGAACTCCCTCGCGTGATCAGGCGACGAGACTCGTCGCCGAGGACGCCGCCCTGGCCCAAGCCTGACGTCCATCGATCTGACACTTCGCGCTTTCGTCGTCAGTGTTGGGGCAGGTCCGCTCCGCCAGGCATCGGGGGTGGTCAGCCGGTCGGCGATATGCGCCCGTCTCGACGGCCACCGTCCAGGCGGTGGGCGGTACTTTGAGGGCTGCCGCGTGGATGGCGTCGGTGATGGTCATGCCGACCGAGTGCGACAGCCACCTTCCCCGCTGGGCGAGCCAGGCTGTGAACTCGCGGGTTCCGCCTCCGGAGTCGGCGCGAATCAGCGTCCGGCGTCCGCGCCGGTACTTCTTCGGTAGCTGAGACAGGGCGAGTTGGGCCGTGGTGAAGTGGTCGGCGGCCGCGTCGCTGCCCGCATTGCCCGGCCTCAGCAGGCCGGCCACCGGCTCCCCGCTCCCACCGCTGCCGTGGTTGACGAACCCCGGCAATTCACGGAAATCCCGAAAGGTGGCACGCCAAGCAAGCGGCCGCGAGGGAATGTTCTATCAGCACCTCCAAGTGGCGTGTTCCTGGACAGCTCCACCGCACCGGAGGCCTCCGCTTTTGGTCAAGGCGTCCGTGTCAACAACCTTCGTGATAGATGGGGCTATAGGCCGTGGCTTCCGTGACGAGGACGGCGGCGGTTACCGGGCCCGGGGTCTTACTGGTGGCTGCGTCGGCTACCGCCGCCCGGACGGCGCGGGCGACTTCCAGCGGATGGCATCCGGGGGTGACCGCGAGCTGGATTTCGATGTGCAAGCCGGGCGGATGGTCATATTGCTCCACTTTGACCGGGTGGCTTCCCAGCATGGCGGTGAGGCGTGCGACGCCCGGAACGGCCGCCACGACGTCCGACAGCTCCCCGATGAGTCCCCGCTCGGGTCCTGTTCCGGTCGTCGGGAGCGAGCTTCGCGCGGCTGCGGCTTCCGGCGGGGGCCCCATGGTCCTCTCGGTCGGCGACCTGGTGCCTCTCTCCGGGCCCTCGTGGAGATCCGTGACGCGCAGATCAACTGCCACGGTGGCCAGGCCTAGCCGCTCAGCGGCCACGTTGAGCAGTGTTCTCCTCAACTGCTCGGCGGTTCGGGGTAGTGGCTGCCCCATGGATGCGGTGAATGCGGCCTCGATCCTGAGGGGGCCAGGCGGTAGCGCGCTGGCCGGCGCTCGGACGGCCGGCTCGGACACGGGCTCGAGCGGTGCAGGTCCGATGCGCAGTGTCTCCAGTCGAACGCCGGGTATCTCGGCGGCTGTGGGTCTGAGGGCCCGGACAGCCGCTTGCTCGGTAATCCACGTCCCATCGTCGGGTTCTCCGAGCGGGAGCAGCCGGCCCAGATCGAGCTGGCGCCGTACTGCCTGCATCCACGCCGCAGTTTTCACCGGTCTCTCACCCTCTCCCATGGCCGCGGCTCTCTCCCTCCGTACTGCGTCCCAATTCCGCAGGGGCTCCGGGCGGGGACGCTCGTGCCGCTTGCTTGACCACCCGTCTCACCATTCGATACTCGGACGAAATGCACTAAAACGAATATAATCTGCCTTGCGAGTGTCAGGTGAGTTCCTTCAGGGAGGAATGACCCGATGACTGAGAACACCGGCGTAAAGCACGGCGGTGCGCCCGGCTCTCGAGGCCGGACGACCATCGCCGACGTGGTGGTGGAGAAGATCGCAGGAATGGCGGCACGCGACGTGCTCGGCGTCCATGCCCTGGGCAGTGGATTCGCGCGCTCGATGGGATCGATGCGGGAGCGGATGCCCGGCGCCGGTAGTGGCAAATCCGTCACACGCGGGGTCAGTGTCGAGGTGGGAGAGGTGCAGGCGGCCATCGATCTGGAGATCGTCGTCGATTACGGCGTCTCGATCACGGATGTGGCCAGTGACGTTCGCGAAAACGTGATCTCCGCGGTGGAGCGGATGGCGGGCCTGGAAGTCGTGGAAGTCAACATCGCGGTCAGCGATGTGAAGCTGCCCGACGAGGAAGACGAAGAGGCGCAGCGGGTCCGGTAGCCAAGGGGGGCAGCCCGCTTGAGTGAAGGAGCGCGTGATGAGCAAGGCCGTGGTGGGCTTGATTGCCGGAATGGCGCTGGGTTTCGCCGGGTACTTCGGTGGCTTCTGGGCCTTCCTGCTGGTGCTGGTGCTGGGCGCCGTCGGACTTGTCGCTGGGCGCTTGATGGAAGGTGATCTCGAACCGGGTGACTTCATCCGCCGCCGTGACGACCATCAAGGGGTCCGCGCTGAGCGGCGACAGGCCCAGGGAGACTGGCGGCAGTGACCAGCGACGCCGATCGTCGTTCGGGCATTCCCGCCGGGGAGCGGGGCGCGATCGCCGTCGCCGACCGGGTCGTTGCGAAGATCGCTTCCCACGTGGCCCGCGAGGCGCTGGGCCGGTTCACCGAGTCGGCCAGCCACGTACCACCCGGCCGCCAGATGCCACGCGCAACGGCGTCCGTGCGGCTGGCACCGGAGCAGGACGACGTAGGACGGGGCCGCGTTCCTGCCGAAAGCCGGTCGGTCGTGCTCGGCGAAGCGCGGATGCGCATCGCCGTGGAGCTGGGCTATCCGTCCGACATCGGGGCTCAGTGCGCGGCGGTGCGCCGCGAGGTCACCGAACGGCTCAGGACATGGGCTGGCATAGACGTGTCCGAGCTCACGGTGTCGGTCGAGAGGCTGCACTCGCGGCATGCAGACCAGGTGAGGGTGAGATGAACGCGGGCACAGGGCGGCAGCCGTCCGCAGGCGGTCCCCGGGGCACGGGCGCGACAGGAGCGGTCCATGAATCGGGCCGGTCGGCGCGCCGCTTCTGGTCCGCACGGCGGATCCCCTCAACCATTGTGGCGCTGCTCTCCGTCGCAGCCATCGGTCTGCTCCTGTACGACGTGGTCTCGGTGCAGGCAGACCGGTCTGCGATGCGCTGGCGTCGGCGGCTCGCCGAGGAACTGGCCACACGGCCACTGGACGACATCTGGATGATCGTGGGTGCCGCAGTGGCGATGGCCCTCGGCCTGTGGCTATTCCTGCTGGCGGTGACGCCGGGACTGCGCAGGCTTCTGCCCATGCGGCAGCCCACCGGTATCCACAGGACAGGGGAGGTCCGCGCCGGGCTCGACCGCTGCGCAGCCGCCCTGCTTCTGCGCGACAGGGCCATGCGCGTGTCCGGTGTCCAGTCGGTACAGGTCGATGTCGGCCGCCGGAAGGTCAACGTTCACGCGCACGCACACTTCCGCGAACTCAATGAGGTCCGTGCAGACCTGGACGCCACGCTGGGCGAAGCCGTGACGACTTTGGGTCTCGCCCGGCAACCCACGTTGGTTGTGCTTGTCCGGCGCCCGAAGAAGAGGTGAGGTGTCCCGATGCTCAAGGCGGTGAACCGGGTGCTGCTGGGGCTGATCGGCCTTGGACTGTTTGCCCTGGGCGGCGGCGTGCTGCTGGGCGGGCTGGATCTGCCTCGCCGCTGGGATTTCGACGTGCCGGGCTGGTGGCCCTTCCGAGGTCCGGACGATGTGGTGCTGGGCGCTGAGGGACGCACCCGGTGGCAGGAGGAGGCCTGGTGGTGGCCGACCGTCATTGCCGCGCTCGCCGTGCTTCTTGCGCTGCTGCTGTGGTGGCTTCTGGCGCAACTGCGCAGACACCGGCTGGGCGAGGTTCTCATTGGCAGCGAAGACGACACTGCGGCCAGACTCAACGGCCGCGCGCTGGAGGGCGCGATCGAAGAAGAAGCGCAAGCCCTGGACGGGGTCTCGCGGGCTTATGTGCGGCTGACAGGTCGGCGTGCTGCTGCAGCCGCACGAGTGCGGCTGCAGCTGAAGCCTCACGCGGAACCAGCGCAGACGCTCGGGCAACTGAGCCGGGAAACGCTCGCACACGCACGGGACTCGGCAGGCCTGGACCGCCTCCCGTCGGAGGTACGACTCCGGGAAGTCCGCCACCGCGCCCGCCGCGTGGCCTAATACTCCAGCCGTAGATCGTGATCTTCAAATGGCTGGCCTGGGCTCGGGCCTGGTGGCGACGTTGCCAGGCGGACCAGAGGAGCCGGTGGGCCACGTCGTGCACAGGCTGGACGACAAGCATCGTGAACAGGCGCTGGATCTCGTTGCAGGTGAGCGGGATCAGCCCGTCCGGGGCAGGCCCGCCTGGGCACCTTCGCGGCCAGGGCATCCGCGCGGAACTTCCCCGCACCGGTGGTGACTTCGGCTGAGCAGGCGACCGCGAGCACGTAGCCGGCCCCGCGCTCTTCCAATGCGGACCGCAGTTTCGGGTTGCCGCCGTAGACCTCGTCGCCTGCGACCCAGTCCACGCGGTGCCCGGCGTTGAGGAACCGGCCGATCATGCGGGCGGCCAGTTCCGGCTTGGTCGCGAAGACGGTGTCCTCGCCGAGGCCCGCGGCCCGGCAGCGGTCCGGGTCGCACGTCCACGAGTGCGGGATGTCCAGCTCCCGGTCCACCGCCGCGTGCCCGCGCCCTCCCGCATAGACGAGGTAGACCGCGACCTGCGCGTTTTCGATCGTGCCGACGGTGCCGGTGTACTGGCGCTGGACGGCGACGGGTGTGCGTGCCCTTCTTCACGTCGCCGGTCTCGTCGACCACCAGCACCGCGTCCTCGTCGCCAAGTCCCTCACCCGGCGCCGGGGCTCAACCCGCGCGAACCGGCCCGCTATCCGGCCCATCAGGACCTCGAACGCCTCCTGCCAGCGGGCAGGGTCTACGCTGTGACCTGCGGCCACCACAAGATCTTCAGTCTTCACACACCGATGATCAGCGGTGGCCGTACACGTCAATCAGCCGACCTGTATTGAGCGCTCCAATTGGTTGTGGCCGCGCTCCACGTCGAACGTCGTAGTCATCACGGAAGCGCGGCCACAACCCTTCACCCGGCCATTCCGAGCACCAAAGAGGCCATACCCTTTGACTTGTGCACATGCGCCTCTGAGGTACTCGGGGGCGATCGTCCGCTGTACGTCCGACGTGCCGCCTCGCGCGTCGTGCTATCGAGTTCGCATCCGCCACACGCTTCACGCGTGAGCGATGAGTTTGGACGGCGGATCAGGTCTGCCCTGGCATGACTCAAATTATCGCTGATATTTCGGTCTCTCTCGACGGCTTCGTCACCGGGCCCGACCCCAGCCCGGACAACGGTCTGGGCACAGGCGGCGAGGCCCTGCACACGTGGGCGTTTTCCGACGACCCCGACGACCGCCGGGTCCTGCGCGAGGGGACCGCCCGCTCGGGCGCCGTCGTCCTCGGCCGCCACCTCTTCGACGTTGTCGACGGGCCGAAAGGCTGGGACGACACGTCCGGCTACGGCGCCGGCGAGGTCGGCAAGCCCGCGTTCGTCGTCGTGACGAGCTCGCCGCCAGAGTCGGTGCGGACAACCAACCTCGACTGGACGTTCGTCACCACCGGTCTGCCCGACGCCGTCACCGCCGCGCGCGAGCGAGCCGAGGCGTCGTCGTCGGACAGCGGCAAGGACCTCGACGTCATCCTCATGGGCGGCGGCGCCACGGTCGGCTCGGCGCTCGACGCCGGGCTGGTCGACGCGCTGACGCTGCACCTCGCGCCCATCGTGCTGCGCGCCGGGACACCACTGTTCACCGGCGAAGCGCCGCGCACGCTGGTGCAGCGGAGCGTATTCTCGACATCGACCGCGACGCACCTGACCTACGACGTCTTCCGGTGATCCGATGACCACTGTCAACGCCAATGGGATCGCCTTGGGCATCGAGTCGTTCGGTGACGATGACGCGCCACTCGTCCTGCTCGCGGGCGGGACGACGATGCTCTCCTGGCCCGACGCGCTGTGCGAGCGCCTCGCCGCCGGCGGGCGCCGTGTGGTGCGCTACGACCTGCGCGACAGCGGGGAGTCGACAACGGATCCGGAGGCGCCCGCCTACACCCTGCGCGGCCTCGCCGCCGACGCGGCGGCCCTTGCTGACGCGCTCGGCGGGGGGCCTGCGCACCTCGCGGGGATCGGCGTCGGCGGGATGGTCGCCCAGGTGGCCGTGCTCGACCATCCGAGCGCGTTCTCGGCGCTCACCCTGGTCGGCACCCGCGCGGTTGCCCCCGGCCCGCCCGACGATGACCTCCCCGACCATGACGAGGCGACGATGAGCCGGCTGTTCGCACGTCCGATGCCCGATTGGACCGACCGCGAGGCGGTTGCGGAGTTCGCCGCCGCCGGCGCGGAGATCCTCGGCGACGAGCCCGTCGCCGCGCGCGCAATCGCTGCGCGCATCTGGGACCGCACGCCCGGCACGGCACCCCCGGTCCAGATGGCCAACCAAATGGGCATGGTGTTTTCCAGGCTCGACTGCAAACCCCGCTGGCGCGAGCGCCTGCCCGAGATCGAGGTCCCCACGCTCGTCGTCCACGGCCGCCGCGACCGGTTCTTCCCCGTCGGCAACGGCGAGGCGATCGCGCGCGAGATCCCCGGGGCACGGCTGCTCGTCCTCAAGGAGGCCGCCACTGCGATCCCCGATGCGGCGGTCGGCGAGGTCACCGAGGCGATGCTCACGCTCGGATAGAGGACGGCCGGTGCCGCGCGGGTCTGGCCTCCACGCAGCAGTGGACGTCGGAGGCTCGATCCGGCCGCGCGCCCGCGGTCGGCACGATTCCAACCCGAGGTTGTCCAGGATGCTTCTCTCGATCCATGTCCCGTAAACCCACGGCTTCTGCCGTCAGCGCTCCACATCGAACGTCGTAGTCAACACGGAAGCGCGGCCACAACCAACTGGAGCACTCTCGACCACACGCCCCCCAGCAAGATCACGATCTACCGTTGGAGTACTACTGGTCGTTTCAGAATGAGCTCGGTGTATTGGCTTGGTGGTTGGGAACGTGGCCTGCGTGGCCGGCCTCGTCAGCGGCCCTGGCGGCTGTTCGCCGACCGCGGCTACGAATTCGACAATTACCGGCGCCTCATCCGAGCACGTGGGATCACGCCCGAGATCGCCCGCCGCGGCACCCCGCACGGCTCCGGCCTGGGCGTCGATCTGGGCATCGGTGACGGTGATGCCGATGCCGTCTGACACCGACACCGACACCTTGTCGAGTTTCAGACCGGTGTTGGTGGCCGGTGGTGGTCGAGCAATGGTTTCCAATGACTTCTGGACTCTTTCCTTGGGGTGGGGCTCGGGCGCATATGCGCTGGCGTGGAAGCAGCGGTGCGCACTGAGATTGTCCTGCTGACGGGTTTCGGCCACGTCCGCGACCAGCCGTGCTGTTGGATCCCCTGTGGCCATCGCCTGGCCTGCGTCGCCGTGTGTATGCGTGAGGCGCATACTGAGAAGAGCTGCGAGAACGGAGGACGCCATGATCATCCTCGGCGTCATTCTGCTGGTCATCGGCCTGCTGGCCGGCATATCGATCCTGTGGACGATTGGTATCGTGCTCGTCGCGATCGGCATCGTTCTCTGGATCCTGGGTGCGGTCGGGCATGCAGTGGGCGGTCGACGGCATTACTGGTAGGGCTGTTTGTTCCGGCCCCCTTGCACGCGGCCATTGAGATGTCCAGCAGATCTCAGGCTGCTCGGGTGTCTTGTGCTCTGCGTGGATATGGTGTCGGTCCGCAAGTCGCTGCCAGGGTCGGGAATTCAGCGTCCCGGATGGGAGCACACATGGCTGTACGTCATCAGCTCGTCGCGCGGGAACCGGACGTCCTCTGGGCGGTACTGGAGGACGAGAGTCGGTATGCGGACTGGGTGGTGGGGACGTGCGACTCCGCCCCCGGCAAAGGACGTTGGCCGGAGCTCGGATCGTCGATCGAATACACGGTGCGTCTGGGGCCGAAGGAGTTTCGCGGACACACGACGGTCCGTCGCCTGGACGCGCCGCGTGCACTGGAACTCGAAGCGCACGGGGGGCCGTTGGGTACGGCGCGCATTGCGATCGACGTCCGGCCGTGGGGCGAAAAGACCTTGGTCATTCTCGACGAGCATCCGCTGCGCGGACTGGGAGGGAGTCTCCACAACACAGTTCTCGAATCCTTCGCGCAGTTCCGGCACCGCAGCATGCTGCGGCGACTTGCGGAAGTCGTCGAAGGAATGCCCCGGGACGCGGGGTGAACGACAGGCCGAGAGTGCCTGCTCCAACAATTCGTCTACTTGCCGATGCCCCGGTGGGCAGCGAATCGGTATGCCGGGTCTCTGACTCGTTCCGCTCATTCAGGCGGCGGTGAGAGTGGTGCTCCTGGGAGCAACGTCGCGCGCCGCAGTTGTACACAGCGTCCCCGTCCTTGCCCTGGGTGGGTGCCGTGCACCCGGCCGGCACTGTGACTTGTGCCTGGACTCCACAGCCATGAAAACGTTGCGCGCGTGCACCGTCGTCCATTTCTTCGCCAAAACATCGATCACCGCACGACGGCGCACTCCGGCAGGAGCGCCCGCTGGCTCCGCTCAAGGTGCGAGGCGCCCAATACCGATCAGACTTGAATTCATGGCAGAAGAACGTCGGCCGCGCGCCGGGAAATCCTTGACGACAGCCGCTCGCCGCATGCCATTCGCGCGTGGAGCACAGCATGGTGCCCGTGCTGCCTGCCGGAGCCTGCATGGGCTGATCGACCATCTCATGAGTGATGCAGGTTTGCCCAACTGTCAGAAGGACGACCACCCATGCCTGCGGCCGGTGCCGAGGAATGTCGGCGGCGTGGGCAACCCGGCTGCCCCTCTGCGGACGATCCGGCACGGGCAGGTTGCCGCAGGCGCCGGCCGCTGGAGGAAGCACGACGACGTCCGCGTTGTGAAGCCAGCTTCCGGCTGGGCGAAGCCGTGGCGGCTGGTCTTGAGAGCAGGGCCGCCGAAGCCGGGCGACGAGTTCTCCGCGAACTCACACCCATGTCCCGAGTGGTGGCCACCGGACCGGACATCCAGGAATGCGTGCTCAGTGTGTCCTTCCCTGTCAACCGCGGCGACAGCGACAACTTCCGAAGCGTGGCGGAGCGAATTGCCGACGCGCACCGCGAACGCGTCGAACTGCGTCTCGCGGGCCCGCTGCCCTGCTACGGCTTCGGTGCCGCTGAAGGCACTCATGTTCGGGCCGCCGAAGTCTGACATGGCGCTGCTCGCCCTCCCCGTCGCACCGGTCCGCGGTGTGATCTGGGTGGCGGAAAAGCTCAATGGCGCTACCGAGCGTGAGCTGCACGACCCCGGAGTGCTCCGTGCCCAGCCGGCCGTACTGAACGGGGAACTTGAAGACGGAGACACCAGCCTGGAGGAGCTCAAACGAGAAGACGAAAGGCTGCTCGCCCGGCTGGATGCTGCAGCGGTCGGCCCCCGAGCCGAACGATCGAAGGTGACGCACTCATGGATGACACAGCCAAGGTGACCCTCGCGGCCGCAGTGGTGGGCGGCTATGTGCTGGGCCGGACGAAGAAGGGCCGGCTGGCACTGACCATTGCGACCTATCTGGCAGGCAGACGATTCGGCCTTGAACCCCGACAGCTGGCCGCCGAAGGGATGCGCAGGCTAGGCGAGATTCCCCAGGTCGCCGATCTGCAGGAGCAGCTGAAAGGGGAAGTGCTCGACGCGGGCCGAAAGGCAGTCTCGGCGGCCGCCGACCGCGGCATGAGTTCGCTGGCCGACGCCCTTGGCGACCGTACGGCCCGGCTCGGCGAGAAGAAGCAGGACGCGGAGGAGGAAGAGGAGGACGCGGACGAGTACGAGCCGGAAGAGGAAGGAGCGGAGTACGCGGAAGAGGAAGAGGAGGAGCCGGAAGAGGAATACGAGGAAGAGGAAGAGCCGGAAGCATCAGCCCAGCCCAGAAGGGAACCCAGAGGGGGCGCGGCACGCAAGAAGGCCGATTCTGCCCAGGGAGGGAAGTCTCGGACGGCGAAGAAGACTGGGGCTCGGAAGGCGGCTCCGGCGAAGAAGAACGCGGCCCGGAAGACGACGTCGTCGAAGCGAGCAGCATCCAAGCGAGTCGATCGTCGGAGGTAGCCAATCATGACCAGGACGGAAAGTGACCAGCCCGCAGTGGAAGAGTCAGGTGCGGATCGGCTTCGCGAAGAGCTGTCCAACTTCCTCACTGCGCAAGTGGAGAGACTCGCCGAGAAGGCGGGCGACAAACTGACCAACGTCACGGAGCAGCTCACCGATGTGGCCGAGAGCGGATCGCTTCCCGCAATCGGCCTCCGCATCCTCCAGGGCGACTCCCCGCTGAAGGCGTTCGTCGGGGAGAAAGCAAAGGGCGTCAAGGACAACATCGTGGGGAAGGTCAAAGAAGCGTTCGGCGGCGGAAAGGGGAAACGCAAGTCGAGCGGCGGCAAGGTCATGAACATCATCGAGGTTCTCGATGTGGGAGTGCCGCTGCGTGTCGCGTACGACCACTGGACGCAGTACGACCAGTTCAGCAGCTTCGCGAAGGGTGTTCGCGACGTCTCGAAGAACGACGAGTTGGCGAGTGACTGGAAGGTCAAAGTCGGCCCTTCCTCACGCAGCTTCAAAGCGACTGTCCAGGAACAGATTCCCGACGATCGCATCGTCTGGACATCCGAGGGAGGCAAGGGCACTACTCGTGGTGCGGTTAGCTTCCATGAGCTGGCACCCAGCCTGACTCGAATCGTCCTGGTCGTGGAGTACTTCCCGTCCGGGTTCTTCGAGAAGACCGGCAACCTGTGGCGCGCCCAAGGTCGCCGAATGCGACTCGACTTCAAGCACTTTCAGCGGTACGTCACCCTTTCCCAGGAAGAGCCCGAGGGCTGGCGCGGCGAAATCAGGGACGGTGAAGTCGTCGTGTCTCACGAAGACGCCCTGGAAGAAGAGCCCGCTGAGCAGCAGGAGGACGCAGAAGGCGAGGAGCCCGAGGACGAGCACGAGCAGGGCGCCGACTACGAGGATGATGAAGAAGAGAGGCTTGATCACGCTTCGGATGTCGCGGTCAGCCGTTCGTAGTCGCGGGCCAGCCGACGGTTTCGGACCAGCCGGTCGAATCTTCGCTCCCTCAACCAGCAGCAGGGCAGGACCTTGCCGTTGATGTCGTCGGCCGTTTCACGGTCTCGAGACGATGCCCAATCATGAAAACAGCGTGGAATCAACGGAGTTGGCGCATCCACCGTGGAGGGTTCGGCCCCAGGGCTTCGGCGTAGTCGCGTGACGACCGGTTTGTGATCAGTTGAGACCGAGGAGTGCGAGGGGACGACGGGGATCGCGGGCGTTGTGCCGGAGACCGGCCGCGATGTTCTTCGCTCCGGCTGTCCGGAGGGCTCCGATGGCGAGGTTGCGCCAGGTGGCCATCGCGCGGGGCGTGTTGCCGGTCCGTACTTGTGAGGCGTCCTCGGCGAAGGTGGTGTCGCGTACGTGGTGCAGGGCCTCGACCGTCCAGTGGTCGCGGACGAGCCGGGCGAGCTGGGACGGCGTGGCCTGTTCGGCGGTGAGGCTGGTGACGGCGTAGACCGTCTTGACGGTGGTCCTGCCGGTCTTGCGGTCGGTGCGGCGGCGCTTGATCTGGACGGCCTGTCGGGCTCCGGGGAAGAGGAGGTTGTTCACGGTGGCGACTTTGACCCGGCGGATCTCCGAGCGTCCGTGGCCGACGCCCTTGGTGCGGCCCTGGAGCGGGATGTCCTTCCAGGGAAGGGACTTCAGCTGTCTGCGGAGCTTCTTCTGATTGCCCTTGACGATCACGATGTAGTGTGCCGCGCGGCCGAGGAGGTACTCGGCGTGCTCGCGCTGGGTGTGCATGGCGTCGCTGGTGACAACGACGCCTGCCAGGTCGGCGACGGTGTCCAGCAGTGGCTGGAAGCACGTGATCTCGTTGGTCTTCTCGCCGACGTCCAACTGGGCCAGGACCAGGTTGGTGGTGTGCTCCAGCGCGGCGAGCAGATGGATCTTCCGGTCGTTCGCCCTGGCCGCGCCGCGCAGGCTCTTGCCGTCCACGGCCAGACCGCGCAGCCTGGTGGCTCCGGTCGTCTTCGGCCGGCGGTCCGCGAGCCAGCTCCCGACCGCTCTGTCCAGCGCATCGCCGTCGATGCGGGCCAGTAGTCGGCGGACCGTGGTCTCGGCGGGCAGGGCCCGCCTGGGCGCAAGCGGGTCGGGATGGGCGCCGACCTTCTCCAGCACATGTCCAGGGGCATCGGCGATCCACTCGCCGACGGCCAGCAGCGAGGTCGCTCCGGCCAGCACCGCGCACGCGGTGAGTGCGAGCACGACGGCCAGGCGGTGGCGCACCCCGCGCGGATCACGCGGGTCCGGCACCTCGGCCAGCCGCTCCAGCAGGCCCGGAACTTCCTCCGATCCGACCCGCGGCTTCTCGCGCAGTTGGTCAAGGGCAGGCGGGATCAGCGATGATGCGTCGGCAGGCACGATCTTCCACTCGGATCACGGGGCGTAGAGAACTCCATGATCTTGGAAGCCGTGCTGTCACGGTCCGTGCGTGTTGCTGAGTCGCCAGATCGCCACGAACCGGGCGTCACGCGACTACGCCGAAGTCCTGCCCAAGGCCCAGGACAGATGCAACGGTATCGACGACCGGTTCGTGATGCCCGGCAGTATTGACGGCCGGGAAGCTTCAGCGTCAGGCGCTGAGTAACAAATAACGCCGCACGCATTGCCAATTCGTAGCCAGTACAGCGCGCCACTCTGTGAGGGAACGGGGAGCACGTGGCCCCGGCGCCATGCGAGGCGCCGACCCGAAACGGCCACTGTCACACCGTCTCGGGCAACCGCTGAGCGCACAGCGGGCGCCCGTCCGAAGGCGGTACCACCGACTCCAAGGGAAAAGTAGCTTGAAGCCAAGATCGCTCGCCCGCGCCCTCACAGCCGCCATGGCAGCCAGCACCATACTGCTCGGTTTCACCGGCTCCGCGAACGCCCACGTCGTGTACGAAAAGCCGTGGCGCTACCAGAGCGCCGGCCTCTGCACTAAGACCTACGCCGAAATCTCCAACGGCTACGATAATCGCGGGTACTCCGTCGGCGGGATCGAGGTGTGGGGATACTACGAAGGCTGGTGCAAGACGCCCAACGAGCTGCCCGCCGGAAACATCGCGGTCCAGTTCGAAGTCCTGGCCTACGACGCGCCTTCGAACGTCTGGTTCCGCTGCAACAACCTGCTCACTGGTTGGAATTACAACACAAGTAAGGCCTGGGATCCGCGATGGTACCTACGGCCCAACCTCGCCTGCGGCGACCGCTGGTACGCCACCAACGCGGGGGCCTTCGCCTGGGACGGCTCTCAGTGGCGAGGTGGTTGGGCCCCGTCCGGCAACCACTGGCTGGCCGCGCCGACCCTCGCCGCGTCCAAGCCCGCCCCCGCGCCGAAGATCAGCGCGAAGGAGGCGATCCGTCAGGGCCTCGTCCGCGATGCCTCACCCACCGGCACTCGCCTGACCCAGGCCCAGCTCACCGCGGCCAAGCCCAGCCACGACCCGCGCACCGGTCCCTCGCCGGCCAGCACTGATCCGAACGTGGTGTACGTGCCGTAGGCTGGGCGCCGCAACAATCCCGTCCTGTCCGGGCGCGCTGGCTCTGTTGGGGCACCTCAGTGCCGTTGTGCCCCCCAGCGTCAGCACTGTTCCGGTACCGTGAACCGCCTGACCATCAGCTGGTGAACTGCGCGCCTTCGCTGCCCGCCGTCTGTCCCCGCTGCCCTGTGCGGCAGGGACAGACGGTTTGGCCACCCGCCGCCGATTGATCAGACCCCGCGGGCACCATGGCCTGCATGACGACGGGCCTCCCCCGCCCCGCCGAGCGGCAGATCCCCGCCTGGACCCCGACCGTCGGGCCCGGCTGGGCCGCCCTGCTCGAACAGCTCCACCAGGACCTGATCACGCTCGACGCCGACTACCGCATCGAAGCGTTCAGCGTGAAGTTCGGCGGCCTGCGCATAACGGTCTGCGACCGCTTCCAGGACGGCGAGTTCGACGGCGAATTCGCCGACCGGGCTGCCGCCCTGACCGAAGCCGCCGAGACCGAATCCGAGCACACCTGCGAAGCCTGTGAGGCTCCGGGCCGCATCCGTCTGGGGGGAGATGGCAACCAGGCCTGGATGCAGGCCCGTTGCGACTCCGGATGCACCCTCATTCCGTCGAGCATCGCTGTGGCCCGGCCTCGCGGGCCGGCGCCCCACCTTCACTCTAATGAGTGAATAGCGCAAGCCTTACTGAACCGTTTTCATCCTGCGGTGCAGGGGTGAAACGGGCTGGTCAGTGAGGGCGGTGACGCGGCAGAGCCTCTCGTCGTTGGCGTGGTGATCTCACTCATCACACCGGCGACCGAGGGGCCCTGTTGGTTCCGTATCCTTCCATGCTCGACGTCCCGTACGAGCTCGTCGAGCACGTCTCCTGGCTCATCTACGCCCGAAGGCGTGAACTGAACTCGCCCTGGCGACGGCTCGGCTGCTTCAAGCAGGCACTTCTCGTTCCGGAAGAACGAGACGTTCGCGCAGCTTGCGGCCGGGTTCGGCGTCTCGACCACGGCGGCCTGGCGCTACGTCGACGAGACGATCGAGGTGCCCGCCGCCTGGGCGCCGGGCCTGCACGAGGCCCTGACCGGTCTGGGCGAGGGCGACTTCGTCCTTGTCGACGGCACCCTCATCCCCACCGACCGCATCAAGGCGGACGCCGTACTAATCGCAGAAGCACAAGCAGCACGGCATGAACGTGCAGGTCATCGCACGCCCCGGCGGCACACCGCTCTGGTTCTCCCGAGCGACACCGGGCCGCACCCACGACCTGACCGCCGCTCGGGCCCACGGCATCGTCCAGGCCTGCCTCACGAGACAGATCCTCGTACTCGCGGGCCGCGCCTACCAGGGCGCCGGCGCAACCGTCCGCACCCCGTACCACCGCTACCGCGAACAGCCCGAGCACTACCAGCAGTTCAACCGCGACGACGCCCGACTCAGAGTCCCGGGCGAACGCGCCTTCGCACAGTTGAAGTCCTGGCGAATCCTCCGGCGAGTCAGATGCTCCACCCGCCGCATCAGGACCATCGTCCAGGCCGTCCACACCCTCCTGACCTGCAGCTACTCAGGATGAAAACAGCTCAGTGACCGCAGTGCGGGTTGTCTGGGTTGCGCGTTGTGTCAGACCGTGGCGTTCAGCTCCCGGACAACGCAGAATAGCCGCCAACCAGTATGATCACTATGAGGATGATCAAAGCCAGTAGAACACCCATGCAGAAGCCACAGCCCTGACCCGTCCCGCGGCTGAACGAACTGCCGCCCCCACTGGGCGCCTGTCCTTGACCTGTCATCTCGCCTCCCGAATTCTCCTGGATACCACAGGTGTCAGGGTCTGTTCTGTCCCCCCGGTGCCACGCACCCATCGTGGTGTGCCGTGTTTTCGTGGAGTTGGCGACGGGTGCGGAGCGGATGTGCATTCAGCGCGGAGAACGTGCTGCGGCCGTGCCGTCCCGGAACTGCCGGGGTGTCTCGCCGTAGGTTCTCTTGAACACTCGGCTGAACTCGCCCGGGCTGGAGAATCCCCATCGGGCGGCGATCACGCCGATGGGCTGCTTGCGCAGGGAGGGTGTGGCGAGGGCTTGCCGGCAGCGTTCCAGTCGTCGGCGCCGCACGGTCGCCATGACGCCTTCGGGCTCGGCGCTGAACAGTTGGTGCAGGGTGCGGACCGAGATGTGGTGTTGTGAGGCGATGGCGGCCGGGGTGAGCCCCGGGTCGCCGAGGTTCGCCTCGATGAACGCTCCGATTCTCGCGACGAGGGCTCGGCGCCTCGTCTCGGTTGGGAGGAGGCCACTGACGTCGATGTGGCCGGCGAGGAAAGCGGTTGCCAGGTCGACGGCGATTGTGCCCAGGCGCTGGTTCTCCGCCTGCGACTGGTCCGCGACCTGCCCGAGCGCGGATCCCATGAGGTGCCGCAGGAGAGAACCCGTGGCACTGCGCGTGGACAGCGGCTGGGCGAGCAGCCGGTCAACCTGGTCGCCGGGAAACGGCATCGACGCTCTCGGCAGTCGCAGGATCGTGACTACAACGCGGTGCCCAGGGTCCGGAAACACTGCCTCCAGGGGGTAGGAGGTGTCGAACAGCACCAGCTCACCCGCCCGAACGGCCACTGTCTCGCATTTCTGGGCCACCTGCATGGGAGCACGCTGGATAAGCCCCAGCATGTAGGTCTCGGGGTCACCGCGCCGGATGTGGCGGGCGGTGCGTACTGCGTCGAGAGCTGGGAAGGAGAAGGTCGCCAACTGGGCGGCGCCGAGATCGGCGCTCACCACCCGCGCGGTGAAGTCCCCGGAGTAGGGGCTGGACAACGCGAAGGGAGCGATTCCCTCACGCACCGCATCGATGAACCAGGCGAAGCGATCGGGCCGGCTGAGACCACTGTTCGACTGAGAGAGCACGGAAGTGGCGGCATTGGATAAGGACACGTCGCCATGGTCGAGACCGCAAGACAGAGACGGGAAGTAGGTCTTCAGCCATGACCGGGGCGGCGCCGGACCCTGGGCCAAGTCACCGCGATCGCTGCCGCACCCCTTTCACGCATGCCGCTGTTCGTCGCCCTCGACGCCCTCTGCACCACCAGAGCTCGGTTGACGCTCGAGGGCGCGGAGGAGGTGATAGTCCTCTGCGGCTGCGTCGTGAAGGCGCTTCTATTGGTTCTAAGCGCGTGTTGCTGAGTCGCCAGATCGCCACGAACCGGGCGTCACGCGACTACGCCGAAGCCCTGGGTTCGGCCCTGCCCAGACCATCGTCGGCTCACCAACCGCGATGTACCCCGCCTGTGTGGAGTACCCGAGACGCACAAAGGTCAGCGACGCGGTCATCCCGGCCCCCAGCAGACCCACCACCAACACTTCGAGCCGGCCGAACAGCGCCCCGACCAGGCAGTGGTGACCGAACTGGCGCCACGGTACGTGCGCGCGCAGCGCGGTGGCGCCCGCACCCTTTCTATCCACGAGTGATGTGAACGCATTCGCGCACAGTGGCACGCAGACTGCCCGTACGGCGCAGTAGCTCGCGCTGCCTCCGGGCACCCGTCCCTCGCTCGGTGAGGGACCTCAGCGCGCCTTCGACCGAGTGCAAGTCTCCGTAGTCCTCGAGTGCGTCGCGAACATGCTGCAGCAGAGCGTCCACCACTTCCGGGGCCGGCCGGGGACGCATCGTGCGGGGGTGCAGCAGACGGCCCTCCAGTCCCCACCGGCTGGCCTGCCAGGCGGCCATCCGCAGAAGCCCCGCGCCGAACCCGGCGGGGGGTTCGCCCGCCTGCCACTCGCGGGCCGCCGTCTCGACCAGGCCGCGGGCCAGGGAGGCGAGCAGAACGGAGTCCGCAGGGTCGAGGCAGACATCCGTCACTCTGACCTCGACCGTCGGAAATCGGTGCGAGAGACGCGCATCGAAGTAGACCATCCCCTCGTCACGAAGGACGCCCGTGTCGAGCAGCTCTCGCACGTGCGTGTGGTAACGCTCGGCGCTCCCGAATGCCTCCACCGGTCCCGCGGACGGCCAGCGGTCCCAGACCCTGCTCCGGTAGCTGTTGTACGAACTGTCGCGGCCCTGCCAGAAGGGCGAGTTCGCACTCAGGGCCAGCAGCACGGCCAGCCACGGCCTCGCCCGATCCAGCACCCCGACACCTTCGTCGTCCGAGGCCACGGCAACGTGAACGTGGCATCCGCAGGTCAGTTGCTCCTGTACGGTCAGACCGAACCTCTGTTCCAGCCATTGGTACCGTTCGCCCGAGCCGATCGACGGGCTGACGGGCAGCGGCGATGTGGCCAGTGCAGCCACAGCTACGCCCGACTCCGCGGCGTGTTCGGCGGCCTCCGCACGAGAACGTACGATTTCAGCCGCCAAGTCCCGCATCGAGCTCTGTGGCTTGGTGGCGAACTCCAGTTGCTGGCTGTGAAGTTCAGGTTCGAAGGCCGAGTCCCCCAGAGCCTCTCTGTCCGCCCTGGCCAGCACCGCCGTCGACCGGGCTTGCGGCTCGCCCTTCTCTGCGTCCACAAGAAGGAGCTCTTCCTCGACGCCTACCGTCCGCACGACGCCATACCTCCGCTCGCAGGCGAGGCCCTCCTTCAAGCATCCACCGAAATCAACTCGGCCCCTCTCACGTTCGCCCGTCGCCCGCCGCACGGCATGCTGGAGCGGTGTCCCATGAGAAGCCCTGTTGAAGAGGCTCTTCCCGCGCGGCCACTCTCCTCGAAGGGCCGAAAAATGCCCGACAACGGTGTGAGCGTGCGAAAAGTGCTGGCGATCGTCTCGCACTATGGCGTCGAGCAGGACGAACCCCTCCGACGACCCGACGGGCGAGGCCACCCGGGTCGCGGATGCTGCAACCGCGGGCCCAGGACGATCGCGTCGCATGATGGGCGCCACATCGGCCATTGCGGTACGTTCTGCGGCTTTGACGGGGACGGGAGGAAGGGAACGGGTAGTCGGGTAGTCGAATCGCATTGCGTCGCGGACGGTGCGGCGCGTTCGGATGAGGCCTTCCCACGCAGGCGGCCGGGGGCGCAGCCTGATGACGGCCTCGCCGTGCAGGAGATCCGTTCCGGCGCGTACTGCCGTCCTGAAGAAAGGCTGCCACCATGCCCCGAACGGTTGTCGTCACGGGCGCGAGCGCCGGTGTCGGGCGAGCTGTCGCTCGCGAGTGTGCGCGCAGGGGCGACCGGGTCGGACTTGTGGCGCGAGGACTGACGGGGCTGCGGGCCGCTGCGGAGGAACTGCGGGAGATGGGGGCCGAGGTGCTCGTGGTTCCTGCGGACATGGCCGATCACGCCGCCGTGCGCGCCGCGGCCGAGCAGGTCGAGAGAGTTCTCGGCCCCGTCGATGTGTGGTTCAACGTGGCCTTCACATCCGTGTTCGCGCCATTCACCGAGATCAGCCCGGAGGAGTTCCGTCGCGTTACGGAGGTCAGCTATCTCGGGTATGTCAACGGAACGCGCGAGGCATTGTCGCGGATGATGCCCCGAGACAGCGGCACGATCGTGCAGGTGGGCTCGGCACTGGGGGCGCGTTCCATCCCGCTCCAGTCCGCGTACTGCGGAGCCAAACACGCCGTGAACGGCTTCACGTCTTCGATCCGGACCGAACTCCTGCACGAGAAGAGCCGCGTACGGATCACAGTGGTGCAACTGCCGGCAGTCAACACGCCGCAATTCTCATGGAGCCTCTCGCGCCTGCCCCGACACCCGCAGCCGGTTCCTCCCGTCTACCAGCCGGAGGTGGTGGCCCGCGCCGTAGTGCACGCCGCGGACCACCCACGACGCAAGCAGTACTACGTGGGGGCGTCGACCGTGGTGACCATCCTGGCCGAAAAGGCGGCTGCCGGGCTGTTGGACCGCTATCTCGCCCGCACTGGCTACGACTCGCAACAGACCGGCGGGCTCGTCCCGGCCCACCGGCCGCACAATCTCTGGCAGCCGCTCGACGGCGAAGGCGAAGCCGCACGCGACTACGGTGCCCACGGCGTATTCGACGACAGGGCCCGCGGACGCTCCGCGCAGGCGTGGTTGTCCCGGCATGCACGGTCGGCCTGGTCCGCCGCCGCGCTCGCCGCCGGCGGAGTGGTCCTGTGGGCCCGCACGAGTAGGCGACGGACCGGTTCTGCCGCGTAGCGAGTCGTCGGACGGCCGCCACATCGTGACCGGCCCGAGGCGGCCGCGATGACCGTGAAACCGGACGGACGGGGATCAGCATCGGACGCGGTAGCGCTCGGCGGTCTCCTCCCGCAGTTCCAGGCCCAGACCCATGCGGTCTCCCCGGCCCGGGCGGACCGTTCCTCCCTCAGGGGACAGCGCGCCGTCGAAGAGATGCTCCTCGATACGGACATGGTCGTGGAACCACTCCAGATGGCGGAGATTGGGTACCGCAGCGGCCGCGTGGGCGTGGACGTGGGGTGCGCAGTGCGCGGAGATCTGCAGACCGGCGGCTTCGGTCAGGGCGGCCGTTCGCAGCCATCCGGTGATCCCGCCGCACCGGGTCGCGTCCGCCTGGAGACAGTCGACCGCGCCCGCATCGATCATCCTGCGGAAATATGGCAGCGTGCAGCCGTATTCCCCGGCGGCGATGTCGGGAGCCGCCGCGGCCCGGACCTGGGCCAGCCCTGTCAGGTCGTCGGAGGAGACCGGCTCCTCGAACCAGGTCACTCCCTCGCCGGCGAGGAACCGGGCCATTCTGATCGCCTGCTTGCGGGTGTAGGCGCCGTTGGCGTCCACGTAGAGTTCCGCGGCGTCGCCGACGCTCGCGCGTGCCGCGGTGACGCGTGCTCGGTCCCGCTGTTCGTAGCGTCCCCACGACTCACCAATTTTGATCTTGACTCTGGGGATGCTCAATCCCTGGACCCAGTCGTGCAGTTGACGGTCCTGCTGTGCTGCGGTGTAGGTGGTGAAGCCGCCGCTGCCGTACACGGGCACATCGCGCGCGACCGCGCCGAGCAGATCCACGAGAGGGAGCCCCAGCAGTCGTGCCTTGAGGTCCCACAGGGCGATGTCGACGGCCGAGACGGCGCCTGCGACCAGCCCCGGGAATCCCGCGTTACGCACCGCGCGTCTCATCGCCTCGTTCGCGCCAGGGGGATCCCAGGCCCGCAGGCCGTTCACGGCCCCGGCCAGCAGTTCCTGGACGACACCGACGGCGGCGGGCGCCCCGTAGGTGTAGCCGAGCCCCGTCGTCTCGCCGGAGCGCACCCGCACGAGCACCAGAGTGGTCGCATCCCACGCCAGCGTGCCGTCCGCCTCCGGAGCGTCCGTCGGGACGGTGTAGGCCGTGGCCTCGACGGCATGTATCAGCGGCTCGCTGCCCACCCGAATCGCGTTCATTCAGGTCCCCCGCCCGCCCGAGGAGCCGTCACGCCTGCGGTGCCCGGGCAGCATCTCCTGCACCTTCGCCTTGAGCCCCTGTCTGACCATTGCGCTGCGATCGCTGTCGCCCTTGGCGACGGCGGAGACGACTGCTTCGGCCTGCTCCCGGGTGGCGTGCGGAGGTATCGGCGGGACGGCCGGGTCGGTGACGAAGTCGATGACGAACGGCCGGTCGGCGGACAGCGCCCGCCGCCAGGCGTCCTCGACCTGGCCGGGCTTTTCCACCCGCACGCCACCGAGACCGATCGAGCGCGCGAAATCGCCATAGGGGACGTCGGGCAGGGACTGGGAGGGAAGGAACTGCGGAGCGCCGGACATGGCGCGCATCTCCCAGGTGACCTGGTTCAGGTCCTGGTTGTTGAGCACCGCGACGATCAGGCGTGGATCCTGCCACTGCGGCCAGTACTTGGCGACGGTGATGAGTTCTGCCATGCCGTTCATCTGCATGGCGCCATCGCCGACGAGTGCCAGCGCGGGCCGGTCGGGATGAGCGAACTTCGCGCCGATCACGTAGGGCACACCGGGGCCCATGGTGGCGAGGGTTCCCGAGAGCGAGCCGCGCATCCGGCCGCGCAGACGCAGATGCCGCGCGTACCAGTTGGCTCCGGAACCGGAGTCGGCAGCCAGCATGAGGTCGTCCGGCAGCAGCGCGTCGAGCGCGTGCACGACGTACTCCGGATTGACCGGGTCGGCCTCCACGGCCGCACGACGTTGCATGACTTCCCACCACCGTGCGGTGTCCTTCTCGATCTTCTTGCGCCAGGCCCCGTGCTTCTTCCGCTCCAGCCTCGGCAGCAACTCCCTGATCGTCTCCCTCGCGTCACCGACCAGGTTCACCTCGAACGGGTACCTGAGCCCGATCATGTGCGGATCGATGTCGATCTGCACCGCGCGCGCCTGGTCCAGTTCGGGAAGGAACTGCGTGTAGGGGAAGCTGGATCCCACGACCAGCAGCGTGTCGCAGTCCCGCATGAGCTCGTACGACGGCCGGGTGCCCAGCAGGCCGATGGCCCCGGTCACGTAGGGCAGTTCGTCCGAGAGGACGTCCTTGCCCAGCAGAGCCTTGGCGACCCCGGCACCGAGCACGTCCGCGAGCTCCTCGACCTCCGCCCGCGCGTGCCGGGCGCCCTGGCCGATCAGTACGGCCACCTTCTCGCCCGCGTTCAGCACGTCGGCGGCCCGCGCGACGTCCTCGGCGGAAGGAACCGGGGCCGCGGATGCCAGGCCCAGGCTGGAAGGCACCATCTTGAAGTCGTGCGTGGGCGGGGTGTAGTCCAGCTCCTGGACGTCCGCGGGGATGATGACCGCCGTCACCGTGCGTCCGGCGTGCGCGGTACGAAAGGCCCGGTCGATGACGTTGGGCAGTTGCTCGGGCACGGTGACCATCTCGCAGAACTCGGACGCCACGTCCTTGTACAGGCTCAGCAGATCGACTTCCTGCTGGTAGGAGCCTCCCATGGCGCTGCGGTTCGTCTGCCCCACGAGAGCCACCACGGGAACGTGGTCGAGCTTCGCGTCGTACAGCCCGTTCAGGAGGTGGATGGCGCCGGGCCCGGAGGTCGCCGCGCACACTCCCACCCTGCCGGAGAACTTGGCGTATCCCACCGCCTCGAAGGCCGCCATCTCCTCGTGACGGGCCTGGATGAACTCGGGTTTGTTGTCGGCGCGTCCCCAGGCAGCGAGGAGACCGTTGATGCCGTCACCCGCGTAGGCGAAGACATGGTCCACCTCCCACTCGCGCAGGCGCTGAAGAACGTAGTCGGACACCTTCATCGGCCTCGGTTTCCTCTCTTCTCGTGCCGTGTGATTGCGATGGCCGGGCCGCCGCCGATGCCGTGCCCAGGGTTGCCGGGCCGGTGACGGCGTCGGGCGGGATCGGTCAGATCAAGCTTCGGGCCCGGGACCGGATGCGGCGGCGCCGCAGCACGGTGTATGCGCCCGCGCACACCGACGCCATGGCTGCGAGGACGGCGACCGTCATGCGTCGGCCGTCGTTTGCCGAAGCCTCGGGCCGGTCGGCGAGCTTCTCCGGCCGATTCGCAGGCAGGTGACCGTCCAGACCGAGGGCCAGGGCTTCGGCCAGGTGCATCGCGCGACGCCCGGTGCCGCCTTCCTCGATCTGGGTGCGACAGCTGAAGCCGTCCGCCAGGACCAGCGCCCCGGGGGGAGCCGCCCGTACGGCGGGCAGGACCCCCTGCTCGCCGATGGCCACCGAAAGACCATGGTGCCCCCGCTCGAAGCCGAAGTTCCCGGCGAGCCCGCAACAGCCCTTGTCCAGCACGACCGCGTCGATTCCGGCACGGCGCATCAGTTCGCGGTCCGCCTCGTGCTTCAGCACGGCGTGCTGGTGGCAATGCGTCTGGACAACGGCGTTCAGCGCAAGCCGTGGCGGTCGCCAGTTCTTCGCCGGAACGTCGCCGAGCAACAGTTCCGCGAAGGTGCGGAACTGCCGGGACAACCGCTGGACGTCCAGGTCCTGAGGCATGAGCTCCGGGGCGTCGGTACGGAACACGGCGACGCACGACGGCTCCAGACCGACGACGGGCGTGCCGGCCTCGATCCACGGACGCAACAGGTCGACCGTGCGGCGCAGCGCCCTTTTTGCAGTGACCAATTGGCCGGTGGAGATCCACGTCAGGCCGCAGCAGACAGTCTGCGGCGGCACAGCCACCCGGAAGCCGGCATCCTCCAGCACCCGCACCGCCGCCTTCGCCACGGCCGGGTGGAAGTAGTTGCTGAACGTGTCCGGCCACAGAACGACGGCACGGTCGTCGGCCGGTCCGGGGTCGGTCACGCCCCGTGCGGCCCACCACTGACGGAAGGACTCCGGCGCAAAGACCGGCGCCGTCCGTTCGGCGGCCACTCCCGCGAGTCGTTTTCCGGCGCGTGCGATGCCGGGGGCATGGAGCAGGGCGTTCGCCGAACGGGGAGCGAAGCGCGACAGTCGCGCCCACACGGGGAGCCATCCCAATGAGTAGTGGGCCGCGGGGCGCAGACGCCGTGCGTAGTGATGGGAAAGGAATTCGGCTTTGTAGGTGGCCATGTCGACACCTACGGGGCAGTCAGATCTACAGCCCTTGCAGGAAAGGCACAGGTCGAGCGCGTCGCGCACCTCGGTGGAGCGCCAGCCGTCGGTCACCGGCGAATCGCGGTGCCCGCCCAGCATCTCGAACAGCAGACGCGCCCGGCCGCGCGTGGAATGCTCCTCCTCACCCGTCGCCCGGTAGGACGGACACATCACCCCGCCGGTGTGAGTCCGGCAGTTGCCGATCCCGACGCAACGCTTCACCGCTTCGGTGAAGGACCCGCCGTCGTCCGGGTAACCGAAGTGCGTGGTGTGGCCGACCGGACGCCACCGTGCTCCGAGCCGGAGGTTCTCGTCCGTCCGGTACGGCGCGACGACCTTCCCCGGGTTCATTCTGTTGCCCGGGTCGAAGAGCCGCTTCACCTCTCCGAAGGCCTCGACGAGCGGTCGGTCGAACATCCGGTGCAGCAGTTCGCCCCGTGCCTGCCCGTCGCCGTGCTCTCCCGAAAGGGACCCACCGTAGGACACGACCAGGTCGGCGGCGCGGAACAGGAACTCCCGGAAGGCCGCGACCCCGGCGGCGTGCGTGAGCTCGAACGGGATACGCGTGTGCACGCACCCCTGGCCGAAGTGACCGTACAGGGCCGGGTGGTCGTAGTCGAACTCCGCGAACAGGGCTTTCAGGTCGCGAAGATAGTCACCGAGCCGGTCCGGCGGCACGGCGGAGTCCTCCCACCCCTCCCAGGTTTCCCGGCCGTCGGGCGGGCGTGCCGTCACCCCTAGCCCCGCCTCGCGCGCACGGAGCATCTTCTGTTCGCGCCCCGGGTCCTCCGAAAGGGAGACCGTCGGGTCGTCGGTGCGGCGGCCGAGTGCGTCGAGCAGGTTTCGAGCCTGCGCGTCCACCCCGTCCCGGTCTTCCCCGCTGAACTGGACGAGAAGCCAACTCTCTCCCTGCGGAAAGGTGTCCAACGACTCGACATGGGAACCCTCCTCGCGCATGAGCTGCGCCATCCGTCCGTCCAACGCCTCCAGCAGCTCCGGCTCGCAGCATTCCAGCAACCGCGGCACGTCGTCGGCTGCCGCGCAGATGTCGTCGTAGCCGAGCACGACCATCGCCTCGCACGGCGGCACGGGCACCAGATCGAGCTCGGCTCGCAGGACGGTGACGAGGGTTCCCTCACTCCCGACGAGAGCGCGTGCCAGGTCGAACCCGTTCTCCGGCAGCAATGAGTCGAGGTTGTAGCCTGACACCCTGCGTGGAAGGCGCGGGAATCCATGGCGGATGTCCGCCAGATGTTCGTCGACCACCCGGCGCAGCCCGGCGTAGAGTTCGCCGCGGCGGCCTCCGGCGGCGACGATGGCCTCGTAGTCCTCTCGAGAGGTGGGCCCGACCCAGCAACGTGTTCCGTCGTAGGTCAGGATCTCCAGACGTCGCACGTTGTCCACGGTCTTGCCGTACGCCTGTGCCGAAGCGCCGCAGGAATTGTTCCCGATCATCCCGCCCAGCGAACAATGACTGTGGGTGGAAGGCTTCGGGCCGAACTTCAGTCCTTCTCCGGACAGTTGTCGGTTCAGTTCGTCCAGCACGATGCCGGGTTCGATCACGCAGGTCCTTCGGCCGGCGTCCACGGAGACCAGTCGATCGCAGTATTTCGTCCAGTCGATGACCACGGCGGCGTTCGTGCACTGGCCGGCCAGGCTCGTTCCTGCACCCCGGGGCAACACCGGCGCGCCGAACTCCGCGCAGACCTTCACCGCGTCGTGCCCCGCCTCGGGATCGCGAGGGACGACAACAGCGATCGGGACCTGCCGATAGTTCGAGCCATCCGTGGAATAGGCGCCTCGGCTGCCCGCGTCGAACCGTACTTCTCCCCGCACGCGCTCATGCAGCACCTTCTCCAGGCCAGCGACGTCCACTGCCCCGTCGGCGGAGGACTCATGTTCTGGTCCGGGGGACTGGAAGGAAGGTTCGGGCTTCATGTCTTTCCCTCTTCCTCGCGCAAGGGCGCGAATTCGACGACGCCCGCTTCACCAGCCTGAAGCTGTGGGGGAGTTGAAACGGGGAGCGGCTCCGCGGACCAGGGAGAAGCCCACCGCTCCCTCCGGTCACCCCCAACGTTCGCCGGCGAGCGGTGGAGCCTCAGCGCCCACCGACGAGGCGTGCACCAGAGCCGCTACGCCCGCTCTCGCCGCGGCTTCGAAGACCCTTATCGATCCCAGGGCATTGCTGCGCCAGGTCACCACTGGTCGTGGGTGGGCTGGAACCAGGCCAGGTGGATGACGACGTCCGCACTGGCCAGGTGCTGGTCCAGGGGGTGTGGGCAGTCGGAGCGGGAGGAATCCACCGTGGCCCACTCCACGCCAGGGACCGACACCGTCGGGCGCCGACGGGCCGGCCCGAGGACGGCCGCCACGTTCGTATCCTCCGCCAGGGCCCCGACGACGCCGGTCCCCACACTGCCGGTGGCCCCTGCCACCACCACTCGCACGGCGCACCACGTCGATCGCGACCCCCATGGGTTCATGGCCGAGGATGTCGCCCGGGTCCAGGTACGGTCCGAGCACCTCGTACAGGTGCAGGTCGGAAGCACATATCCCAGTGGTGGTGATCGGCACGATGGCGTCGTCCGGTTCTTTGATCCGTGGGTCTGGGACGGTTTCCACACGCACGTCCCGACGTCCCTGCCAGGTGAGTGCACGCATGGTGTCTCTCCTCACTGCAGTACCTCTGGAAGCGGTGGATCCGGCGCCTTGGGAATGCACGTGGAGGGGGTTGGTTTCCGGCCCATCTGTGCTTCGAACGGATCGGGATCGGTCCCGGTGGCTGAGGGCTCCGACGCGCTTGTGCGTTTGACGGTCCCACTCACCGGCTGCCTCGTCGGTACGGGCCGACTCATCCAGCGAACCAGTGACCGGGTCACCTCGCCTCTCGGGGCGAGAATGTCCCATGTGCGGCGACGGTGAACGTCGCAGGAGAGGTCGTCACGGGCTTGGCCGTCGCGCCGTACAGCACGCCCAGAGGGCCGCGGCCGGGCACCCACGGGGTCGGGGCGCAGCCGGACCAATGCCGGTACCCAAGTCTCATCCCGGCCCTGGCCACGCGCATCTGGATCAACCGCATGTGCCGGACGGCACCGCCGGCGAGACCACCGATCATTGTCCTGCATGGTTCCGTCCGGCGGCGACCCGCGACAGCACACATCAAACAACCGCGACTACAGTGGCGACTCGGCCTCCCACAGTGACGATGAACTCACCGCCTTTCTCACCGATACCGGAATGGCGGATCCGCACCGAAGGGGAGACGACCCCGCCGTGGTCCAGTGGCAAGGCGCCGAAGCCCATCAGCACGAGCCCTCCTCCTGATGATGTACGAGCCCGGACGACGCAGTGGCAGCAGTCTGATGGTGTGAAACCCCCGATAGTTGTGCACCGTACGGCACCGTCCACCGGCGGCCGAGCAGTCACGATCAACGGCACCATCGCCGGAATCGCCCGCGACGACGGCGATCTGATCGGCTTCCTCCGGCAGGCCGGACTCTACGACGCCGAACATCTCCTCGACGATCCCTCCTGGATCGAATGGCGCGGCAGCCCCGCCCACCGCTACCAGCCACCATGACTCAGAGCTGTTCGCCTTGGCGGTCGCCGTGCGCCGCCCCTGGGAAGGGCCGATCCTGACCTGAAAGGACGGAGTCCATCGGGTGTGAGGCGTCGCCGTATCCAGGGACGGCTCCCCACGCGGGGGCACGACCGAGGGAGGTGCAATGTCCAGTAGCGTGAAAGGGCCCCACAAGAGTGCCCTCGACTACGTGCCCACCAGGGGTGGTCTGTCGGCTCTGCGCCGCGCAGCGGCCGATTGCCAAGGGTGCCCGTTGTACGCGGACGCCACGCAGACGGTCTTCGGCGCCGGTCCGGCCACTGCGCGTGCGGTCCTGGTGGGAGAGCAGCCCGGCGATGAGGAGGACCGCCAGGGCCGGCCGTTCGTTGGTCCTGCGGGTCGTCTCCTGCGCAAGGCACTCGCCGAGGCCGGCATCGATGAGGAGCAGGTCTACTTCACCAATGCGGTCAAGCACTTCAAGTTCGTGCCCAGCACGGGAACGCGGAAGCGGCGTATTCACAAGGCACCGAACCTGCGGGAGATCACGGCCTGCCGTCCTTGGCTGGCAGCCGAATTGCGCCGTGTCGATCCCGCGCTCGTGGTGGCGTTGGGTGCGACCGCGGGTAAGGCCCTGCTTGGCAGCTCATTCAGAGTGACGGAGGCCCGCGGCGCGCTGCTGCCCCTGCCGGATTGGGACATCCCCGCTGCGCCAGGCACCGTGCGGGAGGACAACGTGAACAGCCACCGGTTCCTCGCTACGGTGCATCCGTCGTCCGTACTGCGGGCGAAGGACCGGGCGAAGGCGTACGGAGGGCTGCTCTCGGATCTGAAGACGGCCGCACGATTTCTCGGCTGAGGTTTCCTTCTACCGGCCCCCTCGGGCAAGGCCGCTGGTGAATCGGCCGAGAGGGGCGGCGTTGCGTTGACCAGAATGCGGTCCGACGCGAGCATGTGAGCCTTCCCCTGGAGCATCAGCTCGGCGATCTCCTTGGACGAAGCCTCGCGACCGATGTGGCTCATGACGTCGCTGACGGGGTACCAGGATGCAGCCTTGGCGTGCTCCTCAGGCATGGCTCTCGGGTGGCGGCATGGCGGCGTACATCACACAAAGCCGCCGCTGCCGTGAGGGGCGTAGAGATCGAGCAGACGGATCCGGGCGGCCTGCAACCGGTGGGCGAGAACCTGCCCGACCCAATGCCCGATGGCCGAACCGAAGGCGGGGTCCGCGTCCATCATCATCCGTACCGTCGCTGCGTCGAACTCATGGGTACGGACAGGCGTCATCGCCTCGGCACCGAGGTGCCAGACGTAGGGCTCGAACAGCCAGGACCAGCCGACCAGTTCGCCGGACCCGAGATTCTCGATCGCGGCCGGGGAGCTTCTTGGTACGCGGAAGTCCAGCGTGACGGTGCCCGAACGCAGGATCCAGAAGCGGTCCGCGTGATCTCCTTCTTGGAAGAGACGGGTTCCCTCGTCGAAATTGACCTCCTGCCCGATCTGCATCAGGCGGGCACGGTACACGGCAGGCAGGGCTGTGGTGATGCGAGTGGGAGAAGCGCTCATCGGTGGACCTCCTCTGTATCTCCGTTTTCAGCATTGCCGGACAGTCGCCCCACGGACATGGGCCGACCGGCCCCTGCCGCGGTCCCGTCCGGCCCTGCGCCGGAGAGCTCCGAGATAACTCACAGCACCGATCGGTTCCGTCGGCTGAGGACATTCCTGCGACCGATTGCGAGATCGGATCAGAGAGCTCCGTGGGTGTGCCCCAGCAGAGGTGTCCACGAGGAGTGTCACCGGGCCCGGAAGGGACCGGGCGAAGGCCCGGAACGCGGCCTCCTCCGCCCCGAACGCCTCGATGTACGAATGGGCCATCGTGCCTACTGCGGGCAGACTCTCGGAGTAAGCGGCCGCCACATTGCTGGTTCCGGCGAAGCCGACCATGGTGCCCAGCCGGGCCGCCTGGTGTCCGGCTGCGACGCCACGGGCGCGACGCAGGGAGAAGTCCACGACCGTGTGTCCGTCGGCGGTCAGGACGCACCGGGCGCATTTGGAGGCGACGGCGGTCCGGTGGTTGAGCTGGTTGAGTACGTAGCTTTCGACGAGCTGGGCCTGCGGGAGAGGTGCGATGATGTCCAGCAGGGGCTCTCCGGCCGGCACGACGTGCCCTTCGGGGACTGCTCGGACTTCGCCTCTGATTTCCAGGCCGAGCAGCGGTGCCAGGTCCTCGGGCCGTCGTCCCAGCACAGAGGCGAAGACGTCCACGTCATCCCCGTCCGCACGACAGGCGGAGAGGAAGTCGAGGACCGGTTCCAGCCCGGCGCAGACAAGAAAGCCCCGGTCCGGGGGCAGATTGCGCACGAACAGACTGAACATCGCCGAACCGGTCATGCCCTCGCGCAGATACGACTGAGCCATGGTGACCTCGTAGAGGTCGGTACTCGTGGCATTGGACATCGACGGCACCATCCTCTCCGCCGTGTCACCTCCATTGGCGTTGTCTCCCGGCCGCGCGCGGCTACGCCGCAGCAACCCGCTCCTCCACTATCGACCTGCTCCGCATCGTGGGCCAGCCAGACGCCGGGGTGGGGCAACCAGTACTGCCGAACCCTCTTTCTTTCAGCGTGCTCCAGTGCACGCAGCGAGGACTTGTGTTTCTTCTCTGGTCGAGTGGAAGGCGGTGGGGACGACAGCTGCCCTGGTCCCGGGGTGTGAACAGACCGAAGGCCAGGCTGCACGCCCTCACGAGCGCTCCTCCGACCGCGGGCCTGAGCTCGGTGATCTCGACGGGGGACCGGGCGGTGGTCCGGTTGCCGACGAGAGAGCCTTCAGCCCGTCCGTCCTCGCCGGGATTCCTGCAGTTACGCAGAGTGAGAGTGAAGGTCTGACCAGGATGAACGACCCTCGGGCTCACGACAAGGAGGGCCGGCCCTGGACGCACCGGGCCGAACCGCGAAGCGGGGCGGGTGAGGCGGCGGCGCGCAATCGGGCGCCAACGTGGCGATACCGACGTGCGGCGGGGTGCGGGTACGGCGACGCTGGGAGAGGGAATATGGCCCTGCCGCACTTCAGGTTGCCCTGGGCTCCGAGGACGGGGGCCTGAAGCGGCGGCAATCCGGAGGTGAGGTCTCTGACCTGTTCACCAGCACCCGTTGCAGCACGGCCCAGCGGCCACCCACCGCTCCTTCGCGGTTGCCGAATGTGTTGACTCGTGAGGGCTCAGCGGCAGGCCGGGGGTGTTCCCGGCCTTCAGGTGGGGGACGTGCTGACTGCTTCTACCTTCGGAGGAGCGTCGCATGTCCGACGTCGATGGCACCACGCACACGCCCGGCGCGCCCTGCTGGGTAAACCTGATGACACGGGATCTGCGGGAAGCACAGTCCTTCTACTCCGACGTAATGGACTGGGAGTTCCGGGACAGCACATTCGGCAGTGACTTCTCGGTGGCGCTGGCGCATGGTGAACCGGTCGCCGGAATCGGATGCTGCCGCGGCGGTGGTCATCCGGCCGCCATCTGGACGCCGTACTTCGCCGTCCGGAACGCGGACGAGACCGCGGGCCGGATCAGCGAGCGCGGTGCCACGCTCGCGGTCGGTCCTCTTCCCCTGGGGGAGGGCCGCGCCGGGATCGCCGCCGACCGTGACGGGGCCGTGTTCGGGTTCTGGGAGGGCCCGGCTTCGACCTGGTGCGTGGGACGGGGCAGCGCCCCCGCCCGATTGGACCTGGAGACCCGCGACGCCTTCGAGGCCGCCATCTTCTACGCGGAGGTCTTCGACTGGGCCCAGCCTCCCGGCGGATGCACAGTCGACTACGCGCACGACCACGTCCTTGTCCAGTTTGCGGGCCACACCATCGCCACCCTGCACGGCCAGGACCTCGGAACCGATCCGGATCCCGCGGTGCGGCCCCGCTGGGTCGTCGACTTCCGCGTCGAGGACGGCAAGCAGGCGGCAGCGGCCGCCGTCATAGCCGGGGGCGATTCCGCACCGACTCCTTCTCCCGTCGGTGCCCCGCGCGACGCTGCCTCGTTCGTCATCCGCGATCGCGAAGGCGCGCATTTCACCGTCTCCAGCGCCTGAGGCCTGCCCCCGGCGCATCGCCGCACCCGTTGCCACCCCCTGGTCGCCCCGCGCGCGTTCGCTGCGTCGGCCAAGAGCCCTGGTGGCTCCACTGCACTCCGCGTGATTCCCTCCGGACATCCGCCTAAAGTGAGAATGAGTATCGTCGCTCGACTACACGGTGCGCGTGGGACCCAAGAAGTTCCACGGCCGCACCACGGTCCGGCGTCACGATCCGCCGGGCGCCCTGGAACTGGAGGCGGACAGTGGTCCGTTCGGCACCGCGCGGATCGCCTTCGACATTCGGGCCTGGGGTGACAAGACGGTCGTGATCGTCGACGAACACCCGCTGGGCGGGCTGGGAGGACAGCTCCACAACGTCGTGCTCGACGCCCTTTTGCAGATCCGGCACCGCAACATGCTCCGCAGGCCGGTACAGGGGCGTTGAGGCCATGCCATGCGATGCCGACCCATGACGCGCCTCTGGGTGCCGGGGCGGTACCGAGTCCGAGGGAAGGCATAGCGATGCTCGATGCAGTGGTGATCGGAAGCGGGCCGAACGGCCTCGTGGCGGCGAATGTACTGGCTGACGCGGGGTGGAGTGTGGAAGTGCTGGAGGCCCAGGGCACAGCGGGCGGTGCGGTACGCAGCGACCGCGGAGTCCACCCCGACTACGTCAGTGACATCTTCAGCGCCTTCTACCCGCTGGCGGCCGCCTCGCCGGTGCTGTCCGCACTCCGGCTGGACCGTGAAGGACTGCGCTGGAGCCATGCTCCTCATGTACTCGCACACCCGCTGCCGGACGGCCGGTGCGCGGTGCTGGATCGCGACCGGCTGACGACCGCCGCGAGCCTCGACGCGTTCGCGCCGGGCGACGGCCAGGCGTGGCAGGATCTGTGCCACATCTGGGACCGGCTGGGCGACGATCTCCTGAGCGCCCTCTTCGCGCCGTTTCCACCCGTGCGGGCGACGGGCACCCTGGCAGCCAAGCTGAGGGGAGCAGGCGGATTGCGGTTGGCCCGGAGCCTGCTTCTGCCGGTCCGCCGGTTCGGCGAGGAGGAGTTCGCGGGCGAAGGCGGGCGTCTCCTGCTGGCCGGCAACGCCCTGCACGCGGACCTGGCGCCCGAAGCAGCCGGCAGCGGGGGATTCGGATGGCTCATGTCCATGCTCGGGCAGTCGTACGGATTCCCCGTTCCGGTCGGCGGTTCGGAGGCTTTGACGGCGGCTCTCCTGCACCGGCTGCGCAGGCGCGGCGTGACCGTGCGGTGTGGGGAACGTGTCACGGAGATCGTCGTACGCGGTGGCCGGGCGGCCGGGGTGCGAACCGTTTCCGGCGGGGCCGTGCCCGTACGCAAGGCGGTTCTGGCGGACGTGTCGGCACCCGACCTGTACCGCGAGTTGGTCGGTGAGCACCACCTGCCGCCCCGCATCTTCGACGATCTGCGACGCTTCCAGTGGGACTTTTCCACGTTCAAGGTCGACTGGGCCCTGGACCGACCGATTCCATGGCGCGCAGACGGAGCGGTGTCGTCGGGCACGGTTCATCTGGCTGCGGGGATGGACGAACTCACCAGATTTGCTGTGCAGATCGCCATGGGGCAGATACCCGACCATCCGTTCTGCCTCCTGGGGCAGATGACGACGTCCGACGCCAGCCGCTCACCAGTCGGCACCGAATCGGCATGGGCATACACCCATGTGCCCCAGCACATCAAAGGCGACAGCGGATCCGAAGGGCTGACGGGCCGTTGGGACCGGTGCGAACAGGAAATCATGGCCGACCGGATAGAAGTGCATGTCGAGCGGTATGCTCCGGGCTTCCGCCACACGGTGCTCGCCAGGCGCATTCTGGCACCGCCCACCCTGGAGGCGGCCGACAGTAATCTCCACGGGGGCGCGATCAACGGGGGCACCACCAACCTGCACCAGCAATTCGTCTTCAGGCCCCTCCCCGGCGCGGGCCGCCCCGAGACGCCGGTGCGCGGCCTGTATCTGGCCTCCGCTTCCGCTCACCCGGGGGGCGGAGTCCACGGCGCACCCGGCGCCAACGCCGCCCGGGCTGCCATCCGTGCCTCACGCGCCACCGGCAGAGCCTTCGCAGCCGCCCAACGCGCCCTGGGACATCGGGGTCGCAGCGGTGAGCGGGAGAGGCCCTGAACCCATGGGCCCCGACCCGGGTGGTGCCGCCCGACAGCCGGCCCCCGGCGAGAAGCAACCCGGGAACCCCGAGCATCGTGTTGCCCTGGAAGCCGCGCTGGGACTGAATTGCCCGTGCGCGATGACATACAGACCGACGAGCAGAGCGACCGGCGAATGGACGAGCGTGTAGCGGCGCGGATGGGGTGCGACCGGGGCCGGGGCCGGGGCCGGCTCGACGGGCCGCTCGTCGGGGGTCTGCCGCAGCCGGACGACCGTCCCGAGTACGGCCGCGCCGCACTGGCTTTCCCGCTGCGGAGCATTCCTTCCAGGTCACCCGGGACCGTGGCGACAACCCGTACGCCGTTGTCCGGGTATCCGCTTACGGTGGCCGCCGCCTCCCCGTTGTGCCGGCTTTTCGCCGACTACGTCCGCGTGCGGTTCACCGGCGGTGCTCCGTTTCGTGGTTCCGCTGTGCGTTCTCACGTTGGGGACCGACGGTGTAGACCGGATCCTCGGCCGAGGCGACGCCGGCCGCGAAGATCCCGAAGCGTGTGCAGGCCGACCCCGCGAGCAGCGAGAGCCCGGCGCCGACGGCCATCGCGCGCCGGTTCCCGAGCACGGCCGCGCCCACGGCGCCCGCCACGGTCAGCAAGCGGGCGGAGCGCAGCAGCGTACCGGCCCGCCCTTCGTGGTACGTCTCGGCCACCATTCCGAGCCGCCGTTCCGCAGCCCGCTGCGCGAGGCTCTCGCCCGCTGCGGCGAGCACGGCGCCGCAGCGGGCGGCGGCGTTCTCGCGGGTGGGGGCGACGACCAGCGCCATCCCCGCGGCGGCGGCGGTCGCCGACGCTCCGAAGAGGTAGGGGAGTTCCCGGTGTGCGCCGTGCCAGGCGGGCACCGCCGTGTCGGCTGCGAGAACCGCGGTGTACGTAGCGACAGCGGGACCGAGCAGAGCGGCTGCGGCGGTGGCGGCGGCACCGGCTCGAGGCAGCCGGCCGGCGACGGCGCACAGCGCGGACGCTCCGGCGGCCGGCCCGTAGGCGGACAGCAGCCAGGAGCCGATATTCATCGGTGAGGTCGGCTTGAACACGCGCAGCATGTGGGTGAACCGGCCGGGGCGGCCGAGGTCGTGGACCAGCGCCGCCGTGGAAAGACCGATCGCCGCGAGGGAGGAGACCTTCATCGCAGTCGCCGATGTACCGCGGCCGGTCAGGTGCGCCCCGGCGGCGAACACCGAGCCCGCGCCGGCGAGTCCGCCGAGGAAGAAGTACCCGGCGATGTCCTGGGCGGACCAGGCGGGCGCCTTGATCACGGGTCGGCCGTAGTACGAACGGAACTCGGCACGCGGAACCATCAACTGTTCACCGCGCCTCGGACGTTTGCGTTCCTGCTTCGTCCTCATGCGCTGGGCGTCCCTCATCGCTGTCCCTTCCGTCGGGTGAGTGCGGGCAGAGCGAACGACAGCGCCAGCCCACCGACGAGGGACAGCGCCGCGGCACCCGCGTGACGCCACATGGTGGGCAGGTCGCGCGTGGTGACGACCGGGGCCGGTGGCAGCCCGTACACCTCCGGGTCGTCCAGCAGCAGGAAGAACGCGCCGTCCCCACCGACCCCGTTGTCCGGTGCCTCGCCGTACAGACGGGCCTCGGTGACCCCCGCCGCCTGCAACTGCTCGACCCGCAGAGCGGCGCGCTCGCGCAGCTCGTCGAGCGGACCGAACTGGATGGACTCGGTCGGACACGCCTTTGCGCAGGCCGGCTCCTGTCCGGCGCCGAGGCGGTCGTAGCACAGGGTGCACTTGAAGGCCCGTCCGTCCGAGGGCCGTTGCTCGATCACACCGTACGGGCAAGCGGGCACGCAGTAGCCGCACCCGTTGCAGATGTCCTCCTGGACGACCACCGTCCCGAATTCGGTGCGGAACAGCGAACCGGTCGGACAGACGTCCAGACAGGCCGCGTGCGTACAGTGCTTGCAGACATCCGAGGACATCAGCCAACGCGTGCCGTCGGGGCCGGGCTCCGGCGCAGGGCCGCCGTCGGCCCTTCCGGGGCCGACGAGCGGCAGTTCCGTCCGGCCGTCCGGCTTCGGCTGTTCGATGAAGGCGACATGACGCCAGGTGGAGGCGCCCAGCCCACCGGTGTTGTCGTACGACATGCCGGTGAGCGAGAGCCCGTCCTCCGGGATCGCGTTCCACTCCTTGCAGGCGACCTCGCACGCCTTGCAGCCGATGCAGACGGATGTGTCCGTGAAGAAGCCGACGCGTGGCGGCGCGTCCTGGTGTCCCGCATCGCCTGCCGGGTCCGGCTCCGGGCCGCTGAACACGTTCTTCCTCACGTCAGGTCCTCCGTTCCGGTCCTGGCGGTAATGCCCGCCCGACGGCGGTATTCGGCTACGAGTTCCGGCAGCTCGGGCCCCCTGGGCCGGCGCCCCGGCCGGATGTCGGCCGTGAGCGCCTTGTCCTCCTGGATCAGGGCGTTGGGGTCGAGCGCGATGGCCACCAGCTCGTTGGCCGCATCGCCGGTCGCGA
Source organism: Streptomyces sp. NPDC014727 (assembly GCF_043083485.1). Classification (NCBI taxonomy): domain Bacteria; kingdom Bacillati; phylum Actinomycetota; class Actinomycetes; order Kitasatosporales; family Streptomycetaceae; genus Streptomyces; species Streptomyces sp. NPDC014727. Next base: position 28,855 of record NZ_JBIBYR010000024.1, on the reverse strand, counting down.
CCCCGTTGGGCCCCCAGTGGAAGGGCAGCCCGATTTGATGGACGACGCGCCCCTGCACGGTCAGTGGGACGATCCGCCGGGTCACCATGACGCGCGCCTCGACGGCGTTGCGGGCGGTGATGATCGTGGCCCAGCCACCGTGTTCGAGCCCCCGCTCGGCAGCGAGCTGCGGTGACACCTCGCAGAAGAACTCGGGCTGCAGCTCGGCCAAATAGGGCGACCACCGGCTCATTCCGCCCGCCGTGAAATGTTCGGTGAGGCGGTGGGTGGTGACGACGTACGGATACACCTCCGCGCCCGGTTCGTCGCCGCTGGGGTGGTAGCGGTTGCCCTCCCGGGGGTGCAGTTTGCGCACCGGGGAGCGCGAACGCGCGGGATAGAGGGCGTTGGTGAAGGGTGAGTCCTGAGGCTCGTAGTGCGTGGGCAACGGGCCGTCCTCCAGCCCGGCGGGCGCGTAGAGCCAGCCCTTTCCGTCGGCCTGCATGATGAAGGGGTCGTCACCGCGCAGGGCGTCCGGGCCGGTCGCGCCCTCGGCCGGGACATGGTCCGGGGCCCGGTCCGGTACGAAGTCCGGGACATCGTGACCGGTCCATCTGCCCTCCGCGCCGTCCCACCACACGTATGCCTTGCGCGCGCTCCACGGCGTGCCGTCAGGCGCGGCCGAGGCCCGGTTGTAGAGGATGCGACGGTTGGCCGGCCAGGCCCAGGCCCACTCCGCGGCCACCCAGTCCTGCTCCGTGTGCGGCTTGCGGCGGTCTGCCTGGTTGACACCGCCCGCGTACACCCCGCAGTAGATCCAGCATCCGCAGGAGGTCGACCCGTCGTCCTTGAGCTCGGTGTACGCGCTGAGCGGCGCCCCGTCCGGGGCGTTGCCGTTGATTTCGGCCAGGACCGCGGCCGACACAGGCTCGCGTAGCGGCCCGTCGACCGGGTAGTCCCAGGTCAGGTCCTGGATGGCGCGGTCCATCGGATCGGTCGAATCGGCCAGACGCTCCTTGATACGCCTGCCGAGGTGATACATGAACCAGAGGTCGCTCCGGGCATCACCCTCAGGTTCGACAGCCGCCCGGTGCCACTGGACCCACCGGTTGGTGTTGGTGAAGGAGCCCGACTTCTCCGTGTGTGAGGCCGCCGGGAAGAAGAACACCTCGGTCCCGATCTCCTCGGTCCGCATCTCACCCGTCTCGATCTCGGGCCCGTCCTGCCACCACGTCGCGGACTCGATCAGTGAGAAGTCCCGTACGACCAACCAGTCCAGCTCCGCCATGCCCAACCTTTGCAGCCGGGTGTTCGCGGAACCGACGGCCGGATTCTCTCCCATCAGGAAGTAGCCCTTGCAGACACGGTCCAGCTGAGCCAGCACTGTTTCGTAGGTGGAGTGGGAGCCGGTCAGACGGGGGAGGTGGTCGAAACAGAAGTCGTTGTCGGCGGTGGCCGCGTCACCGTAGTACGCCTTGAGCAGGCTGACGAAATAGGCCCGCATATTGCCCCAGAAGCCCTTCTCGGTGCGGCTGGCCTCGATGAAGGCGTCGAGATTCTCGTGGGAGTGGGCGTGTGGCATCGGCAGATAGCCGGGCAGCAGATTGAACAGCGTCGGGATATCGCTGGATCCCTGGATTGACGCGTGGCCGCGCAGTGCCTGGATTCCGCCGCCGGGTCGGCCGATGTTGCCCAGCAGCAGCTGGAGGACGCTGGCGGCCCGGATGTACTGGGAACCGACGGAGTGCTGGGTCCAGCCCACGGCGTAGGCGAACGCGCTCGTGCGTTCGCGCCCGGAGTTCGCGGTCAGCGCGTCGCACACCTGCTGGAAGACGTCACGCCCCACTCCGCAGACCTCTTCGACAAGTTCAGGGGTGTAGCGCGCGTAGTGGCGTTTGAGAATCTGGTAGACGCAGCGCGGGTGTTGCAGGGTCTCGTCGCGCGGTGGGCGTCCCGCGACACGCGCGCCGCCGGAGCCGTGAGCCTCGGGTCCGGCCGCTTCGTGGACGCTGTGGTGTGTCCCTCGGGCCGCCGCCGCGTCGCCGGAGGTGCGCTCGTCGTACTGCTCGTCCACGTCCCCGGCGGGTGCCTGGACGTGCACGTCCTCGTACTGCCAGCTCTGCGGGTCATAGTGATGCCGCTCGTCGTCCAGGCCGGAGAAGACCCCGTCGAGGTCCTCCGTGTCGCGGAAGTCCTCGCGGACCAGACTGGCGGCGTTGGTGTAGGCGAGGACGTACTCGCGGAAGTCCTTCTCCTCGGTGAGGACGTGGTTGATGATGCCACCGAGGAACGCGATGTCGCTGCCGGCCCGGATCGGTACGTGCAGGTCGGCCACCGCGCTCGTACGGGTGAAGCGCGGGTCCACATGGATGATGCGGGCCCCACGCGCCTTGGCCTCCATCACCCACTGGAAGCCGACCGGGTGAGCTTCGGCGAAGTTGGACCCCTGGATGACGATGCAGTCGGAGTGCTGGAGGTCCTGCATGAAGGTGGTTGCGCCACCACGTCCGAAGGAGGTGCCGAGTCCGGCCACCGTCGAGCTGTGACAGACGCGGGCCTGGTTCTCCACCTGCACCACGCCGAGCCCCGTCAGTAACTTCTTGATGAGGTAGTTCTCTTCGTTGTCGAGCGTGGCCCCGCCGAGGCTGGCGATGCCGAGGGTACGTGCCGTACGGAGTCCCTCATGCTCCCACTCCCAGGTCCTGCGACGGGTCTCGATCACCCGGTCGGCGACCATGTCCATCGCCGTCTCCAGATCGAGCGGTTGCCAGTCGGTCCCGTACGGCGGCCGGTACAGCACCTGATGACGGCGTGAGGACCCCGTCGTGAGCTGCAGCGTCGCCGATCCCTTCGGGCACAGGCGGCCCCGGCTGATCGGCGAATCGGGGTCGCCCTCGATCTGGACGACCCGGCCGTCCTTGACGTACACCTGCTGGCCGCAGCCCACCGCACAGTACGGGCACACGGATCGCACGACTCGCTCGGAGGTGGCGGTGCGCGGCCGGATGTTCTCCGTGCGCCGCGACATGGCCGCACGCCCTCTGCCCAGCGGATCACCGCTGGTCAACTGCCGGTATACCGGCCAACGGCCGAGCGGATTCGGAACTGCCATAGCGTCCCTCCGGTGACTCGGGAAACCCTCTCCAGGCTCACCCGGCGGTTGGATGTCGGCGACACGGAGCGGCCGGCCGGCGGACGCGCACGGGCGTCGGCACCGCCGAACGGGTCTGAACGAGCCGAGGACCCGGTTGTATCCGCGTGCGAGAACCGGGCCGGTGGCGAGGGCGCCTGCCCGGTGCGGAGCCGTTGCCGCGGACGCAAGCCCCGCCGGGCGGAGCACGGGAGCCGGCGGCCGGGGGTGTTGTGGACCGTCTGCGTCGACGCGCTCATGGCCCGGTGCATCACCCGCTGCCGCCGCACCGCAACACCGCCGCGGGGCGCGGCAGGCGGCGGTGCCCCGCGGCTGGCCCAGGACCGGTTTGTGGCGGGGTCATTCGCCTCGGCCGGTGATGAAGTCGCGGACACGATCGACCAGCCCCAGCCCAGGAGAAAGGATCTTGCTGGCCAGCGGGGAACTCGGAGCGCCGGGATGGGGACGAGTGGGAGCAGTGTCCTTCGCCATACGGACCTCCTGCCCCAAAAGATCCAGAACCTCCGGACCGCAAGCCGCACGGAGCTGAACGAACAGATTGCCCTCCTCGTCCTCGACATGGGCGCGGACCTCGGTGCGGAGCTTGACGAACAGATGGATGAGCTCGGGATCGTCCGCAGCCATCCCCTCAAGGTCTTTCAGAAGCCGCTCGACACGGCCGTGGTCGGCGATCTCCTTATCGGCCAGCGCATCCCCGCCTGGGACGTGCTCGCGCACCGCCGGATACAGGTGCTGCTCCTCCGCGACCGCGTGCCGCACCAGCTCAATCGTCAGCTGATCGAGCAGCCGTCTGCGTTCTGAGCCTCGCGCCGGAACAGCTTCGATCCGGTCGAAAAGTTCGCCCACCTCACGGTGGTCGGCCTTCAGTTCCTCGATGACGTCGCCGCCATGTCCCATGACGCATACCACCTTCCGGTCCAGACACGCGGGGAATTGCATTCCCAGGCCCGTGAAACAGATATCCGCCCAGGTGCCGGCCCTGCTGGTGTCATGCTGGATCGTTTCCTCGCGCTCAGCCATCGGCCCAGGAAGAGAACCTGTTCGGTGGGCCGTCCGAGGTCAATGACCGAGCGCTTTGCGCAGCTCCTCTTTGTTCATCGTCGAGCGGCCCTCGACGTGCTTCTTCTTCGCCTCTTCGTACAGCTGGTCCTTCGTGGGTCCCTGCGCTCCGCGATGGGACCGCTCACCTCCACGCTGTGAGGCGGATTTCGGGTCGCGGGTTGAGGTCTTGCTGGCTGATTCGGCCTCCCCGGACCGGGCCCGCTCCTTGTTGACCGTGCGCGCGGCAATTTCCTTCGCACGCCCCTCTGAGGCACCACGCTTCTCGGCGCTCTCCTTGATGTGCTCGTACTGCCGCTCCCGCTTACGGCTCGAACCTGCTGGCATCACACGGCTCCTTGTCTCGTTTCCGACCCTGCGCGCACGGCAGCCCGCGAGGTGTTTCCCGCGCTCGGTGCGCGATCGGCGATCCTCTACCGTGGCTGCCGCATGCACTCCACCCATACGCCCACAACACCCCGTACGCCACCGGGGAGCAGCACGTGGAACGTGCAGGACACCTGCTGAGAAGCGGTGGATGGTGTGGGGCAGGGGTGCTCCTGGTGGGGGTGGTTGGGTCCGTGGTCCGCATGCCCCTCCGTCCTCAGGGGAGTCGAGGTGCAGTGGGGGAGGGAGAAGAGCGGCCCTGAGGATGTGCCGGACGGCGGTTGCGTAGGCTGACGTCGTCGTCGCGGCGGGGCGGGGCGGGACGGGGCGGGCTGTCCGTGGATGGCATCCGATGTGCCTGGCGGGGCGTCAGGGGAGTGAGCAATCGGTGAGCATCAGTCCTCGAAAACCTGGGGCAAGCTGACCGGGCATGCGATTCGTTGTACGTTAGGCAAACAGCACTTGACCTGCAAAAACGCAGGCAGGGAGCCTAGCCGGGGAGTACCTCCATGATGCGTACCATGCTCAAGTCCAAGATCCACCGTGCCACCGTCACGCAGGCCGACCTGCACTACGTGGGTTCTGTGACCGTCGATGCCGAGCTGATGGAGGCCGCGGATCTGCTGCCCGGTGAGCTGGTGCACATCGTCGACGTCGACAACGGTGCCCGCCTGGAGACGTACGTCATCGAGGGGGAACGCGGCTCCGGTGTCATCGGTATCAACGGCGCCGCCGCCCACCTCGTCCACCCCGGTGACCTGGTCATCCTGATCAGTTACGCCCAGGTCGAGGACACCGAGGCCCGCCGGCTGACCCCGCGCGTCGTGCACGTCGACGCCGGCAACCGTATGGTCGGGGTCGGCGCCGACGCCTGCGAACCCGTGCCCGGCACCGCCACCGAACGGAGCCCGCGCGCTGTCGTCCCGGCGCGCTGACCCGGCTCTGCCCGTACGCCGCGAAGTGGGCGGACCGGCACCCCGACAAGGCTCCCGCGGCGCCGGCGGAACTGGTGGAGCAGGCGAAGAAGCAACTCACGTCCCGACCCGAGCTGTACTGATGAGTGGCGGGCGGGGGCTGTACCGTTTCGGCCGTGACACTCGCGCTGCTGCACACCTCACCTGTCCACGTCCCCGTCTTCGACGCCCTTCGGGACGCGGACCATCCCGGACTCGCCCTGCGCCATCTCGTGGACGAGGATCTGCTGCTCCGGGCCAGGGAGTCGGGTCCCGAAGCGGTGTCGGGCGAGATCCGGGCGCTGCTCGCCGGCGTTGTGGCCGAGGGGGCCTCCGCCGTGCTCTGCACGTGTTCGACGATCGGCGGGGTCGCCGAGTCGGCCTCGGCGATGATCGGCGTCCCCGTGCTGCGTGTCGACCGTCCGATGGCGGCCGCTGCCGTGCGGCGGGGGCGCGTGGTGGTTCTCGCCGCGATCACCGGCACTCTGGCACCGACGCTCGCACTGCTGGCCGAGGAGGCGGGGGAGCGGTCGGTCGAGATCCGTACCGTTGTGGTCGACGGGGCCTGGGCGTGCTTCGAGGCCGGTGACCGCGACGGCTATCTGGACCTGGTCGCGGCCGCGGCCGACGCGGTGACGGAGGCCGATGTGATCGTGCTGGCCCAGGCGTCCATGGCTGATGCGGCTTCCCGGACGGCCACCCGGATCCCGGTGCTCTCCAGCCCCCGGCCGGGCCTGACCGCCGCGGTCGTGGCGGCGCGCTGAGGCGCCGAACGGGGCGCGGAGAGACCCGTGGCGGAGCATCCCGAACCCGTACGCATCGACTCACCGGGCGCGGGCAGCCGCTCCGGGAGACGGTGGAAAGAGATCCACCCCGAACCGTTCGGAGGCCCCTGATGTCCGATCCGTACCCCGACCCCGTACCCCCGGCTCCCACCCCCGGACCGATGCCCGGGCCGCCGTCACCGCTTCCGGAGCCGCCGCCACCGCCGCCCGGACCCGTTCCGCCCGGCCCCTCGCCGGATCCGATTCCGCAGCCGCCCACACCGGAGCCGCAGCCGTCACCCCAGCCGGCCGGATGACCGGCCCAGGTGTGCCCAACGGGTCCGGCGCGCCCCGGCGGCGCGTCTCAGACCCCGGCCAGGGCCGCGTTCGCCCGCGTGGTGACCTCGGTGAGCACGCGGCCGGCCACTGCCAGGTCGTCGGCCGGCAGATCCCCGTACAGCCGGGCCGTGATCTCGGCGATTCCGGCCCGGTTCGCCTCCTGCCGGGCACGACCCGCGGCCGTGAGCACGACGCGCGGAGTGTCACCCGCGACCTCTTCCACCAGTCCTGCGGTGGCCAGTTCGGTCAGCACCGTTTCGGCGACTTCCGCGTCGATCTTCAGCGTGCCGGTCATACGGTCGACGAGCCCGGCCCGCTCCGTCGCCGCGCCGTGGTCCGCCGTGGCGTTCAGCGCCACCGACTGGTGGAATGTGGTTCCGGTGGCGGCCAGCACTCGTTCGAGTACGGCCCGGGTGGCGTAATGGGCCTGGCCGATGACCTGGCCGTTGACGGTCGGTGTGGCAGACATGACTACTCCTTGGTCTCGTTGGTCGATGGACTCGGCACTGAGGGAATCGGAACGTCGAGAAGAGCTGTCACGGTGCGGATGAACACCTCGGTGTCCGCACCGTCCAGACCGCCCAGCGGGGCCAGTTGCTGATCGAGGAGATTGCGCACGACATCGACCGCGCGGAGCGTGACGGTGCGTCCCGCATCGGTCAGCGAGAGCTGGACCGCCCTGGTGTCGCCGGGGTCGGTTGTGCGCTCGATGAGGCCGGCGGCCTCCAGGGCGCGGGCGAGCTTCGACACGTAGAGCGGTTCGAGGCCGGTGTGGTCCGCCAGTCGGCGCTGACTGGGCCGCAGCCCCGACTGCTGCATGCCGAGCAGGGATCCCAGCAAGGAGTACTGCGCGTGTGTCAGGCCGAGCGGCCCGATCGCCCGGTCCACGGCCACCCGCCACTTCATGGACAGGCGCCAGACCAGGAAGCCGGGGCTCGGTCCCTCGGATGTGCTGCTCATGAGAATTAATGTACATGGATACTATGTACATGGCTATTAAATTCCTCTGAAGCCCTCCGGGGCCGTCGGCCCTTGCTGTCGTTGCTGTTCCAGGGACCCGGACCGGCCGTCCGGCCGGATGTGGCCCCGTCGCCTCCGGCGCTACGGGCGCCGCCCGCTCACCCGGGCCGTCGAGGCGTGCCCGGTGCGGGGGTGTGGTGGGCCGACGGTCCGGCCCCGTCGGACGGAACCCGGGCTGTGGGCGGACGTACCGGCGCCGGTCCCAGCGTGGTGCTGCCGGGGGAGGCGCGGTGCCCGAGTCCGGTCCGGTACGCGTCCATCGCCGCCTCGGTGCGACCGAGGCGGCGCAACAGGTCTCCCAGAAGCTGGCAGATGTCCGCGAGATCGCCCGCCGCGCCCGCCCGTTCCAGCAGGGCCAGCGCCGTGACGTAGTGTTCCTCGGCGGCTTCGAGGTCTCCCTCGTCCTCGTGGACGAGGCCGAGCAGCCGGTGCGCGCCACCGGCGTGGACCGACCCCCGTTCGGGGTGCAGTTCGCCCAGGAGCCGGTGCAGCAGTTCCCGGGCCTCGGTCGTCCTGCCGCTTCGGCGCAGTACGTCCGCCAGCTCCACCTCGACCTGTGCCGTGTACAGCGCGGCCCGCTTCGACGCCAGCATGTCGCGGGCGGCGCGCAGTTCGGCCTCGGCACCGGACAGGTCGCCGTCCTGTGTGCGCACGTAGCCACGCATCCAGTGGCAGTGCGCCATCTCCGTACGGATCTGGAGCTGCTGGTAGATCTCGGCAGCCTTCGCGAGGGAGGCGTCGGCCTCCGTGGTGCGGCCTGCTGCGATCAGTGTGCGGGCGACGCTTCGGTGCAGTCCGGCGACCAGCTCGGGATCGGACACCTGCGGTGCGAGAGCCAGCGCCAGCTCACCCGCCTGTGCGGCGCGGGCGTGGGCGCCCATGTCCATGTACGGGGCGATCGAGGCCGTGTACAGCAGCAGCAGCGCGCCGGGGTCCTGCAGTCCGGAGGAGTTCAGCTCGTCGATGGCACTCTCCAGCAGGTAGCAGGCGTACCGGAGTTCGCCCGCCAGGAGATGGGCGACCGCCCGGCCGCGGACGGCCGGGGCGCGCCGGGGGAGCGGCGCGTCCCGGAGGATTTGCTCCGCACCCTCGAAGTGCTCACGGGCCACGGGCAGATCACCCGTCTCCAGCGCGCACTGGCCGAGCCCGAGGAGTGCCGTGGCGCGTTCCTCGCCGAGACCGAGCCCCTCGGCCTCGGCGAGCAGTCGGGAGTAGGTGGCGGCGGCGTCCTCGGCGGCGCCGGTGGCCAGCGTCCGCTGTGCCTCCACGAGTCTCAGCCGCAGATCGGTGGCGAGATGGGCGGGACGCCCCGTCGCCAGCTCCTCGTACGTCACGCCGAGCCGCTCCGCGAGGTGGCGAACGGCCGCTTCCGACGGGCGTACCCGGCCCGCCTCCAGAGTGGAGACGTAGGCCGGGGTGTACGCGGGCTCGGCGAGCTGACGTTGAGTCAAGCCGCGTTCGGCACGCAGTCGTTGCACGCGTCGCCCGATGGCTTCGGCATCGCTGTCGGGTCCGTGCGAGGAGTTCGGGGTGTGGGCGTCGTGCGGTCCGTCTCCGGGGAACGTGCCGGCTTCTCGTCCCACTGTGCGCTTCTCGTTCATCGCGCCCCGTCCTTCCGCCTTGCCCGGCCTCGAAATGTGGCCCATGCATCGTAAATGCCCGGTTGGGTGGCTCAACCGACGGGCTCCCCGGTCTTGTTGGGAAGGCCGCACGCTTCTATGTTAAGCATCGATTTAAATCGACTTAACTTATGGGTTACGTGACGGCGGGGAGCCCGAAGTGCCCCAGGACCTGGAGGAGTTGTCCATGCGCATACGCCCCCACGCGCGCCGAGCGACAGGAACGGTGGCGGGATTCGTTCTCGTCGGTCTCCTGGCAGTGGCCGCCGCACCCGCCTCGGCGTCGGTCACCGCCGCCGACCGCGACGGCGGCCGACGCGTCCAGGCCGAGTACTTCCCCGACCTCGGCGGTCCGGGCAGGACCGTGGAGGTCCCCACGACCACCTCCGCTCAGCGGGGCGGCGGCACCGCCGCCCCGCTGAGCGCTGCCGGAGCCGCCGTCGACGGCACGGTGGGCCGGCAGGCCGTGACCGGCCCCACAGACGACCGACTGGACGTCGTGATCATCGGGGACGGCTACACGGCGGACCAGCAGGACGACTTCCACGGGGACGCCACCGCCAAATGGGCCGACATCACCGCCCTGGAGCCGTACAGGAGCTACCAGGGTCTGTTCAATGTCTGGACCGTCGACGCCGTCTCGCGTGAATCCGGTATCAGCGGCGATCCCGCAGCGGACACCGCCCGGGACACCGCACTCGGCAGCTATTTCTGGTGCGCGGACACCGAGCGGCTGATCTGCACCGACATCGACAAGGTGGCCGCGTACGCCGCGAAGGCCCCGGCGGCCGACCTCGTGCTGGTGATCGCCAACTCCACCAAGTACGGAGGCGCGGGATACTCCGGACTGCAGGCCGAGGGGTACCCCTTCGACGGGGTCTCCACACTCTCCTCAGACCACGCCTCGTCGAGCCTGATCGCCGCTCATGAGATCGGGCACTCGGTGGGCCTGCTCGACGACGAGTACACGTACGACGCGTACGGCACCTGGACCGGAGGCGAGCCGGACGGCATCAACTCCACCACGTACACGCCGGCGCAGCTCACCGAGAAGCGCGCCAAATGGTACCGCTGGCTGGGGCGGAGCGACCCGTCCGGCGGCACGGTCGGCACGTACGAGGGAAGCGCCTACTACCCGTTCGGCATCCAGCGCCCGACCGCCTCATCGATCATGCGTGAGCTGAGCAACACCGAGTTCAACCTGCCCGGACGTGAGGCGATGATCGCGGGGTTCTACCGCGCGGGCAACGCGCTGAGCAGCACCGTCGACACAGCGGCGGCCGTGGGCCGGGGCAGCGGTATCACGGTGACCCTCGCGGGCCTCGGAGCTGTCGGTACCAAACCCCACGCGCACCGGCCCGACGCCGCCGCCGGACTCGCCAGGACCGATCTTCGCTGGTACGTCGACGGCGTCGAAAGAGTTGTCGCCCGGGGCCGTACCTCCGTCACCCCGGCCTCGCTCGGTGTCCGCGCGGACGGGCGCGGACACAAGGTGACCGCCGAGGCGGTCGACCGCACCGACGCCATCCGCGACCCCGTGGTCCGTGCTCTGGCCACCGAGACCCTCACCTGGCGCGTCGCGGCGACCGGGCACCGGTAGCAGGTCCTCAGGCGATGATCGGGACGACGGCCTCGGGCGTCAGCATCCGGAACGTGAACGCCTGATGCAAGTAGAGCCGGATGCTGGTCGCGTCGTGGCCCAGGTAGCCGATCGACAGGTCCTGGCCCAGGCGCAGCTCGAAGTCGCCGCCACGGGTGGACAGCAGCACACCGCCCGTGACGGCGGGGGCCCACAGGATCTGGTCGTCGAGCAGCCGGGTCAGATGCGTGGCCACCGGGTACCCGTGGTCGGAGGTCTCGGTCGCCTCGGTGAAGGCATCCGCACCGAGCAGCAACCGGTACGGCCCGTCGACACCGGCCAGCCGCAGCCGGGTCAGCGCCTGGCTGACGGCGGCCGGGTAGTCGCGGGCGTCGGCCGGCAAGGGCAGTGGTGCGTGCGAGGAGCCGTCCCGGAGTCCGGTGATGCCCGCCGACGCGTACCCGTCGATGATCGCCATGTCCTCGGCGAACGCGCAGGTACGGGCCGCGTCCTTGACGGGCTGCCAGTCGCTGTCGTCGGAACCGCGTTCGACGTCGTCCACGGCCGACCGGGTCACGGTGAACGGCACCCGCCAGTCGATGACGGGGATCGAGGTACGGGCCCTGGCGAGCACATCCGGCGTGGGAGGATCGATGTCCCGCAGATGACCGTCGCCGACGGCCGCCAGCTCGGGGCCGTCCGGACCGGTGACGTCGACGACGCGGCGGCCTGCCAGATGCCGGCTGAAGGTGCGCCGGGCCTCTTCTTCGATCTGGTCCCACGCGCCTTCAGTGACAGGGGCGAGCTCGCGGTGGAGGTTGTTCATCACTGGGCGCTTCCTTGCAGGCTGCCGATGCGCAGCGAACCGTCGTCCGAACGGACCGGGACCGGAGGCCGTGCCACCGGGGCGGACGCCGGTTCCGGCAGGGTCTCGGTGGCGGTCACCGCGGGCGACGGCGGCGGGGCGCCGAAGAAGTCGGCGCCGGGGACATAGAAGAGCGTGCCGGTGGCCGCTGTCGAGAAGTCGAGGATGCGGTCGTGCGTTCCGGGCGGATTGCCGAGGAACATGTTGCGGAGCATCTGCTCGGTCACGCCCGGGTCGGCGGCGTAGCCGATGAAGTAGGTGCCGAACTCGCCCTGTTCGAAGCTGCCGAACGGCATGTTGGCCCGCAGGATCTCGCGTTCCCTGCCGTCGGGGTCGGTGATGGTGTTGAGGGCGACATGCGAGTCGGCGGGCTTGACGTCGTCGGGTAGTTCGATGTCGGTGAACTTCGTACGGCCGATGACGCGTTCCTGCGCCTCGGTGCTCAGCGCGTTCCAGGACGCGAGATCGTGCAGATACTTCTGCACGATGACGTAACTGCCGCCCGTGAACTGCGGATCCTCCGGGCCGATCAGGGCCGCCGACCGCGCGTCAGCCCCGACAGGGTTCTCGGTGCCGTCCACGAAGCCGAGCAGATCCCGGTGGTCGAAGTAGCGGAAACCCTGCGTCTCGTCGACGACCTTCACCGACCCGCCGAGCCGGTCGAGCAGCTGGGACGCCCACTCGTAGCACACGTCCATCCGCTCGGCCCGGATGTGGAACAGCAGGTCCCCCGGGGTCGCCGGAGCATGGTGGCGGGCACCGTGCAGTTCCTGGAACGGGTGGAGCCCCGCGGGCCGGGGGCCCGCGAACAGCCGGTCCCAGGCGTGGGAACCGAAACCGGTCACGGAAGCCAGCTCGGTGCCCGGGAACCGGAATCCGATGGAGCGGGCGATCGCCGGAAGATCCGGCAGCACCTCGCGCACGACGGCCTCGCCACCGGGTTCGATCGTGGCGACCAGGATCAGGGCCGCACTGGTCAGCGGCGTGACGACGGGCTGCGCCGTGACCGGCTCCGGCGTGGCGTCGGGCATACGGGGGCTCCATGGGGCGTCTGCGGTACGGAACGACGACGGCGAGCGGGGCGGGGGGCGACAACAGGCCCCGATGCCACTTACGCACACGTACGGCAACGCCGCACCCCGGGAGACCCGACCGGGCGACCTCCCGGTCGGGTCTTCCAAGTCCCGAGTCCCAGGCCCGGACACCGAGAAGCACGACGACCGGCGATTCCGGCGCCCGCGAAGGGCGCGGGCGTGACGCCGCGCGCCCTCTCCCGTCGCTGGGACAGCTCATGCCCCGGCCTGTGGACGGGGAGGGACCCGGAGGGCCGTCGCGCACCGGACCGGACCCGGGCGGGCGCGCCCCGTGCCTCAGCCCGCCCCGACCTCGGAGCGGTCGCCGCCCCAGAGCGTGTGGAAGGAGCCCTCGCGGTCGGTGCGCCGATACGTGTGCGCGCCGAAGAAGTCGCGCTGTCCCTGGGTGAGCGCCGCGGGCAGCCGGTCCGCGCGCAGTCCGTCGTAGTACGAGAGCGCGGCCGCGAAACCAGGTGTCGGCACCCCCTGCCGCACGGCCTCGGCGACGACTGTCCGCCAGTCGTCCTGTGCCGCACCGATCTCCGCCGCGAACTGCTCGTCGGAGAGCAGGCTGAGCAGGTCGGGGCGGCCGTCGTAGGCCGCGCGGATCCGGTCCAGGAACGCCGCCCGGATGATGCACCCGCCCGCCAGATCGCCGCCACCGCGCCGAGATCGATGTTCCAGTCGTACGCTTCGCTGCCCGCTCGGATCTGATGGAACCCCTGCGTGTACGAGACGATCTTGGACGCGTACAGTGCCTGCCGGTGTGGGCGCCGCGTTGGTGCCTGCCGGACGGGCCGGCGCCGAGCCGGCCGGTGCCTCGGCGCCAGCCCTCGACAATTCCGCCGATGGCGGGCGCCGAGTGCTGAACTTCAACACCCATTGGGCATTCTGGCGTGAAGATGTCCCAGATGCTCACCAGCCCGGATTCAACGACTCGGCGTGGGCCGCGGTATCGGTGCCGCACACAATGCGACTGGAGCGCAAACGGCCCTCGGTGTACGACGCCTTCGCGGGAATCGGTGGGCGACAACATCCCGCGGATCGCGGTGCAGACCCAGAAGGCCCAGGCCGGCATCGGCTACGCCTTGATCGCCACCAAAACCTCCAGCGGCCCCGTCACCCTCACCGCGACCGCGACCGGACTGCAGAGCGGCAAGTACACCGTGCAGACCGTGCCCTACACCGGTCATCACGTCACCGACGGCACTCACCCCGAGTGGAAGAACATCTCCACGCTGGAGAACCAGGGCGCCCAGAACCTGGCCATGTTCAAGCCGGCGACCGCCTCCACCTCACAGTCCGGCAACGGGCCGGCCAACGCGGTGGACAACGCGGGGGAGACCAAATGGGTCGGGGACGGCCCCGACCCGGCCTGGTGGCAGGTCGATCTCGGCACGTCGGCCGACATCGAGCAGTTCCAGATCGTCTGGGAGACCGACCAGACCAGCTACAAGTACCAGATCCTGACCTCCGACGACGCCAGCACGTGGACCACGGCCGTCAACGCGGAGGACAACACCGCCAAGGTCGCCACCGCCAGCCACCAGGTGAAGACCACGGCGCGTTACGTACGCGTCAGCCTCCTCTCCGCCGGCGACTGGTGGCCGTCCATCCGTGAGTTCCGCGCGGTACCGCCAGGCGGCAGCGGCGGCGTCCCCCCGGCCGATCCCGGCCCGAAGATCGCCCGCGACCGGATCAAGACGGTCACCGCGTCCAGTAACGCCGCCGGCTTCGAACCCGCCAAAGCCTTTGACGGGGACATCACCTTCGGCACCGGGTGGAGCGCCTCCTCCTCAGCAGTTCCCTAGACACTGACCGCGGAGCTGACCGCAGCCCACAACCTCAACGGTGTGCGCATCCACTGGGGCAAGGACAGCAGCTGGTACACCTTCGACCTGCAGACCTCCACTGACGGAGCCACGTGGAACACGGTGTTCTCCGGTTTGACCCGAAGCGGCCAGTACACCCTTCCCGAAGTCTTCACCGCAACGAACGTGAGCCAGATCCGTATCGTCATCACCCAGGTCAGCGGCGGGGGCGCCCAAACCATCGCCGGCATCGCCGAGGTGGTTCTATACGGCACACCGGCATAAGAAGCCGTTTTCTCCCGGTGTTTTATCCCGGGATCAGCTGTTTGGTGTGTGGTGTCGGGTCGCGCAAGGAGATGGTGTTTTCGCCGGTGGGGCGACGGGTCATGAGGCTGGTCATGGCGAGGGGGTGGATCACGGCTTCGGAGCGGCATCTTCCTCCTTGACGGTACCTCCGTTGCCCTGTGGCGGACGGTGTCGACAAGCCAAAGGTCCCCGGCCGTCCGCTTCGCAGCGGATGGCCGGGGCCTCTGTGGTGCCCGGCGGCGGATGCAAGCCGTAGTCGCGGCTACCCGGCCCTACGGTGCCTGCGCCCAGGTGATACGCCTCCGGGCGCACGGGAACGGGCCGAGTGGGCAACCCGCGGTTCCCGTCTTCATGTTCCCGCGGGAACATGAAGACGGGCGCAAACGGCTTGAAGCGGGCCGGAGTGGGTCAGTACGGGCCGAAGCCGTGGGCATCAGTGCAGGTCGGAGAGGAACCGCAGGTCAGGTCAGGCTGCTGTGAGGGACCCACGTGCGGGGGCTCCGGCCGTCGGTGGTTGCGGCAGCTTCCCCCGCAGGCTAATTGCCCGCCTTGTTCGGCGTAGCAGGCGCAGTCGGTGTAGCCGGCTCGGCGTCCTGCGCCGGAGTGGTGGGCTGGGCCGGGATGCCGGGCTCGGCGTCCTGCGCCGGAGTGGTGGGCTGGGCCGGGATGCCGGGCTCGGCGTCCTGCGCCGGAGTGGTGGGCTTGGAGACCACGCTCGCCATCGAGGTGGTGTGCGGGCCGGCAGCCGAGGCGGCCGCCCCGGTACCCAGCGTCAGAGCGCCGACCGCCAAAGCGAGGGCAATGCTCCGGCGCTTGACGGCGGTGAAATTGGAACGAGTCACAAGTGTCTCCTTATGCCAAGTGAGTTGAACCCGGCGGACTGATCCGTCGGCACGCCCACTGTGGCGTACCGATACTGAGTCCTCGCTGAAGCGGCTGAACGCCCGCTGAAGGCCGCAGGAAGGAAGCCGGAAAGCCACTCGTCGGCCACGGGGCGTCAGGCCCACCGCCTGCGCTCTTCAGCAGAGACTCAGCTTGGGTGTGCCATGCTTCTTTCGTGCGGATCTTGGTGGTGGAAGATGATGTCCGGCTCCGCGAACTCCTCAAGGAGGGCCTGGAACAGGAGGGTTTCACCATCGAGACGGCGGGCGACGGGACAAGTGGCCTGGCGCTGGCCCGGAGCAGCGAGTATGCGGCGATCGTGCTGGACGTGATGCTGCCCGGACTGTCCGGCTATCAGGTCTGCTCCCGGCTGCGGGAGGCCGGCATCTGGACGCCGATCCTGATGCTGACCGCCAAGGACGGCGAATACGACGAGGCCGACGGTCTCGACATCGGCGCGGACGACTATCTGACCAAACCGTTCTCCTACCTCGTACTGGTCTCGCGGGTGCGGGCACTGGTGCGGCGCGGTGGCCTGGACCGACCTCAGGTGTTCAACCTGGGTGACCTGCGGCTGGAGCCGGCGGCCTTGGCCTGCAGCCGGGGGAACGAGATCATCACGCTGACGGCCAGGGAATTCGCCGTACTGGAGTGCCTGGCCCGCCGCGCCGGGCAGGTGCTCTCCAAGACCGAGATCTTGCACACGGTGTGGGATACCGCCTACGAGGGCGGAGCCAATCTCGTCGAGGTCTACATCAGAACCCTGCGCCGGAAGATCGACGTGCCGTACGGCCGGCGGGCGATCCGAACGATACGGGGCGCGGGCTATCTGCTCGCCCGCGACGGGGGGTGACCGCGGCATGCGTTTGCTGAGCGTCCGCGCCAAGGCCACGGCGGCCGCCACCGGAACCGTCGCCCTCGCGATCGCCCTGTGCATGCTGGCCCTGGTACTGGTCCTGCAGCAGAACCTGCGCGACAGCGCGAAGGCAGACGCCGAGCTGGCCGCCCTCACCATCGAGAGCCAACTGGCGACGCCCGAGGATTCTGGCGCTGCGGTGGTCATCGCGCCCCAATCGGTGACCATCAAGGACGCGGAGGGACGCGTGATCACCCCCGCGCGTCCGGCGGAACCGAAAGCTACGCCGAACGGCGAGTCAATCGGCAGCACCCCCACCATCATTCCTGCAGAGAGCGACCCGCCGTACAGCGTGGAGGTCACCCCGTCGACCACCGCTCTCGACAACGTCACCCGGCTCCTGCTGCGCCAAGTAGTTCCTGCGGCAGCCGGACTCGTGCTGCTCGTGGCCGCTCTTACGTGGCTGCTGGTCGGCCGCGCCCTGCGCCCGGTGGCCGCCATGCGGGAGGAGTTCACCGAGATCACCGCCCGCGATCTGCACCGCCGCGTACCGGTCCCCAAGGCGCGCGACGAGATCTCCGAGCTGGCGCGGACAATGAACGCCACGCTGGACCGGCTGCACCTCGCCATGACCCGGCAGCGCCAGTTCGTCGCGGACGCCTCCCATGAGCTGCGCAGCCCCATCGCGGCCGTACGTGCCCAGCTCGAACTCGCCCTGGCCCGCCCTTCACGGACGGACTGGCCGACCGCCGCGCACAAGGCCCTCCGGGACACCGAACGCCTCCAGACCGTCGCCTCCGACCTGCTGCTGCTCGCCAGGCTCGACGCGCAGGAGGCGCCTCCCCGGTCTCCCGTGGACCTCGCGGCGCTGACGGCCGAGGAGGTACGGCGCCACCCCTGCATGGTGGTGGTGTCGGACGGCTGCGCGGAATCGGATGGGGACAGCCCACCCGCCACCGTCCACGGCAGCCGGGTGCAACTCTCCCGGCTGCTCACCAACCTCGCGGACAACGCCCGCAGACACGCGCGCACAACCGTCTCGATCAGCGTCGGGGTGAGCGACGGCATGGTCGAACTGTCCGTGGACGACGACGGTCCCGGCATCCCGGAACCCGACCGCGAGCGCGTCTTCGAACGCTTCATCCGGCTGGACGACGCCCGATCCCGGCAGGACGGCGGCACCGGCCTCGGCCTCGCGATCGCCAAGGACATCGCCCACGCTCATGGCGGGACCCTAGCCATCCACACCAGCCCCCGGGGAGGCACCCGTGTGCTGCTGCGACTGCCGTGCCAGGGTGCGCCGTTCGTGGTCGCCTGAGATCGGTAGTGCTGGGCCTCGAATTCCTCGGGCGGGAGATAGTCGAGTGCTGAGTGCAGGCGCTCGGTGTTGTACCAGCCGACCCACTGGACGACGGCACGTTCTACTTGTTCAGCGTCCCGCCAGGGCCCTTGGTGCTCGATCAGTTCAGCCTTGAACGAGCCGTTGAGGGCCTCGGCCATGGCATTGTCATAGCTGTCCGCGACGGAGCCGACGGACGCGGTCGCGCCGGCCTCCAGTAACCGCTCGCCGTAGCGCTCCGAACGGCTCCCGGCTCCCGGTGTTCGGTACGTACACCGGATCGAACACGTCGACATCCAGGCTGACGTGGACCTTCCTTCCCCGGAGGGCCGACAGGGCGGCCGGGTCGACGTCGCGGACGAGCGTGACAGGGCCGGTGCCGACGGGTCCACGGTTGCATCCCGGCGTACTTCTGATCGCTCACGTCACTCGCTTCGCCGCTCGGCATCCACTGTGCCCGGGTTCGCCGGTGGCCGTCGGCGCGGTGATCGCGCGGTGCCGGGCCTGCCCAGCTTAGTGAGGCAGCTTGTGCCGACCGCGGGTGGAGCCGGCGAGTTCCTGTGAATTCCGCCGACGCCCCGCGGCACACACGGTGGTGACGCCAGCCCGCCGGGCGCCACCGGCCCGGTCCGGCCGCTTCACGCGGGCTGCCAGATATGGGACAGGGCTGTCGGGGTGAGTACCTGCTCGGGTGGGCCCTGCCCCACCAGTCGGCCATCGCTGAGGAGCAGGCAGGCGTCGGCCGAGCGGGCGGCCTCCAGGTCGTGCGTGGCCTGGACGACGGTCGTGCCGTCGGCGACCAGGTCCGTCAGCAGCGCCGTGATCCCTTCCCGGGCTTCGGGGTCGAGCCCGGTGGTCGGTTCGTCCAGGAGCAGCAGGTCGGACTGCTGGGCGAGGCCCTGGGCGATCAGGACGCGTTGGCGTTGCCCACCGGACAGTTCGCCGAGCTGGCGGGCGGCGAGGTCGGCGACGCCGAGTCGTTCCATGGCGGAGTCGACCACGGTCCGGTCCTGCCGGGTCAGCCGTCGCCACAGGCCCCGCTCGTTCCAGCGACCCATCTCCACGGTCTGCCGGGCCGTGAGGGGGAGTGCGTCGCCGACGGCGCCGCGCTGCGGGACGAAGGCCGGCGGGCGGCCTTCCGCGTATCGCAGCTGCCCGGCTGTGGCATCGATCATGCCGGCGAGGACGCCGAGCAGCGTGGACTTCCCGCTGCCGTTCGGCCCGACGAGCGCCGTCATGGCCAAGGCCGGTATGCGCGCGGTGAGTTGACGGAGTACCGGACGGCTGGGATAGCCCGCCTCCAGGTCGCTGAACCGGACGCGTTCGTTCCTTGGCTCGTCGCCGGGCAGCACTGGTGGGTGTTTTTTGAACATGATTGTCATTGTAGTGTTCTCGTATGGAGTGGTTGACGGCCCCTTTCGAGGTGGCCTTTGTGCAGCGAGCCCTGTGGGCCGGGATCCTGGTGTCGGCGATATGCGCCCTCGCGGGGACGTGGGTGGTGCTGAGGGGAATGGCCTTCCTCGGCGACGCCATGTCCCACGGACTTCTGCCGGGCATCGCGGTCGCTGCACTGCTCGGGGGCAACCTGCTGGTGGGGGCGGTGGTGAGCGCGGCCGTGATGACGGCCGGTGTCCACGCCCTCGGTCGCACTCCGAGACTGTCCCAGGACACCGGTATCGGCCTGCTGTTCGTCGGCATGCTGTCCCTCGGCGTCATCATCGTGTCGCGCTCGCAGTCGTTCGCCGTGGACCTCACCGGGTTCCTCTTCGGTGACGTCCTCGCGGTTCGCGAGAGCGACCTGTTCCTGCTCGGGGTGGCGCTGCTGCTGGCGCTGGTCGTCTCGGTGCTCGGTCACCGGGCCTTCCTGGTGCTTGCGTTCGACGACCGCAAGGCCAAGACGCTCGGCCTGCGTCCCCGTCTTGCGCACGCCGTGCTGCTCGGTCTGCTGGCCCTGGCCATCGTGGCCTCGTTCCACATCGTGGGCACGCTGCTCGTCCTCGGTCTGCTCATCGCCCCGCCGGCGGCGGCCCTGCCCTGGGCGCGAAGTGTGCGCGGTGTCATGGTCCTTGCCGCGGCCCTCGGCGGGGCCGCCACCTTCGGCGGTCTGCTGCTCTCCTGGCATCTGAGCACCGCGGCCGGCGCGACCGTCTCGGCCCTAGCGGCCAGCCTCTTCTTCCTGTCCCACCTGGCGTCCGGCCTCCAGCACCGACGTCGTGCACGCCGCGCCGGTCTTCCCGCCCGTGCCGCCACGTTCACCGCGAACGCCCCCACGACCCGACCGAACGAAACCTGAGGCGATCTCCTTGTGCGTCCGAAGAAACGTCACACCTCTGGTGTCGGCACTCCTGTCCGTGGCCCTTCTGTCCGCGGGTTGCGCGGGCCAGGAGGACGCCGAGTCCAGCCCCGAGAGTCCTTCTTCTTCCTCCGCCACCCCCCACGGCTACGTCGAGGGTGCCACCGAGGCCGCTGAGCAGCAGTCCCGGCTCCTTCTCGGTGACCCCGGCACCGGGGACACCCGAGTGCTGGACCTGATCACCGGCAAGACGCACGACACCGCGCGCAGAGCCGGTGTCACCGAACTCACCACGGACGCCCGTTTCGGCTACTTCCACGGCGCGGACGGTACCCATGTCCTCGACAGCGGCGCGTGGATGGTCGACCACGGAGACCATGTGCACTACTACCGCGCGAAGATCCAGGAGGCAGGCGAACTCCCGGGCGGCACCGGCACGAGCATCCGCAGCGACGCGGGCGTTACCGTCGTCACGGCAGCGGACGGGAAGGCGGGCGTCTACCCCCGTGCCGATCTGGAGAAGGGTGCCATCGGTACCCCGGACCAGCTGCCGGGCACCTACGCCGGGCCCGTCGTGCCGTACGCGGAACACCTGATCACCCTCACGCGCGACGGTGACGCTCCCGCGAAGGTCGTCGTGCTCGACCGGTCCGGCAAGCACGTCGCCACTCCGGAGCCCGAGTGCCAGGACCCGAAGGGTGACGCGGTCACCCGGCGGGGGGCCGTCCTCGGCTGCGCCGACGGCGCCCTGCTCGTCCGCGAGGACGACGGCTCCTTCACCGCCGAGAAGATCCCGTACGGCGAGGACGTGCCGAAGACGAAGCGGGCCGCGGAGTTCCGGCACCGTCCGGGCAGCAGCACGCTCACGGCGCCCGCCGGCGAAAACGCCGTCTGGGTCCTGGACGTCACTGAGGGGGCCTGGACGCGGGTGGAGACCGGCCCCGTGGTCGCCGCCAACACCGCGGGTGAGGGCTCGCCGCTGATGGTCCTGGAGACCGACGGAGCCCTGCACGGCTACGACATATCCACCGGCAAGGAGGCCACGGTCACCGGACGTCTGCTGAAGGACGTCCCCAAGGCCGCCACCGGCGAAGCCTCGGCACCGGTGATCGAGGTCGACCGGAGCCGGGCCTACCTCAACGATCCCGCGGGCAAGCGCGTGTACGAGATCGACTACAACGACGACCTCCGTGTCGCCCGCACCTTCGACCTGGACGTCCGGCCGTCCCTGATGGTGGAGACGGGCCGATGAGCGCGCGTGTGCGGGTAGCGCGGCTGCGCGCCCTGCTGCTCACCCTGGTCACCTTCTTCGTTGTCGCCGGTACCGCGACCGGATGCGCGAGCGGCGGCGATGAGCGGCCCCGGGTCGTGGTGACGACCAACATCCTCGGTGACATCACCCGGGAGATCGTCGGGGACGAGGCGGACGTCAGCGTCCTGATGAAGCCCAATGCCGACCCGCATTCCTTCGGCCTGTCGGCCGTACAGGCCGCCGAACTGGAGAACGCGGACCTGGTCGTCTACAACGGCCTGGGCCTGGAGGAGAACGTACTGCGGCACGTGGAGGCAGCCCGCGCATCGGGTGTGGCCACCTTCGCGGCCGGCGAGGCGGCCCATCCCCTCACCTTCCACGCGGGCGAGGAGGGCGGTCCCGACGACGAGGCCGACGAGTCGGACCCGCACTTCTGGACCGACCCCGACCGCGTGCGCAAGGCAGCCGGCCTGATCACCGACCAAGTCGTGGAACACGTCGACGGCGTGAACGAGCAAGCGGTCCGGGACAACGCCGAACGCTACGACGGACAACTCGCCGACCTCACCACCTGGATGGAGAAGTCCTTCGCGGCCATCCCCGAGGACCGCCGCGCCCTGGTGACCAACCACCACGTCTTCGGCTACCTGGCCGACCGCTTCGGCTTCCGCGTGATCGGCGCGGTCATCCCCAGCGGCACGACACTCGCCTCACCCAGCTCGTCCGACCTGCGCTCCCTCACCCAGGCCATGGAAAAAGCCAAGGTGCGCACCGTCTTCGCCGACTCCTCCCAGCCCACCCGGCTCGCCGAGGTCCTGCGCCAGGAGATGGGCGGTGACGTGGACGTCGTCTCGCTGCACTCCGAGTCGCTGACCGAGAAGGGCAAAGGCGCCGGCACCTACCTGGAAATGATGCGCGCCAACACCTCGGCCATGGCCGAGGGCCTTACCGGTGACCGACCCGCCGGTGACTGACCAGCTTCCCCCGAGGGTCGGCACACAGATCGCCGGCCGCTCCACCACACAACCCGTGCCCTCAGGGCCGGAGAGGACATACACACGATGAACAGGTCGACACGCGCCAGAATGCTCACGGGCACGGCCCTCGCCCTGACGGTGTCCATGGCGCTGACCGCCTGCGGCGGCAGCGACGACGCCTCGTCCGACGCCGAGCCGAAGAAGCAGACGAAGAGCAGCGGGGCCGCCGCGGTCAAGAACCCGCTGGTCGCCTCCTACGACGGGGGACTGTACGTCCTCGACGGCGAGACCCTGAAGCTGGCGAAGACGATCGAGCTGCCCGGCTTCAACCGGGTCAACCCGGCGGGCGACGAGGACCACGTCATCATCTCCACGGACAGCGGCTTCCGCGTGTTCGACGCGTCCCGGCAGACCTTCACGGACGCCGAGTTCAAGGGTGCGAAGCCCGGTCACGTCGTGCGGCACGGCGGCAAGACGGTCCTGTTCACCGACGGCACGGGCGAGGTGAACGTCTTCGATCCCGCGGACCTGGCCGGCGGGAAGCAGCCGGATGGCCGGACCTACACCTCCGTCGAGCCCCACCACGGCGTCGCCATCGAACTGGCCGACAGCGAGCTCGTCAGCACCCTGGGCACCGAGGAGAAGCGCACCGGCGCGCTCGTCCTGGACAAGAACAACAAGGAGATCGCACGCGCCGAGAACTGCCCGGGTGTCCACGGCGAGGCCGCCGTCGAGGGCGAGGTGGTCGGTCTCGGTTGTGAGGACGGCGTCCTGCTCTACAAGGACGGCAAGTTCACCAAGGTCGACGCCCCCGACGACTACGCCCGCACCGGCAACCAGGCCGGCAGCGACGCCTCCCCGATCCTCCTGGGTGACTACAAGACCGACCCCGAGGCCGAACTGGAACGACCCACCCGCATATCGCTGATCGACACCCGCACGGCGAAGATGAAGCTGGTCGACCTCGGCACCAGCTACTCCTTCCGCTCGCTCGCCCGTGGCCCGCACGGCGAGGCCCTCGTGCTCGGCACCAACGGTGTCCTCCACGTCATCGACCCGGAGACCGGAAAGGTGGAGAAGGAGATCGAAGCGGTCGGCGACTGGACGGAGCCCCTGGACTGGCAGCAGCCCAGGCCCACCCTGTTCGTCCGCGACCACACGGCGTACGTCTCCGAACCGGGCAAGCGTCAACTGCACTCCTTCGACCTGGACTCGGGTGAGAAGCTGACGTCCGTGACACTGCCGAAGGGCACCAACGAACTGTCCGGGACGGTGGCCGGTCACTGACCGGTCCCGCTCCCAGCACTCCCCACGCAGTGCCCACCGGCCCAGGGCCGGCGGGCACTGCGTGCTGCCCGCATCACGCGGCTAGGGTTGAGCGCCCCCTCTGTGCTTGAACACTCTGCGGTAGTCGCCTTTCTCGTCGTCGAGGTCGTGGTGCGGGTGCCCGGCGGGCCGGGGCACCAGGTGTGGGGGTGGTCAGGTGGGCTGGGGGCGGCCGAAGAGGAGGTCGTAGCCTGCGGGGAGCTGGAGCAGGATCTGCTTGAGCAGGTCGTCGCCGGCAGCGTCGGCGACCGTGCTGAGGACGGCGCTGACGTCCCAGGCCGCGGTCTGTTCGGTGGCCCCGTCGATCCAGGCCGCCGTCGCCCGCAGGAACCGTTCGGGTGACAGGGGTTCGGCGCTCTGCAGCGGGTTGAGCAGGATCAGGGCGAAGTCTTCGGGCAGGCGCGCCGCCAGCTGGGCACGCACCTCGCCGAGCAGGTGTGCGCCCAGCAGGGCGAGCACCACGCGGGCCGCGCGTTCTGCTTCGTGTCGGCTCCCGTACTCGCCGCGTTCCTCCACATGCTCGAGGAACGCTTCCCATCGCAAGGTCACGTCGACCGCCACCCTTCTTGGTCCGGTGGTGCGGAGGACGGGGTGAGGGGGATCAGGCGCCCGTCCTCCGCCGCTGTTCGGCCCCGGTCGCCGGGCTCAGCCGGAGATCTCCTTGTGGGAGGATTCCCCGCCGATGGCGATCTTGCGGGGCTTGGCGCGCTCGGCGATCGGGATGCGCAGGGTCAGCACCCCGGCGTCGTAGTCGGCCTTGATGCGCTCGGTGTCCAGCGTGTCCGCCAGCACGATCTGGCGGGAGAAGACGCCCAGCGGCCGCTCCGACAGTTCCATCTGCACGTCGTCGGCCTTCGCCACGGGCCGACGCTCGGCCCTGACGGTCAGCATGTTCCGTTCAACGTCGATGTCGATCGCCTCCGCGCTGACGCCGGGAAGGTCGAAGGCCACCACGTACTCGTCACCCTCGCGGTAGGCATCCATCGCCATCGCGGACGGCCGCGACCAGGTGCCGGAGCTGGTCAGCTGCTGGGCGAGACGGTCGAGTTCGCGGAACGGGTCGGTGCGCATCAACATCGCGAAACACCTCCAGAAGGTTCGGGCAGTACCTGCCAATGCGCTTCATTGAAACCGTTGTAACATGTCATCCAATGGATGACAAATATGGTGTCGTCGAAACGATGACAGCCCGGAAAGGGGTGCCCATGGCAGCAGCCGGCCAGCCGGCCTCTTCCAGCGCCGACGCCCAGAGCCCGGCTTCGTTTCTCGCCGCCGCAGCAGCCCTGGAAACCATCAACCACGCCCTGCGCACCGCGCAGCAAGAGGCCCCCGGCGCCCCCGCCAGCGGGAGCGTCGGCCCGGAGCAGGCCCTGGCCTCCCTCCTGTTGCTGCGACAGGTGCGCGAGCAGCTCGCCGGGTGGGAAACCGGCCTGATCGAAACCGCCCGCCACGCGGGCGCCAGCTGGGCCGACCTCGCACACCCCCTCGGCGTAGCCAGCCGCCAGGCCGCCGAACGCCGCTTCCTGCGCAACCGCCCCGGCACCGCCGGAACCACCGGAGAACAGCGCGTCCAGGCCACCCGCGAGCGTCGCGCCGCCGACCGCACCATCGCCACCTGGGCGCGCCACAACGCCGCCAATCTGCGTCGCATCGCCGGACAGATCACCGCCCTCACCGACCTCCCCGCCGCCGCCCGCACCCCGCTCAGCCAACTCGACGCGGCCCTCGCCCACGACGACCCCGCCACCCTCATCCACCCCCTGACCGCGACACGTCCCTACCTGACCGCCGCCCATCCCCGCCTCGCCACCCAGCTCGACACTCTCATCGGGCAAGGCGCCCAGCACCCTGACCGACCCGGCTACGTGTAGCGACTGTCGGCCTGCCGCCGCGCACAGCGCACCCCGCTCACGCCCCGCCGAGCTGGCGGCGTGCGGGGCGTGAGCGGGGTGCGCTGTGTGACACCCGTAACCGGGCCGGTGCTTGCGGCTACCGGCGGTGTGGTGGTTGTGGTGGCGGGGGCGGCATTGTGGCGACGCCGGGGGCGGTTTCGGGCCAGACGAGCAGGACGGGACAGGGGGCGTGGTCGACGATGAAGCGGCTGGCGGGGCCGATACTGCGAGGCCCGAGGTGGGTGCGGTCGCCGTCGCGGGCGAGGATGAGCAGGTCGGCGCCCTCGGCGGCGGCCACGACCTCCTGCTCGACGCGGCCGGTGCGCTCAACACGTTTACAGGGGCGCCCCAGGCGCTGCGCGGCTTCGGCGAGGAGTCGTTCGGCGGAGGCGGTGGCCAGGTGCTCGACCGCGGTGCCGGGGTCGCGTTCGGGATGGCCACGGCCGAGCAGCCCGGCAAAGGCGCCGTGCGCGGCGCCGGGGGCTTCGGGGCCGGTGACATGCAGCAGCACGATGTCGGCGGCCTCGGGCGCGTGGCTGCGGGCGGCGTCGATGCTGGAGGGCCAGGTGCCCTCGGTGATCCAGGCAATGACTCTCACGGTGATCAGCCTCCGATGACGGTGAGCGAGGCCCACAGTGTCACCACTGCGAGCAGCAGGGCGGCAGGCACGGTGAACAGGCCAAGCCGGGTGAACTCACCGAGCTCGACGTTACTGTCGTGTTCGTGCACGATGCGCCGCCACAGCAGGGTGGCCAGGGAACCGGCGTAGGTGAGGTTGGGTCCGATGTTCACCCCGAGCAGCACCGCGAGGACGGCACCGGGCCCGGACGATGCGGTCAGCGGCAGCAGCACCAGCACGGCGGGCAGGTTGTTGATGACGTTCGCCAGCACCGCGGCCAGCCCCGCGATAGCGAGCAGGGCCGCAAAGCCGGTGCCGCCCGGGACCAGATGGCCCAGGCCGGTGGCGAGGCCGTTGTCGACGACCGCGCGGACCACGATGCCCAGGGCCAGAACGAAGGCGAGGAACGGGACCGCAGCGGCGCGCACGATGGCGGTGGGCCTGGTACGGCGCTGCGCAAGAGCACGCACGGCCAGTACGACGGCGCCGGCGAAGGCCGCCCAGGCGGGATTGACTCCGAGCGCGGAGGTCAGGACGAACCCGGCCAGTGTGCAGGCCACGGTGGCCAGGGCGAACACCGGCAGCTCACGGGGTTCGGCGGTTGGTGGGGCCTGGGCTCCGGCGTCCAGGTCGGTGGCGAAGAACCGGCGGAAGACCACGTACTCGGTACCGATGGCGGCCAGCCAGGGCAGGACCATCAGCGCGGCGAAGCGGGTGAAGCTCAGTCCGCTGGCAGCGAACGCCAGCAGGTTCGTGAGGTTGGAGACCGGCAGCAGCAGCGAGGCGGTGTTCGACAGGTGGGTGCAGGCGTAGACATGCGGTTTGGGCCGGGCACCGAGCCGGGCGGCGGTGGCGAAGACCACCGGGGTGAGGAGCACGATGGTGGCGTCCAGGCTGAGCACCGCCGTGATCACTGATGCCGCTGCGAACACCTGGACCAGCAGGCGGCGCGGGCGACCTGCCGCGGTACGGGCCATCCATGCTCCGCACGCGTGAAACAGGCCCTCCTCGTCGCACAGCTGGGCCAGGACCAGGACGGCGGCGAGGAAGCCGATCACCGGTCCGAGCCGCGCGGCCTCGTCGCGGGCATGGTCCAGCGAAATCGCTCCGGTGGCGATGACCACGCCTGCGGCCGGGACGGCGACGACCGCCTCCGGCCAGCCGAACGGGCGGATAACGGCGCACGCCAGCACCGCCAGGAGCAGA
Organism: Streptomyces sp. NPDC014727; assembly: GCF_043083485.1. NCBI lineage: Bacteria > Bacillati > Actinomycetota > Actinomycetes > Kitasatosporales > Streptomycetaceae > Streptomyces > Streptomyces sp. NPDC014727. The sequence goes on along the minus strand of NZ_JBIBYR010000024.1, from coordinate 1,329 downwards.
ACGACGGAGACAGCCTCCGCCAGCGAGGAGTTCACGATCAGATCTTCTCCCGGCCGTGTGATGCGGCGGCCAGCACGTCCGCCGGACGGGTAATCACCGCAGGCTGCCCTACCCAGGCAGCGCCCGACAAAGCGACGCGACCCAAGTCGACGTGAGGACGTCCCCTGGCCGCGGTCAGTCCTCCGCGCCGCCCTCGTCGTCGAGCCCGACCGCATCCGTGTCGCGCAAGGGCCGCAGCGTGCCACCCGCGGGGGGTGGAGGCGGTGAAGCTGTAACGGTCGAGGACGTTCAAAGAGAGGACTGCCCGGCTGGAAGCAGGCTCATAACAAGTCCCACAAGCAAGTCCGCGCCCGCGTTGAGCGCACCTTCGCCCGCATGAAGAGCTGGAAGATTCTCCGCGACTGCCGCCTCAAGGGCGACGGCGTCCACCACGCCATGCTCGGTATCGCCCGGCTGCTCAACCTCGCCCTCGCCGGATAGACCACCAGGCCGTACAGCACCCCACCAAGCCCGAGGCCACTCAGAGATCATTTACGGGACAGCCCGACCTTCCTGGACCAGCACGGGATCCCCCGGTCGAAGTCCTGGCGAACCCTCGGAAGCCGACCCCGACATCAAGATCCCCGACAGAGTCAAGTCAGGGATGGAGAGTCGGGGCACGAGTCGGTCGACTGTGTGATCGTCCAACCGTCCCCGAATACACGGACGCTCGAGTGTGCGGGGGAGCGTTGCGCGGTGTCGGGAGGTGCCGTGGAGGCGCCGTCCTGATCCTCGTTCGCGGGTACCCCGGCAAGCGGCGGAGCCATGTGGGCCACCGTGCACGCCAACTGCAGCATGGCCGAGTGGCTGAGGGGAGGGACATCTTTGGGGAGGTGGACAGAGAGGGCGTCGTCTCCGCCGATCGCCACCTCCAGTGTGTCCGTCAGGCGGGGCAGCTCCGTGGTGGCCGTCGTGGCCTCGCTCGTGGTCGGTCCGGCGAACAGAAAGCGCACGACGGCCGCGAAGTCCCCGGGGTCGCCGATGTTGCGCAGATAGGGCCTCAGCTCTCCGTTGTGCAGGAAGTAGAGGGCGATGGCGGCGGGCACCGGGGGCTTCGGACTGGGAGGGGACATACCGCTCGCCGGTTCGCCGGCCTCGATGACGTCGGACGGGGGGACTCCGCACGCAGCCAGGGTGAGCGCGGCCGTGAGCCCGGCCAGCAGCGCCCCTACGCGCGAGCCCTTCACCGGGCACTCACGGCGACGTCGTCGGCGGCGGCTGCGGAGTCGCGGTGCAGGGGGAGCTCGACCGTGAACACCGCGCCGCCCCCGGGCAGGTTCGCCGCACGAA
>NZ_JBIBYR010000023.1:50474-107018 GCF_043083485.1 Streptomyces sp. NPDC014727 | reverse complement strand
ACCGCATACGCACCGAAGGCATCGAGAAGAACACCCACGACAACCCCTTCGGCGCCGTCCTCTCCTTCCGCGGCACCGTCACCGACACCACCGTCAAGCACGCCCTCTCCGGCAAGGTCATCGAACTCACCGACACCTTCCCGGTCCCCGACGCCAAGGCGTTCGAGGTCGGCCAGTGGTGGTCGGTCCAGGTCGATCCGGTCGCGGGCGGCGGCCGTGACGAACGCGAACTGCAGAAGCTCGTCGAGATCACCGAGATCATCGACGCGGACCACATCCGGATCGGCTACCTCAACGGCTGGGAACTCGCCGCGGGCCGCACCCTGACCTGGACCCGCGTCGAGCCGGTCCGCGACACCCACATCCGCAACATGGTCTTCGAGGGCGCCGGCCCCGACGAGTACACCGGCTCGCATCCCGTCAGCTTCGAGTACGCCGTCGGCTGCGACGTCTCCGGAATCCACGCCACCGGGACCTTCTGGCCGGTCATCATGCGCCGCTGGTGCACCCGGTTCCGTACCGAGGACTGTTCCCTGAAGAACCCGCCCACCGTCGAGTACGGCGGCGCGGGCTACCTCACCCAGCAGATCTACTGCCTGTACGGACGGGTCGAGGACTGCACGACCAGCAATGTCCGTCATCTCAACGACCTCACCGCCTCCGCCTACTGCACCGTCGTGAACTGCCACGGCGACGGCGACGACGCGGGCGGCAACCCCTTCACCTCCCACGGCCAGTACGAGCACGATCTGCTCTTCGATGGCAACTCGGGACTGATGGACATAGCCAACTCCGGTGCGCAGTGGGGGATTTCCGCCAAGCGGATCACCGTACGCAGACATGTCTGCTCCTGGTTCACCGCCAACACCAAGATCACCGATCTGACGCTCGAAGACATCACGGTGATCGCGCGCCCCACCTTCGACCAGGCCGGCACCCTCACCGTCAACGCCGACGGCGCCCAGGTCCGCGGCTGCACGGCCAAGACCTTCGCCGTCGCCCAGCGCTCCACCCGCTCCACCCGGCCGACCACCATCAGCGACTGCTCCTTCGAGCCGCCCGCGGGCGCCGTCCTCGTCCAGACCCCGGTCACCACGCCGGTCCACTTCGTACGCTGCGTCTTCAAGGGCGTCGACGGCGCGATCCTGCGCGGTGCGGGGCCCGTTCGCTTCACCGACTGCACCGTCACCGGCTCGGACGACGCGGCCCCGCTCTCGGTCGGATCGGCGGATCTGCGGATCGACGGCGGCAGTTACGACAACACCGGCATCGAGCTCAGTGCCGTGCGCGACCAGCGGATCACCGTCACCGGTGGCGCCCGTCTCACCGGCAGCAACAAGGCCAAGGCGCTGCTCGGCCGAGCGGCCGGGCCCGGCAAGGTGACCTGGGACATCTCCGCGCTCAGCAGCGCCGCCTCCGGACCGGACACCGTGCACGTGCGCATCGCCGACGGCGCGAACCACTACGCGGCGACCGGCAGCCGCTTCACCGGCGGCACGCTCCACCTCGCCCCGGAGGCCCTGGACTCGGTCCTGCACACCGCGTGCGTCGAGGACGGCACCCGGCGCAGCGCGATGCCCGCGAACGGCGACTCGGTACGCACGGACGGGAACCTGACCCTGTGACCGCCGTCGTCAGGACCGCGACCCCGGCCGACGACCCGGCCCTGGCCGCCCTGTGGCAGCGCTGCTTCGACGCGCCCCAGATCGCCCGCCTGCACGCGCTGGACCCCGACCGCCATCGCCACACGTTCGTCGCGCAGAACGGTCCGGAGGGCGGGATCGACGCCGTCGTCGTCTACGTGCCGAGGCTGATCCGTGACGCGCACGGCACGCCGCAGCGGGTCGGCGGCATCGGCAGCGTCGCCACCCGCCCCGAGGCCCGCGGCCAGGGGCTGGTGCGGCGGCTGCTGGTGGAGGCCGAGCGCACCATGACGGCCGAACGATGCGCATGGTCCCTGCTGTTCACCGGGACGCCCGGCGTCTACCGGGGCTCGGGATGGCAGGAATTCGGCAGTACGTACACCGAGGGGGTGCTGGTGCCGCCGGCCGCCTCCGGGGCGTTCCGGGTCCGCGGGGCCACCGCGCGGGACGCCGTGGAGGTGACCGCGCTGCACCACGCGTACAACGCGAACAGGCCGCTCAGCACGTTGCGGGGCCCGGAGGACTGGGCGGTGCGCGTACCTGCCTGGTACGGCGCGCCCGACCGCTCGCTCGTCGCGGTGGACCCCGCAACGGGGACGCTCGTCGGCTGGATCGTGGCCCAGCACGTGGGGCAGTGCGTGGAGGTGCGCGAATTCGCGGGCGCGCCCGAGTGCCTGGGTGAGCTGTTGGCTGCCGTCGGTGCGCGGGGCCGGGCCGCAGGGCTGACCCGCGCCCGGGTCAGGCTCCCGGACGGTCCCGAGGTACGGGCGGCCCTGCCGGCCCTGCTGGCCGATCCCCGGACGGTGGCGGAGCACGTGGGCATGGCACGACCACTGCACGCCACCGTCGAGGCCGTCCGGGCCACGGTCACGGCACCGGGCGCGGTCCACTGGTACGGCGACTGTTTCTGAGGGCCGGGCGGTCGTCGGAACGGGGGAGCGGCCGTGACACCCGCCGGTCCGGCCGGGAACGCCGTGGCGTACTACGCCTTGCCCGTCGGCGTCGGCTCGTCGTACGCCGACGTCCCCGAGTCCAGCAGGGGCTCCTGGGTCTTGAGGTGCGCCGGGGCGAAGGCCCGCAGTACGTGGTAGCCGGTGATCACCACGATGGTGCCCAGCGCGATACCGCTCAGCTCGAAGTTGTCGGTGATCTTGAGACTGACCCCGCCGACGCCGATGATGATGCCCGCCGCGGCCGGCACCAGGTTCAGCGGGTTGCGCAGATCGACCTTGGCGTTCAGCCAGATCTGGGCGCCGAGGAGGCCGATCATGCCGTACAGGATGACGGTGATGCCGCCGAGCACACCGCCGGGGATGGCGGCGACCACCGCACCGAACTTGGGGCAGAGCCCGAAGAGCAGGGCGAAGCAGGCGGCGGCCCAGTACGCGGCGGTGGAGTAGACGCGGGTCGCGGCCATGACGCCGATGTTCTCCGAGTACGTGGTGTTCGGCGGACCGCCCACCGCCGTCGACAGCATCGACGCGGCGCCGTCGGCGGCGATCGCGGTGCCCAGCTTGTCGTCCAGCGAGGCGCCGGTCATCTCGCCGACGGCCTTGACGTGTCCGGCGTTCTCGGCGATCAGCGCGATGACCACCGGCAGGGCGACAAGGATCGCCGACCACTCGAAGCTCGGCGCGTGGAAGGACGGGAGCCCGATCCAGTCGGCCTTGGCGACGCCCGACAGATCGAGCCGCCAGTGGTCGACGGCCTCGGCGCCGCCCGCCGGAGAGTGGATCTTGCCGAAGATCCGGTCGAGGACCCAGGACAGCGCGTACCCGAAGACCAGGCCCAGGAAGATCGCGATGCGTGAGAAGAATCCGCGCAGGCACACCACGGCCAGTCCGGTGAACAGCATCACCAGCAGTGCCGTCCACTGGTCCTGCGGCCAGTACGTCGACGCGGTCACCGGAGCCAGATTGAACCCGATCAGCATGACGACGGCGCCGGTGACCACCGGCGGCATCGCCGCATGGATGATCCGCGCGCCGAACCGCTGCACGGCGAGACCGGCGAGGAAGAGCACCACACCGACGGCGAACACCGCGCCGGTGACCACGGCGCTGCTGCCACCGCTCGCCCGGATCGTCGCGGCGACCCCGACGAACGAGAGCGAACAGCCGAGGTAGCTGGGCACCTGCCCGCGCGTGGCCAGCAGGAAGATGGCCGTCGCGACACCCGACATCATGATCGCCAGGTTCGGGTCCAGGCCCATGAGCACCGGGGCGACGAACGACGCACCGAACATCGCGACCACGTGCTGGGCGCCGAGTCCGAACGTACGGGGCCAGGAGAGCCTTTCGTCCGGCCGGACCACGGCCCCCGGTGCGGGGGTCTTCCCGTCGCCGTGCAAGGTCCAGCGCACGCCGAGGCCCATGGTTGCTCCCTGTGTGTAGATACGGGGTCCAGTGCCTCGCCCGGCATGGTGCTCACCGCAGAAATGATCAGCGCAATGATAATGCCGAATCGCGGCGCGCCCTCGGCCGGGCCGCGGACGGGGGAGCACCGCCGCTGTGCGGGCCGGGGGCCCGCGCCCCGCACAGCCCTCGGCTCAGGGGCGCGGCTCGGCCGCCGCCGCGTTCGGAGCGCCGGCATCCGAGGACGACACCGACGACACCGCCCGGCGGTCACCCGCCCGCAGCACCCCGGCCCCCAGCACCAGGCCGAACGCCAGCACCGTCACCAGGCCGAACGACACGACCAGCGAGGTCGCCTCGGCCAGCGAGCCGATCGCGGACGGGGCGATGAGCCCGGAGGTGTACGTGATGGTGGCCACGCCCGCGATCGCCTGACTCGGATTCGGGCCGCTGCGCCCGGCCGCGGCGAAGGCGAGGGGGACGACCACGGCGACCCCGAGGCCGAGGAATCCGAAGCCGCACATCGCCAGTACCGCGTTCGGTGACGCGACAACGAGCACTCCGCCGATCGTCGCGAGGACGCCGCCGACCCGTACGGTCCTGACCGCGCCGAAGCGGTCGACGACCTTGTCCCCCGCGATCCGGGCTACCGCCATCGTGAGCGCGAACGCCGTCGTGGACGCCGCGGCCAGCCCGGCGGAGGTGTCCATGATGTCCCGCAGGTAGACCGCCGACCAGTCCAGGCTGGCCCCCTCCGCGAACACCGCGCAGAAGCCCACCGCGCCGATGATCAGCGCCGACTTCGGCGGCAGCGTGAAGCGCGGCGGCGGCTCCTCGTCCGGCTCGCTGCGCAGATCCAGCACGCCGCGGCAGGCGATCAGGCCGAGCGCGGTCAGGACGAGGGAGGCGAGGGCGTGGTGCAGCCGGGCGTCGGCGCCCAGATGCGCGGCGACGGTGCCGGCGGCCGAGCCGATGAGTGCGCCCACGCTCCACATCCCGTGCAGCCCGGACATGATCGACTTGTCGAGGCGGTTCTCCACCTCGACGCCGAGGGCGTTCATCGCCACGTCCGACATGCCGGCCGTCGCGCCGTACACGAAGAGCGCCGCGCACAGCGTCAGCAGATTCGGTGCCAGCGCGGGGAGGACCAGCGCCAGTGTCCACAGGGCCAGCAGTCCGCGCAGCGCTGTCCTGGCGCCGAAGCGATGGCTGATCGCGCCGGCCAGCGGCATCGAGAGCGAGGCGCCGATCGCCGGGAAGGCGAGGGCGAGACCGAGCTGCCCGGCGCTGACCCCGGCATGGTCCTGGATCCAGGGCACCCGGGTGGCGAAGCTGCCGGTCACCGCGCCGTGCACGGTGAAGACCGCGGCCACGGCGAACCTGGCCCGCCGCACCTGTTCCATGCCGAAGACCGTCTCTGTGGAATCCGTTGTCATACCGCCGTGCCCTCCCCTGGGAATCCTCTGTCACCGGCCACCCCGGTGCCCGTCTTCGCGGTGCGCGCAGTAAACTATCAGGAACCCTGCCTGATAAATAGCCCACCCGCCCCACCCGTGCGGCAGTGATCTGGAAGGATCCCGGCATGCCCGCATCACCGAGCACCGCCCGGGCCATCAACGACCGGCTCGCCCTGCGACTGCTCCAGCAGGACGGCCCGCTGACGGCCTCGCAGTTGAAGACCCTGACCGGTCTCTCCCGCCCCACCGTCGCCGACCTCGTCGAACGGCTCCAGGGCGCCGGTCTGATCCGGGTGGTCGGCGAGTCGGGCGCCGAGCGCCGTGGTCCCAACGCCCGGCTGTACGGGATCGTCGCCGACCGTGCCCACCTCGCCGCGCTGGACGTGCGCACCGGCAGCGTCGCCGTGGTCGTCGCCGACCTCCTCGGCGCCACGCTGGCCGAGGCCACCCTGCCCATCGGTGGCGACACCGGCACCGAGGCCGCCGCCGAACAGGCCGCGGCACTGCTGGAACGCACCGTCCGCGAGGCGGGCGCCGCCCCGTTGCACAGCGTCGGCATCGGCGCGCCCGGCCTGATCGACCCCGTCACCGGCGAACTGCGCGACACCACCGGGCTGCCCGCCTGGCACCGGCGACTGGTGCGCGTGCTCCAGCAGCGGCTGCCCGCCACCGTGCTGGTCGAGAACGAGACCAATCTCGCCGCCGTCGCGGAGCACCGCATCGGCGCGGCCCGCGAACGCGACACCTTCGTCCTGTTCTGGCTCGGGCACGGCGTGGGCGCGGCCGTCATGCTGGACGGGAAGCTGCGCCGCGGGGCCTCCGGCGGCGCGGGCGAGATCGGTTTCCTGCCGGTCCCCGGCGCGATCGGCACCCCGTCGGCCGTCAATTGCGACGGAGGTTTTCACTCGCTGGTGGGTTCCGCCCCGGTCTGTGAACTGGCCGCCGCCCACGGGATCGTGGCGCCTGCTGAAACGTCCGACGGGGACAAGGAGCCGGGCGCCGCGTTCGCCGTGCGGGCCGCGCTGGCGGGGGAGGGGGAGAGCGAGGCGTTCCTGGACGCCCTCGCCGAGCGGCTCGCACTCGGCGCCGCCGCGATCGCCTCGGTCCTCGACCCCGGCTGTGTGGTGCTCGCCGGCGAGGTCGGCCACGCGGGCGGCGACGCGCTCGCGGCGCGGGTCGAGGAGCGGCTGGCCGGAATGTCCCCGCTGCGTACCGAGGTCAGGGCCGGGCGGCTCGGCGGTGCCGCGGTGCTCCGCGGCGCGCTGCTCGCCGCACGGGAGTCGGCCCAGGACGAACTGTTCGCCCCGGCCGGCTGAGCCGCGCGGCGAAGCAGGCCAACTGACAAGGGGGCGGGTCGTGTTGATGCCCCGGGTGTGCGCACACAGCAGGACCGCTCCTCGGAGGTGACGCAGAGATCAAGAGGACTGGACCATCGCGTCAATAGGTCCGGACCCTTGATGCCCGACTGTCCCGTTGCGGTCCGCGTTCCGCGCCGCCTGTGAGCCACCCCACAGACGCGCACCCATATGGCCCATCGGCGGGCGTGGCACACTGATCGTGTACCAGCAGCAGCGCACTCCGGGGTCGGTGCAATTCCGAACCGGCGGTTATAGTCCGCGACCCGTCCGCATCCAGCGGCCGGTTGACCAGGTGGGATTCCTGGACCGACGGTTAAAGTCCGGATGGGAGGCAGTGCGCGGCGGGCCGTTTCACGGGTACGCCGCCGTCGGCGGATGGTCTTCGGGCGACCGATCCATCCGTTTGTTCCGGCATTTCGGCGTCCCCGCGTCGCGTTCCCGCTTCATCTGTCGTCATCGACAGGCCCCGGAGTCCGTGCCCGAAGAGGCAGGAGGACCCGGTGGCCACCGCAGCCGACATCACCGCCATGCGCCGAGCGATCACGCTCGCGGCCCGCGGTCTCGGCTCCACCAGTCCCAACCCGGTCGTCGGCTGTGTCGTCCTCGACGCCGCGGGACACCAGGTCGGGGAAGGATTCCACCAGCGCGCCGGCGGGCCGCACGCCGAGATCCACGCCCTGCGCGCCGCAGGCGACGGAGCCCGGGGCGGCACCGCCTACGTCACCCTCGAACCCTGCAACCACACCGGCCGCACCGGCCCCTGCGCCCAGGCCCTCGTCGAGGCCGGTGTCGCCCGGGTCGTCTACGCGGTCGGTGACCCGAACCCGCAGGCCACCGGTGGTGCGGACACCCTGCGCGCGGCCGGGATCAAGGCCGAGCAGGGGCTACTGGCGGACGAGGCCGCGGCGGGCAACACGGCCTGGCTGACCTCGGTGCGCCTCGGCCGCCCGTACGTCCTGTGGAAGTACGCGGCGACCCTGGACGGCCGGATCGCGGCCGCCGATGCCACCAGCCGCTGGATCACCTCTCCCGAATCCCGCGCCGACGTCCACCGGCTGCGCGCCGAGGCCGACGCGGTCGTGGTCGGCTCCGGCACCGCCCGTACCGACGATCCCCAGCTCGGTGCACGGGGCGTCGAAGGCGCCGTGCAGCCCCTGCGGGTGGTCGTGGACACCGACGCCACCGCCGTACGCCCCGGTGCCCGGGTGCTCGACGACACCGCGCCCACGCTGATCGCCGTCGCCGACGACGCCGACACCCGCCGTCTCCCCGAAGGGGCCGTCCTGCGGCTGCCGCGCGCCGCCACCGGCCCCGGCCTGGACATCCCGGCCCTGCTCGCCGCCCTGTACGGGCGCGGCATCCGCTCCGTACTCCTCGAAGGCGGCCCGACCCTGGCCGGGTCGTTCGTCGCCGCGGGAACGGTCGACAAGGTCGTCGGCTATCTCGCACCCGTACTGCTCGGCGCCGGCCCCGCGGCCCTCGCCGACGCCGGAATCTCCACCATCTCCGAGGCGCTGCGCCTCGATGTGACCGAGACCGTCCGTATCGGCCCCGATCTGCGCCTCACCGCCGTCCCCGGCCCTGCCCGGAAGGGAAACTGAGTGTTCACCGGAATTGTCGAAGAACTGGGTGAAGTCACCGCCGTCGAGGAACTCGGCGACGCCTCCCGCTTCCGCCTGCGCGGTCCCGTGGTCACCGAAGGCGCCAAACACGGCGACTCCATCGCCGTCAACGGCGTCTGCCTCACCGTCGTCGACCTCGGCGACGGCGAGTTCACCGCCGACGTGATGGCCGAGACCCTGAACCGGTCCAGCCTCGGCGCCCTGGAAACGGGCTCCCGGGTCAACCTGGAACGCCCCATGGCGGTCGGCGGCAGGCTGGGCGGCCACATCGTCCAGGGCCATGTCGACGGCACCGGGCGCATCGTCGAGCGCAAGATCTCCGAGAACTGGGAGATCGTGAAGATCTCCCTCCCGGCGGACCTGACCCGTTACGTGGTGGAGAAGGGGTCGATCACCGTCGACGGAGTCAGCCTGACCGTCGTGGACGCCGGACCCGACTACTTCACCATCAGCCTCATCCCCACCACCCTCGCGCTGACCACGCTCGGCATCAAGGAGCCCGGCGACCCGGTCAACCTCGAGGTGGACGTCATCGCGAAGTACGTCGAGCGGCTGCTCGGCCACACTCCGCGGCAGCCCGAGGAGCCGGCGAAGTGACCGCGCTGAACTGGCTGAACTCGCAGGCGTTCACCGTCTTCGGTCAGCACATCATCTGGTCCGACATGATCGGCAACACGGTCGGTCTGATCGCGCTCACCCTGGGCTGGCTCCGCTCGATCTGGACCTGGCCCGCCCAGCTCCTGTCCGGCGCCGTCCTGGTCGCCGCCAATGTGTCCGTGCACCAGGCGGGCAGCGTCGGCAAGCAGCTCGTGGTCATCGCCGTGGCCGTCTGGGGCTGGCAGCAGTGGACCCGGGGCAGGCGACAGGCCCAGGACGGCTCCATCGCCGTACGGTTCGCCACCTGGCGCGAGCGCGGCTGCCTGCTCGGCGGCGCCGCGCTCGGCACCCTCGCCGTCGGCGGTCTGTTCACCGCGTTCCCCTCGCTCTCCTGGAGCCCGTGGGCGGACGCGTACATATTCGCCGGCACGCTCGTCGCGATGTTCGCCCAGGCCCGCGGCATGGTCGAGTTCTGGTTCGCCTGGCTGCTGGTCGACCTGGTCGGCGTACCGCTGAACTTCCACAGCGGTCTCGCCTTCTCCGGACTCATCTACGTCGTGTACGGCGCCCTCGTCCTGTGGGGCATGCGCGACTGGTGGCTGCGTTCACGGACCCCCGCTCTGGAAGGAGCCACGGCATGACTGCCCAGCCCACCTGGTTGCACCGGGACCACGGGAGCGCTGTCGAGGACCTCACGCTCGACCCCGTCGAGCAGGCCATTCGCGACATCGCCGCCGGGCGGCCCGTGGTGGTCGTCGACGACGAGGACCGGGAGAACGAGGGCGACCTCGTCCTCGCGGCCGAGAAGGCCACCCCCGAGATCGTCGCGTTCATGATGAGCGAGTGCCGCGGCCTGATCTGCGCCCCCATGGAGAACGACGAGCTGGAGCGGCTCGAACTTCCGCAGATGGTCGACCACAACACCGAGTCGATGCGCACGGCGTTCACCGTCTCCGTCGACGCCTCGGCGGCCCACGGCGTGACCACCGGCATCTCCGCCGCCGACCGGGCCGCCACCCTCCGGTTGCTGGCGGGCGGCGAGGCGGGCCCCGCCGACTTCGTACGGCCCGGTCACATCTTCCCGCTCCGCGCCCGCCCCGGCGGTGTGCTGGTCCGCAACGGCCACACCGAGGCCGCGGTCGACCTCGCCCGGCTCGCCGGGCTGCGGCCCGCCGGAGCGATCGTCGAGATCGCCGGCGAGGACGGTGTGATGCTGCGGCTGCCCCAGCTGATCCCGTTCGCCCGCAAGCACGGCCTCACGATCATCTCCATCGAGGACCTGATCGCCTACCGCCGCACCTCGGAGCCGACCGTCCGCCGCGAGGCCGAGGTGCGGCTGCCGACGGGCTTCGGCGCGTTCACCGCGTACGGCTACCGCTCCACGGCCGACGGCGTCGAGCATGTCGCGCTCGTCCACGGCGACATCGCGGACGGCGACGACGTCCTGGTGCGGATCCACTCCGAGTGCCTGACCGGCGACATCTTCCAGTCGCAGCGCTGTGACTGCGGGCCCCAGCTGCACGCCTCCATGCGACGGATCGCCGAGCGGGGCCGCGGCGTCGTCGTCTACCTGAGAGGTCACGAGGGACGCGGCATCGGCCTGCTGTCCAAGCTGCGCGCCTACGAACTCCAGGAGCGCGGCGTCGACACCCTCGACGCCAACCTGGAGCTCGGTCTGCCGGCCGACGCCCGGGACTACGCGGCCGGCGCCCAGATCCTCAAGGACCTCGGCGTCCGGAGCCTGCGGCTGATGACCAACAACCCCGACAAGACGGCCGCCGTCCTGCGGCACGGTCTGGCCGTCACCGGCCGCGAGCCGATGCCCGTCCAGGCCGGCGAACACAATCTGAGCTACCTGCGCACCAAGCGCGACCGCATGGGGCACGACCTGCCCTGGCTCGACGCCGCCCCGGTGTCGACCTGCGGCAACCAGTGAACGATCACGGAAACGAGTGGTGGGAGATACATGAGCGGCAAGGGCGCACCCGAACTGTCCGTACGCAACTGCGGTGACCTGCGCGTGGCGGTCGTCGCCGCGCAGTGGCACGAGAAGGTCATGGACGGACTCGTCGACGGCGCCCTGCGCGCCCTGCACGAGCTCGGCATCGACGAGCCGACCCTGCTCCGGGTACCCGGCAGCTTCGAACTCCCGGTGGTCGCCAAGGTCCTCGCCGGCCGGGGCTACGACGCGATCGTCGCCCTCGGAGTGATCATCCGCGGCGGCACCCCGCACTTCGAATACGTGTCCCACGGGGTCACCAACGGTCTCACCCAGGTCGCCGTCGACACCGGAGTCCCGGTCGGTTTCGGCGTGCTCACGTGCGACACCGAGGAGCAGGCGCTCGACCGGGCCGGGCTGGAAGGGTCCAACGAGGACAAGGGCCACGAAGCCGTCACCGCGGCCGTCGCCACCGCCGCCACGCTGCGCACGGTCAGCGAGCCCTGGCGCTGAGTGGAGGGGGTGGACCCCGTACCCTAAGAACCATCATGGCGAACAAAACCTTTGAAGAGCTCTTCGCCGAGCTGCAGCTCAAGGCCGCCGGCGGCGACCCCTCCACCTCCCGCACCGCCGAGCTGGTGGACAAGGGCGTCCATGCCATCGGCAAGAAGGTCGTCGAAGAGGCCGCCGAGGTCTGGATGGCCGCCGAGCACGAGAGCAAGGACGCCGCCGCCGAGGAGATCTCGCAGCTGCTGTACCACGTCCAGGTGATGATGGTCGCCCGCGGGATCTCGCTCGACGACGTCTACGCCCACCTCTGAGCACGATCTCCGCACCGCACTCCGTACGACCGCATATCGCATACCCGGACAAGACTCCCTCCTCGCAAAGGAAACCTGACCTCATGCTGCGCATCGCCGTCCCCAACAAGGGTTCACTCTCCGGGCCTGCGATGGCGATGCTCCATGAGGCCGGCTACCAGCAGCGCAAGGAGTCCAAGGAGCTCGTCCTCGTCGACCCCGAGAACGAGGTCGAGTTCTTCTACCTGCGGCCCCGCGACATCGCGATCTACGTCAGCTCCGGCCGCCTCGACATCGGCATCACCGGCCGGGACCTGCTGCTGGACTCCGGCGCCGACTCCGAGGAGATCCTCCAGCTCGGCTTCGCCCGCTCCACCTTCCGTTACGCCACCAAGCCCGGCACGGCCCAGGGCCCGCAGGACTTCGACGGCAAGACGATCGCCACCTCCTACGAGGGCATCGTCGCCAAGCACCTCGCCGATGTCGGTGTCAACGCCTCCGTCGTCCACCTCGACGGCGCGGTCGAGACGGCCATCGAACTCGGTGTCGCCCAGGTCATCGCCGACGTCGTGGAGACCGGCACCAGCCTGCGCAACGCCGGGCTCGAAGTCATCGGCGAGCCGATCATGAAGTCGGAGGCCGTCGTCATCCGGCGCACCGGCGCACCGGACGACGACCCCAAGGTGCGGCAGTTCCTCCGCCGCCTCCAGGGCGTCCTGGTCGCCCGTTCCTACGTGATGATGGACTACGACTGCCGTGTCGAGCACCTGGAGCGCGCGGTCGCCCTCACCCCGGGCCTGGAGTCGCCGACCATCTCCCCGCTGCACCACGAGGGCTGGGTCGCCGTCCGTTCCATGGTCGCCGCCCGGGAGGCCCAGCGGATCATGGACGATCTGTACGACCTCGGGGCCCGCGCCATCCTCACCACCGCCATCCACGCCTGCCGCCTCTGACGGCCGGCGACCACCGGAAGACAGAAGAAACACGATGTCCGCCCCCGCGCCCCGGCCCGAACTCCCCACACTCCCAGTCACGTTCCGGCCGACCCGAACTCGGGTGGTCCTGCTCACCGTGGGGGCGGCGATGTTCGTCGTCATCACCGTCATCGCCATGACCCTGGAACAGCTGAGCGCGGGGGAGCGGTCCAGCTTCGTCTTCACCGCGCTGCTCTTCTTCGGCGTGCTGGCGCTGCTCAGCCGCCCGAAGGTGGTCGCCCACGAGGACGGGGTGACCGTGGTCAATCTCACCCGAACGCGTCGGCTGTCCTGGGCCGAGATCCTCCGTGTCAACCTGCGCGTCGGTGACCCCTGGGTCTTTCTCGACCTGAGCGACGGGACCAGCATGCCCGCCCTCGGTATCCAGCCGGGAATCGCCAAGCAGCAGGCCATCCGCGACGCCCGCACGCTCCGCGCCCTCGCCGAGAACCGCGGCACCGGTACGGACAACGGCTGAGCCCCCTGCCCCGCAGGGCCGCTTCTTGTTTACTCTGGAGGACGGCGGCGCTCCGCGCGCCCCGCCCCGCACGAGAGGTCCATGAGGCCGGCGGGGCTTTCCTGCGACCCAAGGAGTGACTCCTTCCAGCAATGGACGGATCGTCCGGTAGTACCTGCGCCGCCCCTTCCCCGGAGGCGGCGGAATGACCATCCCCCTGCTGCTGCTCGGCGCAGCGTTCCTTCTCATCCTCGCCAACGGATTCTTCGTGGCAGCCGAATTCGGGCTCGTCACGGTGGAGCGGCCGGACGCCGAGCGCGCCGCCGCAGCGGGCGACCGGCGGTCCCGCACCGTCGTCGAAGCCCTGCGTGAACTCTCCTTCCAGCTCTCCGGCACCCAGCTCGGCATCACCATCACCTCGCTGGTGGTCGGCATGCTCGCCGAACCGGCACTGGCCCAGCTGCTGGACGGCCCCCTCACCGCCACCGGTCTGCCCGACGGTGCCGTGTCCGGCATCAGCGTGGTGATCGGGATGATGGTGGCCTCCGCCGTACAGATGGTCATCGGCGAACTCGTGCCGAAGAACTGGGCGGTCTCCCGGCCGCTCCAGGTCGCCCGGTTCGTGGCCGGCCCCCAGCACCGGTTCTCCGCCGCTCTCCGGCCGGTGATCAGCCTGCTGAACACCGTCGCCAACCGGATGGTCCGGCTGCTGGGCGTCGAACCCACCGATGAGCTGGCCTCCGCCCGCACCCCCGGGGAGCTGGTCTCCCTGGCCCGCCACTCGGCCGAGGCCGGCACCCTCGAACAGGACACCGCGGATCTCTTCGTACGGACCCTGTCGCTCGCCGGACTGACCGCCCAGCACGTCATGACCCCGCGAGTGAAGGTCAGCGCCCTGCAGTCCTCGGCGACCGCGCAGGATGTCCTCAACCTCACCCGCGCGACCGGCCTCTCCCGCTTCCCCGTCTACCGGGAGCGCATCGACGAGGTCATCGGCATGATCCACCTCAAGGACGCGCTCGCCGTGCCTGCCCAGGACCGGCTGCGCACCTCGGCCGGCCGGATCGCCGTACCGCCGCTGCTGGTGCCTGAGACCCTGCCCGTCGAACAGCTGCTCCAGCGGCTGCGCAACGAGCAGCCGATCGCCGTCGTGGTCGACGAGTACGGCGGCACCGCCGGAGTGGTCACCCTTGAGGACATCATCGAGGAGCTCGTCGGCGAGGTCCGGGACGAGCACGACGCCGAAGGCGCCGACCGGCCCGAACTGGCTGCCGCCGCTCCGGAGGACGGCCGCCCGGCCTGGGACGCCGAGGGCAGCTGCCGGGTCCTGACCCTGCGCCGGATAGGACTCGACGTACCCGACGGCCCGTACGAGACCGTGGCCGGACTCGTCGCCGATCTGCTGGGACGCATCCCCGCCCCCGGTGACCGGGCCGAACTGCCCGGCTGGCGGATCTCCGTCCGCCAGGTCGGCCACTACCGCGCCGAGAAGGTCCGCTTCGTGCGCACGGTGGAGGCGGCCGATCCGGTGACCGCGGCCCCGCTGTCCCAGGACGCACTGGAGGCCGTGCGATGAGCCTCGTCCAACTGCTGTTCGCCGGGCTTCTCGTGCTGGCGAACGGATTCTTCGTCGGAGCCGAGTTCGCGCTCGTCTCCGTACGGCGCAGCCAGATCGAACCGCTCGCGGCGGCCGGCTCGGGCCGGGCCCGCCGGACGCTGTACGGGCTGGAGAACCTGCCGCAGATGATGGCCGCCGCCCAGTTCGGCATCACCGTCTGCTCACTGACCCTCGGCGCCGTCGCCGAACCGACCGTGGCCCATCTGCTGGAGCCGGTCTTCCAGGCGATCCGCCTGCCCGAGGGCCTCATCCATCCGCTCGGCTACGTCCTGGCGCTGGTCTTCGTGGTCTTCCTCCACCTCGTCATCGGCGAAATGGTCCCGAAGAACCTCGCGATGGCGGCGCCGGAGAAGACCGCGCTCTGGCTCAGCCCCGGCCTCGTGGGCTTCGCCCGTGTCTGCCGCCCGGTCACCTCCGCGCTGGGCGCCTGCGCCCGGCTGGTGCTCCGGTTCTTCGGCGTCGAACCGAAGGACGAGGTGGAGGCCGTCTTCACCAGCGAGCAGCTCAACCGGCTCGTCGAGGACTCCGGTCAGGCCGGGCTGCTGGAGCCGGAGGCGCAGGAGCGGCTGGAGGACGCGCTGGAGCTGGGCAGCAGGCCCGTCACCGATGTGCTGCTCCGCCGGGCCTCACTGGTGACGGTGGACCCCTCCGTCACCCCGCGCCGGATCGAGGAGCTGACCGTACGGACCGGCTACTCGCGCTTTCCCGTGTGCGCGGAGGGCGGCGGCCCGTTCATGGGTTATCTGCACGTCAAGGACGTGCTGGACCTGGAGGACGGCGAGCGGGCCGTTCCCCAGCACGTGTGGCGGCCGATGGCGACCGTGCGGGCCGAGCTGCCCCTGGACGACGCCCTGACCGTGATGCGCCGCGCGGCGACGCATCTGGCGCAGGTCGCCGACGCGTCGGGCCGGGTCCTGGGCCTGGTCGCCATGGAGGACGTGCTGGAGATGCTGGTCGGTGAGGTACGCGACCCGGCCCACCGGGTCTCCGTACCCCGCCGGACGGCGGAGACGACCACCGGCCACGGCGAACTCACCGCATCGGTCCGCTGACCACGCCGTGCTCCGCGATGCCGGAGGGCCGACCCCGGCCCTCCGGCATCGCCCACGTCACAGCGTCGGCGGCTCCTGCGGCCCCCGGTCCACCGGCCCACGGCCGGACAGCACCTCGCCGTACGCCTGCATCAGGTCCGGCAGCCGCAGCGTGGCCAGGTCGTCCCGGCCCGGCTCGGCCGCGTAACCGGAGAGCCGCAGGTCGCGGTAGGCGCAGCTCTTCTCGTACAGTGTGCGCAGGAACCGCCCGTTGCCCAGCTCGTCGATCCAGCCCTGCTCGACCACATGGCCGCTGATGGAGCGCAGCTCCTCCAGGGACTCCTCGTCCCACGCGTCGCCGTTCTCCGCGGCCAGCACCTCACCGATCGAGGTGAGCTCCAGCGGCCGGTAGCTCGGGAAGTCCACCCGGGTGGTGAACCGTGAGGAGAGCCCCGGATTGGTGGCCAGCAGCCGGTCCATGCCTTCCGGATAGCCCGCGAGGATGACGACGAGATGGTCCCGGTTGTCCTCCGCACGTTTGAGGAGGACCTGGAGGGCCTCGTCGCCGTACGCGTCGCCCTTGCTGTAGGCGGTGTTGGAGAGGCTGTACGCCTCGTCCACGAAGAGCACCCCGCCGAGGGCCGAGTCGATCAGCTCATTCGCCTTCACGGCGGTCTGTCCGAGGAACTCGCCCACCAGATCCGCGCGCTGGGCCTCGACGAGATGGTCGCCCCCCAGCAGGCCGAGTGCGTAGAAGACCCGGCCCAGGATGCGGGCCACCGTGGTCTTACCGGTCCCGGAAGGGCCGGAGAAGACGAAATGGCGTTTGGGCGGCTGCACGGGCAACCCCTGGCCGGCCCGCAGGCGTGCCATGTTCAGTTGCGCCGACAACGCCTTGACCTGGCGCTTGACGGGCTCCAGGCCGACCATGCGCTCCAGCTCCGCCAGCGCTTCGGCGAGCAGCACCGGATCGCTGGACCCGGCGGGGAAGGGCGCCGACGGCTGACCGGGCACCGCCGTCTTCCGCCGGGTTCCGTCGGACGACGGCGGCATCCCATTGCCCACGAGCCCCGGGATCTCGCCGCCGGGCCGCAGCTCCCGACCGTCCGCCAGATCGGTGCCGAGCAGCGACTCCCCGTCCGGCTGCGCCTCCGCCACGGTGTCCGTGCCCAATCCGGCCAGGGACAGGGCGGTGAGACCGGCCTCGTCGCTGCCTTCGAGACCGTCGTAGTCCGCGATCGCGGCGAGCCGTGCCGAGGTGTCCATGAACGCGGGGTCGATCCGGTGCACCGCCCGGTAGAGCGGCAGGGCGGCCGCGCTGCGGCCGGTGCCCTCGTGCGCGCGGGCCAGCCAGTAGCGCAGCTCCTTGCGCTGCGGCTGTTCGCTCCGGCAGCGCATCAGGGCGGTGGAGAGCAGCGGTTCGGCCTGTCCGTACATCTCCAGCCGCACCCGTGCCATCCCGCCGAACAGCCCCGCCTCGATGCCGAGCATCGGATCGTCGACCAGCTGCTCGGTGTTGCGCACGAGCTGCTCCCAGTCCTTGACCAGATAGGAGCGGCAGGCGTGCAGGAAGCGCACCTGCGGGTCCGCGTCCACCGGCGGCAGGCCGGCCAGCGCGCGGTCCAGCTCGGGGACATGGCGTCCGTCCAGCCAGTGCGAGGCGTGCGCGAGGAGCAGGTCGCGCGGGCTCTCCAGCACCGGTTGCACCCACCAGCCCAGCCAGTACCAGGAGTTGAGCGTGCGCCGATGGCGGGTGCGCTGCTCGCCGAAGCGGTCGCGATGACGGTACATGCGCAGCAGCGCCGTCGTGGTGTCGATCCTCAGCGCATGGAGGCCGAGCCAGCCGTCCGCCATGCCGGGATCGATCCGTACCGCAGCCCTGAACTCCTCCTCGGCCTGTGGGTAGGCGCCCATGGTGTAGGCGTCCACGCCGCGCAGCCAGGCGAGGTCGGCCGGGGCCTGTGCGCCCTGCGTGCCGATGTCCATCTGGTCCCCCACAAACCGTGCCCCCAGGATGTCCCGCCGCACGACCCGCCCGCCGAGGCGCGCCGAATCACTGGGCCACGGACGGGAATTGACCGCACCGAGAGGCATCGTACCTGCGCAGGGAGTGTGCGACTAAGAGCGTCGTAGGCAGAAGGGAGACCGTGACCGAGGGTGAGCGGAATCCGTCGAACCGGCGTACGGGAGGGGGTGCGAGGGCAGAACGAAGCCCCCGATCACGGGGGAACAACCGGGGGCTTCGTGTCCGCGAGGGCTCCGAAAAGCCGCACATTGAGAACGTAAGACCTGTACCGCCCTCGGGTCAAGCGGAGTTGAGGTACTTCCGGGCCGATTTCCGGGCACTCAGGACGGGGGTACGACGCGCTCACGATCTGTGACGGAATGGTTCGTTCCTGCTGCTGCGCCGGGCCCCTCCAGCCACTCGTACCCCATGGGCAACTGCCGTATCAGGGCATCCGCGTGGGAGCGCGAGGGATCGGCCGAGAAGTGCTCCGCCTCGGCCGCCGTCCACCCGTCCCAGAAGGCCGAAAGGGCCGGCCCGTCCCGGCGGCGGCCCCGTGCCCAGGACTCCGCGGCGGCGAGATCCATCCACAGCAGCCGCGCCAGGTGGGGGCGGAGAGCCCTGCGGCCCGCCCCCACCCCTTCGATCAGGACCACCGGTGCGGGCTCCAGGGTGCGCGGCGCCGTGAACGTCCGCGCGGTCCAGTCGTACGGCGCGTAGTGCGCGCGCTCCCCACGTGACAACGGCCCGATCACCTGCTCCCGCAGTCGGTCCACCCAGGTGAAGAAGGACTCATGGGTGGCCAGATCGTCCAGATGCAGGACGGGGGCGCCGTCGAGCGCGGCGGCGAGGCGGGACGCGAAGGTGCTCTTCCCCGATCCCGCGTGGCCGTCGACGGCGATCAGCCGCACCGGCCCGCAGGACGGCGCCAGGGCGCGGAGCCGGGTGGCGAGGGGCGCGAGGTCGTTCATGCGCCCCAGCCTACGAGCAGTTCGGAAACAAGCGCAGGTCACGCCAGTGGATCAGACCAATATTGGTTTCCTGGCATGGGGCGAATCGCTGGCCGAATCCGGCCGTGACCCGCGATAGTTGGCGCACTGTCGTGCACCCGCAACCCCATTCCGCTTACGACCGGGGGTCTCGCCCATGAACAGACCGACCTCGCGCAGGACCGTGCTGACCGCCGCGCTCGCGGCAGCGGCCACCGCCGGTACGGTGTCGTCCGGCTCCGCGCACGCCGCCGTCCCCTCCGCCGCCCCGCCCCGCACCCCCTCGGCCGCCTCCTCCGTGGACAACCACTCCTGGCACACGTACAGGGACTGGCGCAGCGGTTCCGGCGCCGGGACGCGGGCCGTCGCGGGCCGCCGCCCCGGCCTGGTGATCGGCCACGCCGAGGGGCGCATCGACTACCCGGATCCGCACACCGGCGCGACCACCACCTGGGAGTACGCGACCTGGACCTCACCCGTCCACCGTTCCGCCGTCCCGGCGACCGAGGTGATCGCCTCGTGGAACGCCGACACCCCGGAGGGCACCTGGATCCAGATCGAACTCCAGGGTCGCTACTCGGACGCCACCTCGACACCGTGGTACGTCATGGGCCGCTGGGCGGCGGGCGACGGCGACATCCGCCGGACGTCCGTGGACGACCAGACCGACGGCAGGAGTTCCATCTGGACCGACACCTTCTCGGTGGACGACGCGGCCGGTGGGCTGCGGCTGGACTCCTACCGGCTGCGGCTCACACTCCACCGCACACCGGGGACCCGTCTCACCCCCACCGTGTGGCGGATCGGCGCGATGGCGTCCGACATCCCGGACCGCTTCACCGTGCCCGCAACCGCCCCCGGCCTCACTCGGGAACTCCTGGTGCCGCGCTACTCGCAGAACATCCACGCGGGCCAGTACCCGGAGTACGACAACGGCGGCGAGGCCTGGTGCAGCCCCACCTCCTCGCAGATGATCATCGAGTACTGGGGACGGCGGCCCACCGCCGAGGACCTCGCCTGGGTGGAGCCGGGGCTGGCCGACCCGCAGGTCTGTCATGCCGCGCGGTTCACGTACGACTACCAGTACGAGGGCTGCGGCAACTGGCCGTTCAACGCCGCGTACGCGGCGACGTACCACGGCATGAGCGCGGTCGTGACCCGGCTCGGCTCGCTGACGGACCTGGAGACGCTGATCCGGGCGGGCATTCCGGCCATAACGTCACAGTCCTTCCTCAAGGGGGAGCTCACCGGCGCGGGGTACGGGACCTCCGGCCATCTGATGACCGTGATCGGATTCACCGCGGACGGTGACGTGATCGCGAACGACCCCGCCTCGCCGAACGACGAGGCCGTGCGCCGGGTCTACCAGCGCCGGGAGTGGGAGAACATCTGGCTCCGGACCAAGCGCTACGACGCGAACGGCAAGGTCAGAAGCGGTACCGGCGGGGTCTGCTATCTCTACTGGCCCGCTCGTCCGACACCGGTTCAGCGCCGGGTTCTGAGGTCGTTCGGCCTGCTGTGAGCATGTGCGGTGCCACGGCCGCCTCGCCCACCTGACGGCAGCGTTCCCGGCCGTCCTGGGTGAGGTGGCCGTACTTGTCCACCGTGACCTTGATCGAGCGATGCCCGAGCCGGTGAGACACTTCGTGGATGGACATGCCGCTCGTCAAGGTCACGGTGGTCCATGTGTGTCGCAAGTCGTGCGGGTTGTATTCGGGAAGCCTGAGCCGCCTGACGGCCCGATCCCACGACCTGCGCAGGAGATCGAGGTATGGCGATCCGCCGTTTGCGTCGCGGATCGGAAGTCGATCGATGAACGGCTCAAGGGAAGCGGGCGCGGGGACAGCCCTTGGCTGAGAACGCGAGCCCGTGATCCGCAGCGTCCTCGAACGCGCCGCCCCTACGTGCCTTGATCCCGATGGAATGGGTAGGTCGGTGCACGTGTTGAAACAGGCATGACGACCGATCAGCGCACGATCACCAACCCAGCCGCCCTCCATGACCCGACGCCGTTTGGCTACAGCCACGCTGTCTCGGCGCCCGGCGAAGCCGTCTTCATCGGCGGTCAGTACGCCTCCGACGCCACCGGTGCTCCTGTGCCCGGTGATTTCGCGGCCCAGGTGGACCTGGCGTTCGACCGGCTGTGCTCCGCGCTGGAGGGGGTCGGCCTTGGGTACGAGCACGTGGTCCGCCTCGGTACCTTCATCGTCGACCACGACCTGGACAAGCTGGAGATCCTCGGCAAGGCGCTGCACGCCCGTTTCGGCGACAAGCTGCCGGCCCAGACACTGAGCGGCGTGGCCTCGCTCGCACTGCCGGGGATGCTGTTCGAGGTTGATGCAGTGGCGATACGGCCGTAGCGGATCATCCGCCACTCCCAGAGGAAGGCTGAAGGTCTGCTGGCGTCAAGCCGTTGTCATGTACAAGATCAAGATGCCGCGCCTCTGCGTGGCCGTCGCCGACCGCCTCACCTTTGGCTGCCTATCCTCAAGACCGGCACCGGCTCCGACCGACTCGCCACCCCCCGCACCCGCGCGGACCGACAACTGGCCACGTCCTTCGCTCACCGGCCCAGGGTCCGGTACCCGGCATGATGCAGGCATGATCACTGTTCATCTGAAGTACGAGATCGACGCCGACAAGCTTGAGGATTTCGAGGAATACGGCCGCCGCTGGGTCCGGCTCGTCAGCCGTTTCGGCGGGACGCACCACGGCTACTTCCTGCCGAGTGAGGGCGACAGCGACATCGCCTACGCCCTGTTCTCGTTTCCCAGCCTGGCCGCGTACGAGCAGTACCGCACGGACAGCATGTCCGACCCGGAATGCCGGGAAGCGTTCGAACTGGCCCGTGACACCCGCTGCATCAAACGGTACGAGCGCCGCTTCCTGCGACCGCTCGACGGCGTGTCCTAGACCGGCGGAGGCGCGGGGTGCGGTTCTGTCGTGCGGCTGTGCGCAGCGCTGCGACGGCGGCCGTGGTCGCCGGGTTCGTGGTCTCGGTGCGACGCGTCGTGGCGAACAGCAGGCGCAGGATCGGGCGATCCTCGATGGACGCTGTGCGGATCTTGGGTGTGGCCGGATCGATGGCCGTCCGGGGGACGAGCCCGGTGGCGAGGCCGGCCCGTGCGAGGGCGAGCCGGGCGGCGATGTCGGCGGTGATGCAGCGCGTCGAGGATGTGAAGCCGGCCTGCCGGCAGGCAGCGGGCCGGCCGAGCACGGACCCGAGTGCCGCGAGTTCCGGATGGACGGTGGTGGTGTCCACGCCGGAGCAGCACATCTGATCTCCTGTCACACCTGATTGCGCTGGGGATCGTGAGGCGGCATCAGCCCCTGCCGAACACCCCCCCAGGCGCCCGGCCGGAGGACCGTCATCCTCTGCGGCCGGGCGCCTGGTGCTTTGCTTGTCCGGTCAGGGGCTGGGCAGCGGCAGGCCTGGTAGTTGGGGGCGCTGCACATGCTGCCCGCCGCCGTAGATGTGCAGCGTGTACGACTCCGGCCCGCTCGCTCCCTTGGGGTGCCGTCCCCGCCGTGCAGGCGGAGCCGGCGCGGTCGCGGTGGTTGGTGCGCTTCGCTGCGGTATTCAGCCGCGACCGATCATCTTCCTGTGGTGGTGCTTGTGGTGGTGACAGCGTTTGTTGGGTTTGATGGTGGTGGGGTTGGTGGTGGTGTGGGTGGTGGTGTCGCCGCCGCCGGTGACGGTGGCGGTGTTGGTGACGTGGCGTTTTGCGTGGCAGGAGGCATTGACCTTGAGGGTGATGGGCGGGTAGCTGGTGCCTGCTGCCAGGACGTTGCTGCGGGTGCAGGTGAGGGTGGTCCGGGTGCAGTTCCATCCGGTGCCGGTGATGGTGCGGGCGGTGAGTCCTCGCGGGAGGGTGTCGTGCACGGTGACCGTGGTGCCGTCGGTGGTGCCGGGCCCGGTGTTGCGGACCGTGATGGTGTAGGTCCCCTGTTTGCCCTGGACGAATTTCCCGGTGTGGGTTTTGGCGATGGCCAGGGTGGGTGTGAGCAGCGTGTAGGAGATGATCACTTGGCCGTTGTTGTTCGCCGTCCCGATCGTGGACAGCGCATAGCTTGTGCCGGTGCCCGTCGGGGTGGCGAAGCTGCTGCCTCCTCCGCCACCGCCACCACCCGCCCGGCCGAAACCGCTGGAGCCGGGGGAGGAGGCCCCTCCTCCACCACCGGCGAAGTACCCTCCGCCTCCGCCTCCCCCGGCCCCGGCGGCCACGCAGTTGCCGCCGGTGTTGTTGCCGCCGGTGCCGCCGGTGCCGACCGTGGTGCCTGTGAAGCCGCTTCCTGGGCCACCTGCGGCGGGCGTGCAGCCTCCAGTGGCGGTGCCCGGCGCACCGCCGGTGCCGCCGGTCATGGTGGTGGTGCTGCCGCCTTGCCCGCCGGATCCTGGCGAACCACCACTATCGAATCCTCCGGTGGTGCCGGCGGTGGCATCCGGTGTGCCACCGTTGCCCCCGTTTCCCCCCGCGGTTGTGCCGGCGAAGGGGGTGCCGCCGCCGGCGCCGGCGCCGCCGGCGACGAGGAGGAGGCCGGTGCCGGTGCTGACGCTGGACGCCCCGCCTCCTCCGGAACCGTGCCGGAAAGAGCCCGTGGGGTTGCTCGAGATGCCGCCCGGGGCGCCGCCGTTGTATCCGCCGGCGCCGGTTCCGTTGCAGCCTTTGCCGCCGGTGCCGCCGACGTTGACGGTGAAGGCCGTCGGGGCGGTGGTTGCCGGCAGTGTGGTGATGACGCGTCCGCCGGTCCCTCCGGCCCCGGTGAACCCGCAGACGGTGCCGGTGTTGTCGGCGCCGCCGGCGCCGTCGGCGGTAATCGTGACCACCGCGTTTGCTGGGACGGTGAGGCTCTGCGGGGTCCCGGTGAAGCCGAAGGTGAACGATGGGTCAGTCCCTCGTGCCCGCACCGGGGCGGTGGCCGGCTTGGCCCCCGCCGGTGCGGCGGTCGCGGGGGTCAGTGCGGTGCCGGACAGCACCACGCACAGTCCCGCCGCCACCCCTGCGCGCCGCCACTGCTGACGAGTGCCGACGCCTGTGTGGGCTTGGCCTCGTCTCATCCGCACTCCTGAGGGGGGTCGTTTGGGGGCGTGATGTCTGGTCACCGATGTCTCCTGACGTCCTGGCTCGAGGTGGGGTCTCTTTCCGCCCGCCGTGTGGCGGCGAGGGGACCACAATCTGATCACCCACTGTTAACGTACATGCGCAATGAGTGATTACATGGATGGTGCTCCGACCTGGTGACGTGTCATCCAGGCCTGGGGTTCGAGCTGGGTCCTCCCGGGCCACGCTCTACAACCACTTCCCCACCCGGGAGAACCTGCTCCAGGCGTACATGCGCCGCGAGACCCAGCACATCCACCGGACCGTCCACGGGCACGTCCGCACCCTCACCGATCGTGCGGACGCCCTCATCGCGGGGATGTGCAGGCTGCTGGACCAGGTACGCAGTCACCCGGCGCAGGCCGAGTGGTTTGCGGCGACGGAATGGATCAACCGGATCGCGGTGTCCTTCCTCAGCTTTTCCGCCCCCGCACCGCGCACGGACGCCGAAGAAGGCCCCGCCCTGCGCTGGTATCTGCTGCGCCATCACTGACCAGGCATACGGATGTGATCGCCCAGTTTTCTCCCGACTCAGCGCTTATGCGTTCGCAACGCCCAGGAAGCGCAGGACCGCCAGGACGCGGCGGTGGTCGGCGTCTGCCTTGGGCAGGTCGAGCTTGGTGAAGATGCTGTTGATGTGCTTGGCGACGGCGCTCTCGCTCACCACCAGCTCGGCGGCGATGCCGGAGTTGGACCGGCCTCCCGCCATCAGCTCCAGTACCTCACGTTCGCGCGGAGTGAGCCGGTCGAGTGGATCGCTGTGCCGACGCACGAGCAGCTGCGCGACGACCTGCGGGTCGAGTGCGGTGCCGCCGGCCGCCACCCGGCGTGCTGCTTCCGTGAACTCCTCGATGTCGGCTACTCGCTGCTTGAGCAGGTAGCCGACGCCTGAGGTGTTGGCGGCGAGCAGATCGGCCGCGTACCGCTCCTCCACGTACTGCGACAGCAGCAGCACGGCGGTTGGTGGATACTGCCGGCGGATCACCAGCGCGGCGCGCACACCCTCGTCGGTGAAGCCGGGAGGCATGCGCACGTCGACCACGGCGATGTCCGGCCGGTGCTCCTCGACGGCCGCCAGCAGCCCTTCCGCGTCGGCCACTTCGGCACATACTTCGAAGCCGGCCGCTTCCAGCACCTTGACCACCCCGATCCGCAGCAAGAGGGAATCCTCGGCGATCACGGCGCGCACGGCAGCTCCACGGTGATGACGGTCGGGCCCCCGGCGGGGCTGCGGCAGGAAAACGTGCCGTCGACGGACGCGACGCGCTTGGCGAGCCCGGCGAGCCCGGTGCCGCCGGCCGCCGGGAGATCCGCGCCGCCCGCGCCGTCGTCCGCGACGACCACCAGCAGTGTCTCCCCGATCCGCTCCACGGTCACGTCCGCCCGGGTCGCCTGGGCGTGTTTGACCACGTTCGTCAGGGCTTCGGAGACCACGAAGTACGCGACGGCCTCGACCGTGGGTGAGGGGCGCTGCGGCAGGTCCACCGCCACGCGCACCGGGATCGGGAGCCGGGCGGCGACCCCGGACAGCGCGGCGTCGAGGCCGCGGTCCTCAAGGACGGCCGGATGCAGGCCGCGCACCAGGTTGTTCAGCTCGGCGATCGCCTCCTTCGCCTCGCGGTGCGCCTCGTCGATCACCTTGCGGGCGTCCTCCGGCAGGTCGCCGAGGGTGGACCTGGCCAGGCCCAGGTTGACGGCGAGTGAGACGAGGCGCTGCTGTGCGCCGTCGTGCAGGTCGCGCTCGATCCGCCGCCGCTCGGCGTCGGCGGCGTCGAGCACGCCGGCCCGGCTCTCGGCGAGGTCGGCTACCCGGCGGGCGAGCTTCTCCGTGCGGCTGGGGCCGAGCAGGACCTCGGCCGTCCGGGTCTCCAGCCGCACCAGAGCGCCGGTCAGCCGGGGCCCGAGGAACAGCAGGGCGAGGCCGCCGGCGGTGATGTACGCGGCCTGCGTGGTGTACCCGAGGTCGGTGACCCGCCACTGCGGGGGCAGCGCCCAGATCCACACGTAGATGGAGGCGGCCACGAGAGCGGCGGCCCAGACGGCGAGGACAGCGAGGTCCAGGACGGCGAGCAGCGGACCCGCCACGGCGTGGTAGCAGACCTGCCGCCACAAGGCCCGGCTGGTCAGCCGGCGCACCGCCGACTTCCAGTTGCGTCCCGGCCCGGGTACGGCGGGGCGCGGGAGGTCCTTGCCGACGAGCGCCCGGTAGCGCCGCCGCTGCCCGACGGTCAGCAGGGGTGTCACCACGAGCGTGAGCAGCACGGGCAGCGGAGTCACGGCCACCGCGCCGGGCGCGCGCACCAACGCCGCCATCGTGCCGAGCAGCCAGAGCCACAGGGGCACCACGGCGAGGTGGAGCGGCAGGCCGGCGGCGACGAGCGCGGTCCGGTGTCCCGCCCTGCGGAACGGCCGGCCCAGCACCAGCTGCGGCCACGTCGTGAGTTGCATGCGTCAAACGGTAAAGCCGCAGGCCATCCCCGTGCCATGACACCCCCGCCCGGTTCGGGGGTGCACTTATCTCCACCCCGGGTCGGAACCCTGCGTGACTGACGGCGCCCTGGTGTGCGGCGGAGGGTGGAGCACATGAAGGGGAGAGCCGACGGGGAGCGGGGGAAGACGATGCGTCAACTGGTCTTGTGCGATGAGGAAGTGGCCGGTGCCGAGGGCTTCGACCGCGCCGAGGTCATCCCGCTCCACGAAGAGGCGGAGGAGCCGCGCCCGGCGCGGGGCATGCGGCGGGCCGGGTGGCTGCTGGTCGCCTGCGGGCTCGCCCTGCTGCCGTGGCTGTACGTGCTGGCCACCGGCCTGCCGGCCACCGCGACCGCGGCGCACTGGCCGGTCGCCTGGGTCGGGCTCGACGCGCTGGAGGCGCTCGGCCTGATCGCCACCGGCCTCCTCGCCGCCCGCGGCGACCGGCGGCACGCCCTGGCAGCCGCCGCGACCGCGGCGCTGCTTGTGGTGGACGCCTGGTTCGACACCACGACCGCGGCCCCGGGCGACGACTTCGCCACCGCGGTCGCCATGGCGCTCGGCGCCGAGCTGCCGCTCGCCGCGCTGTGCGGCCGACTGGCGCTGCGGACGCTGAGCCGGCCCGCGTGACGCCGACCGCCCGACTACGTACCACGGACCGAATCGATCCACCGGAGAACACCATGCACCGCATCACCACCGCCCCTGTCGCGTCGCTGCACGTCGCCCCGCAGCTCGGGCCGGAGGGACGGCTCGATGTGCTCGACATCCAGCAGGAGATGCTCGACCACGTGATGCGCCGCGCCGTGCACGGCGGCCTGGCCAACATCACGCCGGCCCGCTCCGACGCGCGTGCACTGCCCTACGAGGACAAGACGTTCGACGCCGTGTACGCCGTCACCGCGCTCGGCGAGATCCCCGAGTCGGAGCGGGTGCTGCGTGAGGCAGCACGGGTCCTGGCACCGGGTGGGCGGCTGGTCATCGGCGAGTTCTTCGACCGGCACTGGATCTCGTTCGTGGTGGCGATGGGCGAGGTTCCCTGCACTACGCGACAAAACCCCAGCTCATCCGTGCACGTGATTGCGAACATTCACACACCCACTGCCGACCGAGCGAGATGCCATGACCACGACTGCTGCCGGAACCGCCACAGCCCCTGTCAGCCGTGCGCGGACCGGAGGTCTCGGGGACGGGCCGAAGCTGCTGAGACCGCACTGGGTTGGATCCTCGTCGTGTGATCGCCGTGTTCGTCACCCGGGCCGGCCTCATGTTGAGAAGCCGGCCCCGGTGGGTCAGGAGCGGCAGGTCACCTTCATCTGGGCGGCGGCGTGGTGGGCCTTCTCCCAGCCCTTGGACCAGTCGTCACCCCGGTCGAGCAGTTTCACCCCGATCGTGGCGCCCTTCATGGCGAAGGTGCCCGCGTCGACCCACTGGCCGCGGTGAGCCACCTGGTTGATCCTGAAACTGTTGTACTTGGTCGTACGGTCGTTGGCGTTCACCAGCACGTGATACGTCGTGGGGTGCCCGCCCACGTCCAGGATGGTGCCGCTGCTCGGGATGTAGACGGAGATCTGACAGGTACGGGCCTTTGTTCCGGGGTTCCACCACCACTTGACGCGGGCGTCGTGATCCTGGTCGGTGTCCCCGGACATGGGGACGGCGGAGTAGCTCCCGTTGCAGCCGTTGCCCGTCCAGCCGCCGGAGGAACGCGTGTTCCAGCCGTTGCTGCCGTCGCTGTAGTAACCGTCCTGCTGGAAGCCGCCGCCGGCGGGGGTGGGGCAGCCATGACCGGCCACGCCGGTGTAGACCACGGTCGACCGCGGCGCGGCCTTCTGCGTGGTGCCGGTCGATGTGCTGCCGGTGCCGCTCTTGCTGCCGGTGCCGCTCTTGCTCCCGGTCGTGGTCGTCTTCCCGCTCGTGGTCGTCTTCCCGTCCTTGGCCGGCTTCCGGTCGGGGGCGCCGACTCCTCCGGTGTCCCCGCCCTCGTTGATCGGTCCGGATCCGTGCGCACCGTCGGCGGAGGGGCCGCCGTCCTCCTCGATGCCCTTGCCGGCCGGCGAGTGCTTGCTCCGGTCCTCGCGGGGCGAGGGCGCCGCGGACGCGAACGCGCCGGGTATGTCCCCTGCGCCGGAGCCGAGAACGGTACCGGGTGCCTCGCCGTTGCCCGTGGCGCGCTTGCCGTCGTCGCCCCCGCCCGCGTGGACCAGGAACGGGATCGTCACCAGCAGGACCCCGGCGATGGCTGCGCCCGCGAGGAGCGCCTTGTTCGGACGGCCGGCCTTGTCGGGAGCCTTGGTGGCGGCGGTGGCGGTGGCGGTGATCCCCGCCTCCGCCTCGGCTTCGGCGGTGGCGGTCGCGGTCTCCGCCTCGGCGGTGGCCGGGGTTTCGGCGGTGGCGGACTGCGCGGTCGCGGGCTCGCTCCCGGCTTCCTTCTCCGCCTTCTTCCCGGCTCGCTTCTCCGCCTCGGCGCCGCCCGTCGTCGTGCTCGCGGCCCCGGACGCGGCCGTTCCCTCCGTGGGAGCGGCGGGAGCGGTCCGTACCGAGGACTCGCCCGATCCGGTGGCCTCGGCGGTGGCATGGACCTCCGCCTCGGAGGCGGCCGCGGTTTCTTCGTTCCTGGACGTGGTCATGGGGTCCTCTGGGTGACGGGACTGGTGGGGACGGTGCTGGGGGGCTCGGCGGAACTCGCGGCAGGGGAAGACCCGGTGGGGACAACGGCGTCGAGCACCTGCCGTGCGTCGAGCAACAGACGAGCGGGGCCTGCGGGATTGACGGAGATGCGGCCGTCGGCGGGGGCGATGAGCCGGACCAGTTCGGCGACAGCGACCGTATCGTGTGCCAGGGCGCCTCCGAACACCTGGTGGGGTGCCGAGGTGAAGACCGGTACCGCGGGATCCCCGTCCTCCCCGGCGACGGTCAGCGGACCGCCGTCGGGTGCCCGAAGCACCGTCACTTCCGCGCCGGCCAGGGCTGTTACGGCGTCACGCAGGAGTCCGTACCCGGTGACGGCCAGTTGTACGGCGGCGTCCACCGGGTCGGTGGGCTCCGCCCAGCCGAGGGTCAGCGGCGACGGCCGGTAGTCGTCATTGGGCTGCCACTCCACGACCTCGCCGTCGAGCCCGGAACGCCACTCCCCGGCCACCGCCCAGGGTGGCGGCGGGGCCGGATCGGACCAGCCGGGGTCGACGACGCCGAGCCAGTGGTCGGGCGCCTGCCGGGCCGCCTCGCGGATGTGGTCCGGCGCCGGCGGCAGCGGCGATCCGTCCGGCCGCACGCGCGACTCCGGCTCGTGACTCGGCTCATCGCTCCGGTCCGTCATGACGCACCGAGCAGATAGTCGACGATCTTCTTCACGTCCTCGGTCATGAATCCCTTTTCCAGGTCCTTCAGTTCCTTCGGCTTCTCGGCGCGCGGCCCGGGGTACCCGAAGACGAACGGGGGCCGCTCCACGTTCCAGCCGAGTCCCGGCCCGTCCCCGAGTCCCGGCCCGTCCGTCTGCAATGCACGCTTCCCGACGAGATATTTGCCGGTGCGGGTGGGGGGTTCGTGGACGATGATGCGCTCGTATCCGATGGATATCGAATTCGACAGATGTCCTCTCTTCGAGTTCGCGTCGTGCCATTTCTCCATCCGAGCGCCGCCACTGCTGCCGGGTTCCTCCAGGTAGCGGACCTCGTGTCCGGACAGCGCCATCGCCTCCAGGTTTCCGCTGCGGAACCCGAGATGTCGCAGAGGAGCGCTGTTGCGGTGCAGATATTCGTAGAGCCGCATCTGTCCGATGCGGGTGTCACCGCCCCAGGCGGCGTGCGAGGCCGACGCGTCCTCCCAGAAATGGGTGAGGTTGTGGACATCGAGTCCCTGTTCGCGCATCTTCCGCACCGATTCCGCGTACTTGCCCTGGTGCCGGGGGTCCGCGTACGCATCGCCCGCGATGATGACCAGCGGGTTCCTGCCCTGCTGCGCCGCCCGCAGCCGTACTTCCTCCAGGAGCTGACTCATGCCCGTGTAGCTGGTGTCGTGCTCGCTGTGGATGTCGCCCTTCTTTCCGCTGAAGCGCGACCAGAGGACGATCGTCTCGCGGTCCTTGGACACCTCGATGTCCCGGTTCCGGAGCCAGGTCTCCACGGCTGTCCGGTCCGCTTCGGAGAAATGGTCGTCGTCCAGCTTCCAGGCGGCACGGATCCGGTCGCGTATGTCTTCGTCGAAATTCTCGCCGATCCACGTCGTGCCGGATCCGACCGGAATGACATGGGCGTCGAGCTTCTTGTTGGAGAGATTCCCGCTTTCCGGGAACCTGATCCTGAACTGCTCCTGTACGACCTTCTTTCCCGCCTTGACGGAATCGGTCCGGAACAGGAGGACACGCTCGGACGGGATACCGCTTCGGATGAGGAAATCCCGGATGGCGGGGCCCTTGTCCCTCGGGTCGTGCCCCTCCGCACCGCGCTCGGGTCCGGTGACGATCAGGCAGTACCGCTCGGGGTCGCCGATGAGCATGGCGGCGATGCCGAACTGGTCGCCGGTCGCGTAGCCCGGCATCCACACCATGGTGGGCGGCGTGGACGGCGTGGGAGGGGGAGACGAGGACGTCGACGGCTGCGGGGCCGGGCCGGGGCCGTTTTCGCGCTTGCCGATCTTGTTCAGACCCTCCAGTACGCCGGGGCGGTCCCGGAGGAGATCCGCGTTGCGCTGGAGCAGGGTGCGCACCTGGACGTCCTCGATGCCCAGGTCCGCGATCCTGACCTGTGCACCCAGAGCGAGGGTGGCGCTCACGCCCGTGTTCCCGGTGAGCAGGGGCCTGCCCTCCTTGCCGAGGCGGCGCACCTGCGCATCCCCGACCTCGATGTCCCTGAGTCCGTGCTCGTCCAGGAACCGGCTCAGCGGGTCCGGCGTGCTCGGGCCGTCGTCGGCGCTCTCGCTGATCACTCCGGTGGTCGTTTCCTCGGCAGGGCCGACCGGTGGTCTGGGCCGGGCCGTCAGGAAGTCCGAGCCGCGTCGGAACAGCGTCACCACGGGCCAGTTCCGCTCGTCGGCGGAGAAATCCGGGTCCGACGGGGCGTAGGTGCGGGACGTACCGTCCTCGTTCACCACGACGATCGTGATGCCCCGCCCGTCCGCGGCGAGTTGGATCGCGGTCTGCGTCGTCGCGTCGTTCCAGCGGCGTTCCTCCAGCAGATCCTTTCTGACCGACTCGGGCAGCGACCGGTTCGCCACCAGGGCGGCGGCGGTGCCCGTCGGGCTCGGGGGCAGCGCCTGGGCCAGGGACGACCAGAAGCCGTGACCGGTACCGTTGCCGGGGCCGGTCGGCCCGACGAGGTCATGGACGATGCCGGAGGGGTCGGTGAGCGTCATCGCGCGGGCGTCGACGATGTGGCCCGATCGGGCCGGCTCGCCGGTGTTCGGGCGCTTCCACGGCGGAGTCGTCCAGGACGGGCGCGGCGGCGGCGTGGGCTCCTTCGGCGTGACGGAGGCCTTCGTGGCCGGTGCGACCGGTGCGGGCAGCGGCGGACCGTCTCCCGCCGGGGGCACGCCGTCCAGCGCCGCCCACCGGTAGTGCTTGTCCTTGAGGAACAGCACGATGTGCGGTGCCGCGGAGTCCGAGCCCGTGGGTGGGGCGAACTCCTGGAAGGTGCCGTCGTCGCGCACGACGGTGACCCGGGTTCGGAAGGTGCGCGCCGCGAGCGCGGGCAGCAGGTCCGCGGCACCGTGGTCCCAGCCGCTGTTGTCGGCGGCGGCACCGGGACGCCTCAGCTGGGCGGCGGCGAGGGCCGCGCGCTCCTGCGGATCCGGCAGCGCCGCGTACAACGGGATCCTGCCGAGCTTCTCGAACTCCCGCCCCTCGGGGGAGTCCTGGGCGAACCGAGGCCCACCGGACTCCAACTCCTCCTTCGTGAAGGTGTCCGGCCGGTCGGGCAGGGCGAATTTCAACAGATTGCGATTGCGCGGGTGCTGGAGCGCACCGGCCATGAGTGCGCGCAGTCCGGTGACGAGCGACGCCCGGTCGGTCGCCTGCACCTGGTCGCTCAGCGACGTGGGGGCGGTGTGGTGCAGCGACTCCGCCAGCGCGTGGTAGAAACCGTCGCCGTCCTCGGGCACGTCGTTCAGGACGTAGGTCTCCCCGGTGGGGGAGACGAGCGTGGCCGGACCGAAGTCGGCACCTGCGGTCTCGTCCGTGTCCGTGTCGAAGGCCGTACCGGTGTACTTGGGAACCGGAGGTCGTGCCGGTTCCTCGGCCGTGGCGGGCGGCTCGTAGGTCACTGCCTCGGGCGCGGTCAGGCTCTCGCGCCTGCCGGCGGGCAGCCGGTGCCAGCGCGTCAGCCGGTCGGCCGCGGCCCGGATCCGGTGGAACTCGGCGGCCGCCTCGTCCGCCGTGGCCAGCAGATCCGCCAGGGCGGTCACCCGTCGGTCGCGTTCGGCCACGTCGGCGGGCCGGTCGCGCAGTGCTTTCCTGGCCGCTTTCAACTTCACGTTCAGCGCGCCGAGTTCTTCGGCGGTGGCGAGGTCGTGCGGTGAGCGGTCGCCCGTGGTGCCCGGGTGCGCGAGGCCCGTGTACCCGGCCAGCGACCGGACCCTGCGGACATCGGCCCGCTCCCGTTCGAGCCGGTTGATCTGATTCCGCATCTCGGTCAGGGAGGGAATCTCGCTGATCTCGCGCCGCGCCGCCCAGTACTTCTTGTCGGCGTCGACCCAGGCACCGGTCGCGTCCTTCACCGCCGTCCAGGCGTCGGAGACCGACTCGGGGAAGGAGTCGTCGCCGATGAGCCCGTACTGCCGTGCCACGTCCTCGCGCACCCAGGCCAGCACGTGCGTCTCGAACTCGACTGCCTGGGGGCCCGGCTTGGTGTAGCCGAACGGACCGAGGGCCCTGCCCATCCACGCGCCGGCGGAGCTGTCCTTGAAGCTGCGCTCCACCTCGGCCACGCCCAGCCAGGCGGTGGGGATCGAGAACAGGAAGGACCGGCCCGTCTTGGGCTTCACATTGAACTGCGAGCCGGTGGCGTCGGTGGCCTTGTTGCCGGTGCCCTCACCGGCGTTCATGCCGTTCCCGGTGGGTGCGGGGCCGGTGGAACCCGCCGCCGGGGTCGCCAGGTTCGGCTGGAGCCCGAGCGTCGACGACTCGGTGCCGCCGAGCGTGATCGTGGTGTCGGACCCCTCCGTGTAGCGCTCCGGGCTCTCCATGGTGCTCTCGGGCGCCACGGTCAGAAGAGTCGCCCGGTCGAGGTGGGGCTTGGAGTGCAGACGGTAGCTGCCGTTGGCACCCCCGGCGAAGGTGTTCTCGGACAGCCCGGCGACCACGTACCCGTCCTCGTCGGTGCTGTCGCTGAAGAACGCCGCGAGCTGGGTGGGCTGAAGGCCGTCGGTCACCGCCTGGGCGGCGGCCGTGCCCGGCCGGACCAGGCCGGACCGGTGGGCCTTGCCCACGGCCGTGACCAGCGGTGCGCCGGTGTACTTCTCGGCGTTGGGCAGTCCGGTGCCGTACGCCTTGGCGATGGCGAGGTCCGCGGCCTGGCGCATGGTGGGCAGATTGGTGACACGACGGACGTGGAACCCGTTGGACGGCAGCGAGAACGGGCGGGTCGTACCGTCGGGCTGTTTCGTCGACTGCCAGGCGGCGACGGACTCAGGGGTGACCGCGGCGGGCGGCCAGAACGTGACCTCCGGGACCGGATCGACCACCTCCGGATCACCGAGGTCATCGGGTTCGCCGAGGTCGTCGGGTCCGTCCGGTGCGTTCTCGTGCTGGATCCGGGGGGCGGACAGGCTCAGCGGCACCTGCTCGCGCAGTGTCCCCGCGTCGCCCGACTCCTCGATGCTGCTCCCGTCGCCGAAGTCGAGGGTGAGCCGGATCCGGTAGGGCGTGAGGAAGTCCGCGTACGGCTCGTTCGGATAGAAGGTGAAGCCCTTCAGACGGGTGATCGAGGTGGTGACCGAGGTCTGCTGGGACGAGGCGCCCGACTCCCCGTACGAGGGGGACACGGCCGTGGCCTTCTCGTTCCCGGTGCGGATCCCCTCGGACACCGAGACGCCGAGCGCCTTCGACACGCCCTTGGTCTGCGCCACGTCGATCGTCTCGGCGGCGGCCAGATTGTCCTGGAACGTGGCGCTGTGATCGAGCCCGTCGAACTTCGGGTCTCCCGGGATCAGCTCCATCCGCAGTACGGCGTCCCGGGAGCCGATCTTGACCGGTCCGAGACTCAGCCGGTGCACCCGGCCCCGTGCGGTCATCCCGGCCGGGGAAGCCATCTGCTGCCGCAGCGCGAGCAACGCGCGCGGAGTGACGAGGGAACGGACCCGCTCCCGGCTCACCGAGTCGACCTTCGCCCCCTTCAGCCTCCGGTCGAAGGCGCTCAACGCCTCGCTGGGATCGAGGGAGTTGACGGGAAACGAGCCGAACGGATTGCGGCGCAGCCAATTCGGCATATACCAGGGCGACTTCGTGTAGAGCGGTACCTCGCCGAGTCCGTCCTTGACCAGCCCCAGCCGATGTGCGGCCTTCTCCGGTACGTGGGCGAGCAGGTCGGAGCCGAACATGAGCTGCCGACCACGCCGGGACAGGCTGGTCAGGTGCGCCAGCTTGTCCAGCGGGGCGAGGAGCCCATCGGGGGCCGAGGCGACGGCGATCTCGTGCACCGTGTCGGCGGACACCAGATACTTGCGGCTCTCGTCGTCCCGGTCGATCTCCGCCGTGACCGTGCGGCTGACGGTGTCCGCCTGCGCCCTGGCCCGCGCCCAGCGTGCCTGCAGCCCGTACGCGCCGGCGAGCGAAGGGCCCACCGGATGGCTGCGGGTGAGCGAGAAGACGCCGCTGACAGTGAAGACACGGGTGGTGACGACCGCGTGCGACACCTGGATGTCGCTGCCGATGGTCTGCTCGGTCTCGATGCTGACCGACTCCGACACGACCACCGGATTGCGTGCCTGCGTCCGGTGGACCAGTTCGCCGACGCGGTTCAGATAGGGGCCCGAACCGAAGAGCCCGGTCGTACGCGCGCCCGTCTTCGCGGACGACTGGTCGAACGCCGACGTCAGGTACTGCGACTGGAACTGGCGCACCATGGCGTCGTGCGCCGCCGAGCCGGTCCGGGCGAAGTGCCACGAGTCGCCCGATGCCTGAGCCATCAGTTCTTCGGCGGTCCGCGCGAGTTCGTCATGGCCCGCGACGCTGATGAGCTGGTACGGCAGATCACCGAAGGGGCTCAGTTCGTGTCCTTCGGCCAGACCGTCCGGATTCCCGGTCAGCAGGGCCAGCGTCCGCTGATCGGACAGGGCAGTGGTGACAGGCGGCTTGACGACCGGCTCGACCGGCTCGGTGCGCGGGCTGTGCTCGTCCGGCACATTGAGCAGGACCTGTCCGGTGATGGCCTGGCCCGCGGTGCCCCCGATGAGATCGCGGCTCTTCTCCACCCGGACGAACGGTCCCGTGCCGAGTACTCCCAGCGAGCCGATGCCCCGCAGCATGCCGCGGAACCGCCAGTAGCCGCCGCTCTTCACGGTCAGCTTCAACTGATACCCGAACACGTGCGACGGCGAGGCACTCGCGTGCAGCGACTCGTACGAAGCCGTGGCACCCGACCCGGTGCGCCGTCCCTTCTGCCGTGTCCAGCGGAATCCGGCCTGCGCGGCGCCGGCGTTCATCGGCATGCCGCTGGAGTCCTTGACGGAGTCGCGTACGGCCAGACTGACGTCGAAGCCCCCCTCCTTCGTCCTGACCACGTTCTCCGAGCCGTCGAGCCGCTCCGAGCCCGCGGCACTGGTGCGCAGAATCAGATCGTCGCGCGTCCCCACGTACTGGCGGCCGGCCAGCTCGCCGTCGATCCAGATCCATCGCTTCGCCCGCGTGGCGCGGTGCGGGTCGGTCAATCCGATCCGTATGCCCGTGGTGACCAGCGTCTCCAGCCCGCCGGCCATGCTGTGGTGACTGAGCGTATTGACGAGCGTGAGCGTGTTCTGCAGCGCGATCCGGTAGTGCGTGTCGCCGCGCCACCAACTGTGCTCGGGGTCGCCGAAGTGCTCCAGCGGAGCGACCATGCCGGGGTAGGCCCGTGCGATCGCCTCGATCGTGCGGTCCGTGAACGTGTCCAGGAAGTTCCGGTCCGGGACCGGACCCGGGTGCTCCTGGCCGTTGGACATCTCGTGCTCGTGCAAGAACGTCTCGGCGCGGCTCATACCCAGCGTCGTGGGATTCGTGTCGGTCAGATAGGGCGGCGCGAAGGGCTCCTCGGTGTCCCGGCGCAGCGTGGACCCGTCGTCCCACTTGGCGAGCCTGCGGGCCTCCGCCCGCGTCATCCGGTCCAGGCTCCACGTGGTGATCGACTTGGTCTCGGATGTTCCGACCATGTGCACCCGCACCGTCTTCGGCACCAGATACAGATCGGTCGGCACCTTCTTGGCGCGCCCGACGGTCTTCCTGCTCCCGGAGCCGCCGAACACGACGGTGCGCGTGGCGCTGCGCCCGTACCGGCCGAAGAGCCCCGCCATGGCCCGCAGCCCGGCGGGCGGTCCGAAGAACGAGGTGATGTCGAAGCTGGGACCGAGGATCGCCTGGAGTTCCTGGCTCGTCGTCCGCGACAGGCTCCGGTCGTTCTTGATCACCTGCTGGAGAGTGTTGCGCAGTTCGGCGAGGGTCGTCTCCGAGAGCAGCAGTGCTTTGCCGGGCACCACGCGGTCGATGACGAACGCGCCCAGCGGTGTCGCGGACCTGCCCTCCTTGAACAGTGGTTGACCGGTGACCCTGCCCTTGGCCATCCGGTCCGCCATCCGATGGAAGTTCTCGGAGCTGAAGAACCTGGTCAGTTCGGCATGGGTGGAGCTGCCCGGCTCGGCACCCGTCACGCCGACGGCCCACTCCAGGAGTCCTTGTACGGGACCGAACCCTTCGGTGTGCACGTTCCGGTAGTCGGACGACGCGTCCAGTTCCATCGTCGGCGGCGCGTGCAGGGAGGTGCTCTTCGTGGTGAGGCTGTCGGAGATCCTGACCAGCAGACCGTGGCGGACGCCGAACGTGCTCCGCTCCGTGGATTCGTCGGGCTTGGTGAGGTCCTCGGTCCACACCTCGTACTGCACGTCGTCCAGATACAGATGGGACTCGTCGGCCAGCCGGGTCTCGACCTGGCTGAGGGTCTGGTCCTGCGTGTTGTAGTCATAGGTGCGCTGGCTGCCGAAGGCGGCCCCGACCCTGCCGTAGGCGGCGACCCCGCCGGGCGGTCCGACCGGCAGGCTCACCGCCAACTGCCGTGCGGTGGAGACGGACTTCGTGCCGCCCGTCGTGATCTGACTGCGCTGGACCTGGTCGACCTTCACCGGGTTGCCGTCGGGGTCGGTGAACCGTTCCCAGGCGTTGTGCGGCCGCTGGACGACGCGCAGGACGCGCTTTCGCCCGTCCGCGTCCTCGAAGGCGGGCGAGGTCCAGCCGTCGCCGTGGAACACCTGCGGGGTCAGGTGCAGCGCCTTGTCGAGCGCGGTGAGGGGATGCTTCGGTCCGGGTGGGCCGGGTGGCAGACGCAGTCCGGTACGGCCCGCGATCTCGCCGACCGCCCGGTCGACGCCGCGCAGGGTGACGTGGCTCTGGCCGTAGGTACTCCCCGAATCGGGCTTCTTTCCGTCTCCGGTCAGATAGGTGGGGAGCTCGCTGCCGTTGTCGAAGACCACAGGGCTTCCGACGGGGGGCGGCGACGGCATGTCGGGGACCACCTGCGCCGGACGGTGGAGGTCGAGCTCGTCGGCGAAGGGGAGGGGCGGGGTCGTTCCGACGGAAGGCGGCTCGGAGGCGGGGCCGGTGGCCGGGTCGTCCGGGACGGAGTCCGAGTCGGGCTCCGGGTTCGGGACCGTCGTGGGCGCGGGGAGCGTGAGGGAAAGCAGTTCTGCGTAACGCTCCTTGAGGCCGGCGAGACCCTGGTCCCCCTCGGGCTGCGCCAGGTCGCCCAGCTCCATCACGGAGCCGCCGGACGTTCCTTCCGCCGGACCGGTCCGTCCGTCCGTTTGTGTGGAGGCCGTGGAGTCCGCCGCAGGTGCCGCGGCCAGGTCGTGGCTGATCCGGCGCAGGAGCTCGGGGATCATCCGTCCGTTCTGGTACGGCGCCCAGAACGCGGCACCACCGAACCGTGCGGAGTCCAGCTCGGCCAGGGATCTCAGCAGGTCGGGGTAGCGGGGTGAGCGTTCGACGTCGATGCCGAACGTCCCCCGCAGCGTACGGACCAGTTGCAGGGTCCGTGTCCGGGCCCAGGGGTCGAGCGGCTGCGTCCCCTCGTGCAGCCCCGCCGCGGCGGCGAGCCCGGTGAGGGTCGCGCCGGTCGGTTCGGGGTGGAGAGCCACCCACGAGCCCGGCGTGCCGTGTGCGTCGAGGTAGAGGATCGGCTCCACCCGGCCGTTCACGAGCGCGGTGCCCGCGTCCGTGGTGGGCGCGTACACGACCCGTCCGGTCAGGTTGGCCACATGCTGGGCGGCGGACAGGCCGCCGTGCGTGGGGGCGCCGCCCGTGGAGCAGGAGTACAGCACGATCGGTCGGCCCTGCGGCCCGAGTTCCTGCGTGCGGAGCAGATAACGGCCCAGCTCCTTGCCGGTGATGCTGACCTTCGTACCGTCGGTGCGCGTCAGGGTGACCCGGGTGGGCGTGCCGTGCGCGGCGAAGAAGGAGACCTTCTGCCCCTTCCACGGCACGGTGTGGCGGTCGCGGAGGATGGCGGCCTTGTCACGGCGGTGGTCGCGGTAGGTGTCCGCGCCGACGACGGTGGGGAAACGGTTCGAGCGCTGCTTCCAGTCGGTGTCCGAGTGCGAGGCGGAGCCCACCTGTCCGTTCTCGGCGTCGACCAGGAGCTGACGCACGAGATCGCTGTCGGACACCGTGCTGTCGTCCAGCCCCAGGACGGACGAGGCGGGCCGGGTGACGATCCGGGGCTGGACGGGCGGCTGCGCAGCCGTGACCGGATGTGAGGTGCCGGCGACAGGAACGGATTCGATCTCGGACTCGGCGCCGCTGTCGAGCAGGCTTCCGAAGGTCTCGCCGCCGAAGTCGTCGTCGGAAGCGGTGGCCGTGTCGTCGAGGAGAGAGCCGAAGTTCCCGAAGTCCTCGTCGGACGACGCGGGTCCGTCGTCCAGCAGCGATCCGAAGTTCCCGAATTCCTCGTCGGATTCGGATTCGGCCTGCACCGGGCCGGCCGTCGAGGTCACCTGCACCGGAGTGGGCGATTTCATGGGCGCGGGAGTGGCCGTCGTCGACGTCTTTCCCTGCTGATTCCGGTCCTGGGTCCGAGGCAGCGTCGGCGCCTGGGACCGGACCGGGGGCCGGAGAGTCGCCCGGGACTCCGTGACCACCGGGGACGGCGCTGCGGTTCGTTTCGGCTGCACGGGTACCGGCAGTGGCTGACGGCTTGTCAGAACGACCCGCAGGGCCTGGAGCGTCTGATCGTTGTACGGGTCGCGAGCCCTGGACCTCAGATCCTGGTAGTACGCGTACAGCGCCGAATCCGGATCGCGCATGTCCCTGAGGGCGTCCGCGATGATCGCGGTCTGCCGGGCACTCGGGATCACCGAGTAGCCCGCGGTTTCTTCGCGTACGGATTCGAGATGCTGTTCGTGCCGCGCCCGCACCAAGGTCCGCAGTCGCTCCACCTGAGCGGGTGTGATGTGGATCGGTGGGGGCGGGGTCACCGTGCGCTTGTCCACGGCCTCGTACGTGAGCATGGCGTCGAGGCCGCTGGGACCCCGCAGGGTCTCGGCGACCTGGGCCGGTTCGAGGACGTCGTACCTGCGTTTCCGGTCGGGGTTCCTGGAACCGTCGTCCCTGGCGAGAAGCCGGGCCATCTCGTCCTGGGTCAGCTTCAGGTTCGCCGAGCCGTCCTCGGCCGGCGGCAGGGCCTTGAGGACCGACAGAGCGGTCTGCGTACGTTCGGCCCGTGGCCAGCCGTCCGTGAATTCGAGTTCCTGTCCCCACTCGGTGTAGTGGGTGACCGCCTTGGTGACCTGCTCCAGGCGGGCCGCCTGCTCCGGATCGAAGGAGTCGTAGGGGGTGTGCCGGGTGACCGCCGAGAGGTACGGACGCCCGAGAAGCTGCATCAGGTTGCTGGTGTTGGCACCCTCGACGACCGCGGGCAGGTCGCCCAGCTGGAAGATCTGCCGGAACACGTCCTGGGGCAGCTTGTCTCCGTCCACGACGAGGACGTGGTCCGGATCGAGACCGCTGAGCTTCTCGCCCAGACGCTCATCACCCAGCGTCGTGGTGTGCAGCCAGTCCGGCTCGTACTTCCTGGCGCCCTCCACCGCCACCGCACCGAACGTCAGGATCACCGACGGCTTGCCCAGCCGGGCGTCGTGGATGCCCTGCGCCAAAGAGCTGAGCGACGAGGCACGCGCCTGCGGTTCCAGGTTGTGCAGCCCGTACACCGGCATCAGGTCGACGGCGCCGTTGCGGACGGCCTCGGCCAGGGCCTTGAGACCCGCCGCGCGCTGCGGGGGAGCGATGTCCTCGTGCTGGTCGATCAGCCGGTTCAGTTCGTCGCCGGTCAACAGTGGCGTGGGGAAGTTGAACAGCGCCTTCGCCGGTACCGTCCGGTCCGGTGCGCTGTCGGTGTCCGCGCCGCTCCCGCTCAGTTCCAGATCCGTCACCGTGACCGCCGACGTGGCGTTCTGGCGGGAGTACCCGAGC
The DNA here is from genome assembly GCF_043083485.1 of Streptomyces sp. NPDC014727. NCBI lineage: Bacteria > Bacillati > Actinomycetota > Actinomycetes > Kitasatosporales > Streptomycetaceae > Streptomyces > Streptomyces sp. NPDC014727. The sequence goes on along the minus strand of NZ_JBIBYR010000023.1, from coordinate 65,962 downwards.
CGGTGCGAGGTCTCCCAGGCGTACGGCTTCAGAATGACGGCCCGGTCCGTGTCCATGAAGTCGAGGAATTTGCGCGCGATGTCCGGTTCACCCGAGAGCCGGTCGCTCGCCGCCACGAGGACGAGCCGCCTGTCACCGGTCCGGGGTCCGGATCCGGCGGAGTGGGAGGGGAACGGCGTCACCTGCGCGTCGTGGCTGAGGTCGAAGGTGCCCGTCAGCCATTGGACACGCTGTCTGAGGTCCTCGCTGAGCAGCAGTTCGAGCCGCTTCTGGACGCCGGCGTCGGCGATGGCCGTGATGGGGCCTGTGTATCCGAGCGCGTCGAGGGAGTCCATCAGCATGGTCGCGGCGGCCTGATGGCCGAAGTTGGCGGCGTCGTCGACGTAGATGACGACACCCTCGTCCAGTTCATGGAGCCGGCTGAGCAGGTCCCTGCGCAGATTGACCTCGTCGAGCGTGGGAGGTGGTGTGCCGCGCTCCTCGCCGATCCGTTCGAGCAGGTGCTGCTGCTCGTCGGTGAGGGAGACGATGTCCTGACCCGGATCACCAGGAGACTTGTCGAAGAGTTGCTTCCACACCTCGTGTTCAGAGGTCGGCGAGGTCTGCCCGGAGGGCGAGGAGAGGCTGCTCGGGCCCTGGTGGGAGGGCGGGGTGGTGTCCCCCTGGGTGAGGACATCGCTGCTGGACTCGGTGTCCGTGTCCGTGTCGGTGCCGGTGTCGGTGTCGTGGGCGATCTCGTCGGTGCTGTCGGCGTTGTTGTTCTCGCTGTTGTTCTCCTTGGTGGCGTTGTCCTTGTCCACGACGTGGTCGGACCGGACGTCGCTCTGGTGCCCGCTGTTGTGAGCGGTTCCGGGCCCACCAGTGGAACCGGGTTGCTGAACGGATGCGGGGTCGTGCTCGGTTGCCTGCTCGGTCTCGTGCTCGCTGTTGTTCTCCGGGGGAGTGTCCGTTTCGGGACCGTCGAGCGTGTTCGCATCGGGCGACTGCTGCGTGGAACTCGTCGGTGGGCGCGTCGAGCCGTTGGGGTTCGTCGGGGCCGGGACGGGGGAGTTCCCGGTCTTCCCCTCGTCGTGCTGGTCGTTCTCGCCGTCCGGGCCGGTGCTGAGGTCATGGGCCGGATCGGACACGGTGGTGGTTTTCGGCGTCGCGCCCGTGCCGGCGCCGACGCCTGTGCCTGTGCCGGCGCCCGTGCCGGATTTCGTACGCGTGCCGGCTCCGGATCCGCTCCCCGTGCTGTCGGCCGGGCCCCCACTGCTCGACGTATTCACCTTCATCCCGGTGAAGTTGTTCTTCACCCAGGTTCCTGGCTTGGACGCGCTGTGGCTGAGCGCCGATTCCGCCTTGCTGCTGATTCCGGAACCGAGGAACGTGTCCCAGGTCGTGGTCCAGTTCCCGGTCGTGAGCCCGCCCGCCACGACCTCCGCGACGGACTCCGAGCCCCCGGAGACCAGGAAATCCTTGGCGTCGTTCAGCGCCGTGTTGCCCCAGCTCTTCGTCCGCGTCGGCACGGGAGCTTTGCCGGTCACGTCCTTGGCAAGGTTCTTGACCGGGACCGGCCCCGCTCCCGTGATGTTCTTGAGGAGTTTCCCGAGCCCGGACGAGAACGCGCCGTGAAAGAAACCCGCGAAGCCACCGAAGACGCCGTCCTGTGCGATGGCCTTCCAGTCGAACCCTTTGGGCCGCCGCCCGTCGGGCCCCGCCACCATCATGGCGAGGCGTACCGCGAACGTCTGGAACGCCTCTTCGAACGCCTCGCTCAGGCTCGGCATCAGATGCGTTCGCTTCAGCAGTGTGTCCAGCACCGTGAGCAGCACCACCCGGCTGCGGGCCTTCGCCACAGCGGCGTCGCTCGCCGAGGCTCCCCCGGAGAAGAACGACATCACGAAGATGATCAGCAGCTCGATCAACAGCCGGATCAGCTCGGCGATGATCTGCCACTTGGACTCGGTGATGTTCATCGACGTCTCGGTGCGCCCGTCGCCGATGTTCTTCAACTGGCTGGAGAAGTCGCGCAGATGGTTGGTCCCACCGTTGTCGATGAAGAGCTTCATCGACTGCAGATAGTGCGCACCGACCTGAGGCGGCAGCGACCGGCTGATCCCGACGACCGACTGCTCGATGTCGCAGGACAGGTCCGTGAGACGGTCCGCGAGCCGGTGGTACGGACGCCGGCTCGCGTACGCGAGATCCTCGTCCGCCTGGAGCAGCCGTTCACCGATGAGCACGAACAGGAGATTGTTCAGCTCGGGCGACGCCTTGATCGACATGGGGCGGTGCTCTCTGCCTCAGCGCTTGCCGCTGTTGGTGGGGCTGATCCTGTGATCCCGGATGGCGTCCAGGATGTTGTTCTGGTTGGACTGGATCGAGGTCAGGTTGACCGACGTCCCGTGAGCCACCCCGTGCACCGCGTCGGACAGGGCGATCGCCGTTTCGGTACTGCTCTCCCGCTCCTTCTGTTCCTGCGGGATGACCTCCAGAGCGAAACTGTCGTCCTGACCGGGCCAGTCACGCGTCGCACGCACATCGGCGACGAAGTCGTCGACCATCGACCCGATCGACGAACTGATCGAGAACATCTGCCGCAGACCGGCCTGGATCCGGGCCGGCTCGGCGAAATAGGCGTCGCTCATGCCGCGTTCAGCGCTCCTCGTCCTCGTCGATCTCGTCACGCAGCCGGTGCCCCGAGGCCTGCTGGGCCCGGTCGTCCGGATCCTGGAGCACCTCCGGCCCGAAGATCTTCGCCCAGTCGATGTCCACACCGGTGAGCTCGGGCACCTCGGCGCTCGGCCGGGTGAACGGCTCGAAGGTCTCCATCACCTGCCGGGCGATCTCCGTACGAGCCCGTCCGAACGCCTCCAGCACCGAACCGGACAGCTCGCCGGGAGACATCGTCCGGTACTTCCCGTCCAGGAACCGCAGATCGGTCAGTTCGCCCTGGGACCCCACAGTCACCTCGACCGACCGGTCCGCCGAGCGCACGGTGCGCGTCGCCCGCCGCAGTTCGGCCTCGGCCTTCGCCACCCCCTTCTGGGTGGCCTCCAGTTCGGCCATCGCCGCGGCCAGCCGGGCCTCCACGGACCGGGCGTAGGGCGAGACCTCGCCATGCCCCGCCGAGGAGCCCTGCGCCGACTCGTTCATCGCGCCGCTCACCGTCCGATCACCGTGGGCGTGCCGCCCTCCTCGGTACCCCATACGTCCTCGTCCTCGGCCACCCAGTGCACCCGGTCGCGCTCACCGCTGCCGGTCGCCTGCCCGCCCTGGGTGCCGCCCGTCGCACCACCGGCGACCGGTGTGGAAGTGGTGGCCGTGCGGACCCGACGGGGGCTCCGCTCCCGATCGGTGCCGCGCCGTCCATCGCCGGAACGGCCGGAGCCGCCGCGCTCACCGCTGCCGCTCTCCGTCAGGACATTGCGCACGCGTTCCCCCGATGATCCGCCGGCCTGCCCACCGGCACCCATCCCGCCCATGCCTCCCATACCCCCCATGCCGCCCATCGGCATGGGGTTGAGGGGCGTGGTACCGGCCGGGTCGGCGCCTGTGCCCGAAGTGCCCGTGCCCGATGTGCCGAGAGCCCCGGCGCCGTTGGCACCGGGCGGCGCGCCGAGCGTGCCACCGGGATGGAAGGTGCTGTCGTACTCCTCGTAGTCGCCCCCGCCCGCGGTGTGAGCGCCACCGGATGTCCGGCCACCACCGGACGACGAAGTGTTCAGCGAGGTGTGGTCGGCCCCGCCGGGGGAGTTGAGATCGCGGTGGAGGTTCCCGCCGTGGTTCCTGCCGAGATCGCGGTTCAGGTCCCGGTTCAGGTCCCGGTTCAGATCGTGGTTCAGATCGTGGTGGAGATCGCTGTGCGTCGGCGGCGGCGGGAGGTGGGTGTTGCGGTCCGGCGGCCACCGGAGACCGGTGCCCGATCCGTTGAGATCGGTGACCGTCTCCTTGCCGTTCTTGTCGATGTTCGTGACCTTGCCGGTGCCCGGATCGACGGTCTGCCGGCTGCCGTCCTCGAACGTCGTGGTGAGCGTCCCGTCCTTGTTCCGTTTGGTGACGCTGCCGTCCGGATTGGTCACGCTCTGACCGGGGTTGAGGTCCTGCACCGTCGCCTTGCCCTGCGCGGGGGTGATCGTGTACTTCCCGGTCCTCGGGTCGTACACGGACCGGCCACCGTTCGGGTACGTGGTGACCAGGTTGCCGTTCCTGTCGAGGGTGGTGACCCCGCCGCCCGGCCCCTGAACGGAGCCGTTGGACACGGTGGGCGGAGGGACCAGGGGGTTCAGCGGACCGGTCTGTGTCGAGTCCCCGCCACCGTTCGCGAGGTTGTTGTTCAGGTCCTTGGTCAGGTCCTCGGCCAGGTTCTTGCCGGTGTTCTGGTCCGCGCCCTTGTCCGTGTTCCCGTTGAGATCCTTCGTCTCGCTGTCGGAATTGCCCAGCGGATCGTTCAGTCCGTTCGGTCCGTTCCCGCCGCCCAGATCGTTGAGGGTGTCGGTGACGCCCTTGCCCATGTCCCCGATGCCCTTGTTGAGGTTCTCCAGCGTCTTGTTGAGATCCTCGCTGTGTTTGTCCGCTTCTTCCTTGGTCTTCTCCGTCTGTTCCTTGGTGTAGAACTCCGTCAGCGTATTGGTGTTCTTGGTGGTGAGTTCCGATTCGAACGGTGTGGCGGCGTCGATCCAGGAGTTGTTGAGATCGGACAGCACCTGCTGAGCGGTGCCGTTCAGGCCCAGTTCCAGCCCGGGCAGTTCCGGATGGGGGGCTTCGATGAACTGGTTCCAGCGCCTGACGGCTTCCTCGCCCACCTTGGCCCAGTTCTGGATGTCGTTCAGATTGCCGTAGCTCGGATGCGGCTCCTGGAAGCCCGGCTTGGTGGAGTACGACGTGCTGTAGCTGTCCTTGCCGGTCTGGCGGGTGGTCACCGAGATGTACGGAATGTTGTTCTGGCTCAGCCAGGCCAGGATCTCGTCCAGGGTCTGGATCAGGAAGTGGTGCGGGTCGTGCTCCTTCTGCGCCATCCAGGTGTCCCACGCGGTCCACATGGTCTGCGCCTTGCTCAGCAGGGTCTGCTGGGCCTGCATCAGGTGGTTCGAGTGGTGGGACTTCGGTGTGTACGCGGGGTCGCCGAGGGGGGAGAACTTCTGGTCCGCGCCCAGCTGCTGCACGTAGTTGTCGTAGTTCCCGTGCAGCTGGTGCACCAATTGCCAGAAAATTCCCGCGGCTTGACCTTTCCACGCCGACTGCTCGCTGCCCAGGGACTTCTCCCAGCCGTCCAGGATCTGCGCCTGGTCCACGAAGAACTGGGCGGCCCGGTCGAACGCCTGGGCAGTCTGCTGGAACGAATTGAGGTCCACCGAGTCGGCGTCGGGGACCGTCGCCCCGTTGTACGAGGTACCGCGCGTCGTCTTCGACTTGATGAGGGCGTCCAGCGCCGCACCGGGGCCGCCCATGTACTGGCCCAGCGGGCCGATGTCGAAGTCGTCGCCGTACTTGCCCTTGTACTTTCCCCCGGACAGCGACTCATGGGCGTCCAGCCCGCGGCTGCGGCCGTTCTCCGACATGAAGGAACCGATGAAGACCAGCCGCGCGTGGTACATCTCCACGTTGCCGTTGGCGTTGGAGTAGAAGTACAGGTCGTAGTCCTGTCCCTCGCTCTTCAGCGACCCCTGCTTCGCCGCGTCCACGACCGACTGGACGGAAATCTTGTCCAGGCTCATCCGGAACAGCGGGCTCTTCTCCTTGCTGCTCAGGCCGGTGAACAGACCCTTGCGGCTGGGCATCGGATAGCCGGTGAACTTGGTGACGCCCTGTCCCCAGTAGTCGTCGGCGTCGTAGGCGGGGGAGGTCGGGGTCGACATGCGGAACGCTCCGGGGCGAAGAAGAGGATCGGGGCGGGCGGGAGGGGACGCGGACGGGTCGGCCCGGGAGCGGCCCGGGGGATCGCCGGAGCGGACCGTCCCCCTGCGGGGACGGCCGGGTCAGGTACCGGTCTTGGTGGTCGGACCGAGCTCCTTGTCCACGTCCGAGAAGATGTCGAGCAACGAGGCACCGTCGATCGACTCGAGGCTCTTGCCCTGGGTGTCGAGCAGCTTCGTGATCGTCTCCTGCAGATCGAGCTCGATGTGCTTGAAGAGCGTGTGCTGGCTGTCGAAGACTGCGTCGACCGAGCCGGCCGCCTTCTTGACCGCCGTGACGAGGGACTGCCCGTGCACGACGTCGTCCTTGCCCATCAGGCCGATCGCCAGCGCCGGGTCCTGCTGGAGGTGCTGAGGGTCCGTACGGCCGTCGAGAATGCTCTTGAGCGCCTTGATCCCGGCGTTCGAGTCCTTGCGGATGTCGTCCAGCGCCTTGATGAATTCCGCGACGTCGTGGTCGGTGAACGTCTTCAGTGTCTTGCCGTCGAGATGCGTCAGGTCGGCCATCGGTGGCTCCCGCTCAGCGGCCGATGGTGATCTCGGACCACATCTGCGACAGCGAGTTCTCGCTGTACTTGTAATTGCCCGAGATGTCGGACAGCAGGGCCGCGTGCGAGTTCAGCAGCGTTTCCATGTTCTTCACCGCCTGGTCCCAGGCGGCCTGCTTCTGCCGGTAGACGTCGGCGTCGGAGCCGTACCACGTCTTGCGCAGCTCGCCGAGCTCCGCCTCCAGCGACGCAAGGGTCCGGGCGATCGCCTGGGTCTGGCGGACCATGTCGTCGCCGGCGTTGTTCATGTGGCCGTAGTCGACCAGGATGTAACCGTCGGTCAGGTTTTCGGACATCGGGGGAGACCTCGCTTCGCTGCCTGGGAAGGTGCCTCGCCGCCGGTGACGACGAGGGGTGCCGGACGACCGGCGGGCGGAACGACGGGACGCGCGGTACGCGATCACGCCGTTCGGCGCGGCGGGCTACGCCATCAGGTCGTCGAACGCCTTCTGCGAGGCGCTGTACGCCTGGTTGATGGCGTCGTTGGACGACCCCTGCGTCCTGCCGTGCTCCACCAGGCTCGTGTTGAGCTTGTCGACCATGTCTTCCAGGTTCTTCAGGATGATGTTGACCTGGTCGTCCCACTGCTTGAGCAGGGCGCCGTACTGGCCGCCGTCGCTTCCCTGGTAGCCCTTGCTCAGGTTGTTGCGGGTGTCGTCGACGTCCTGCCGGGACTTGAGAATCCCGCTGTAGGCCGCCTCAAGGGCCTGAATGCCGTTCCGTGTCGAGCTCTCGCTCGACTGCTGGAGGTTGCCGCCCGGCCCCGTCTGCGCGCCTTCGTCTGCCACGGTGTCTCCCATGCCTCAAGTGCTGGATGTTCGCGATCCTATGATCAGATCCGTGGTGTGCTCAATGATCCTCGGTGGCATCTGAGGTTTTCCTGAGGAACCATCAACTGCTTTCACCGGAAGGCAATCTGCCGTTGTCCGTACGGCTGCCCTTGTCCACGTCCGTTCCCGGGCAAGACGGCGCCGTCGTGCCCACGCCGCGTCCCGCCGCGGCCGCCTCCGGGCTCAGATCGGGTCCGGACGGCAGCATGGCCAGGAGCGGCGACGGAAGCGCCTGCGGGGTGGCGCCGTCGTACCCCAGCGCCTTCTGCGCGGCCTGGGACAGGAGCCGGTACTTCACCCCGTTGTCGGCGACGAAGTAGGTGGTTGCGCCGATATCGGTGCCGCCCGCGCCGAGCGCCTTGACCAGCGCGCCGTGTCCGGGGCGCACGGCCGTCGCGTCCACCGGCAGACAGGCCGGGGTGATCTCCTCCGGCGACGCGGCGGAGGCAGGGGGGAGCCCGGTGAGCGGGACCAGCGCGCCGGTCACCCGGGTGCCGTCTCCGTGGTCGGGCCGCACCCGTGCACAGGCCGCCCACCCTGCCGGTACGGTCTCGGCACGCGGCGGCCTCCCGGGCAGCCCGGCCGGGACGGGCTCGCTGCCCTCCGCACCGGGCGCCAGGCGGGCCTTCACCTCGGCCGCACCGATCACCGTCGCGGCGGGCGCCGCCCCACCGTACGCGGAGTCCCTGGTCGCGGCGTCACCGAGCACCAGCGCGGCTCCGGTCTCCGTCAACGGGACCAGCCCCTCCTTGCGCAGCAGGTAGTACTGGCGCGCGGCCCCCGGTGTGCGCGACTGGAAGACCTGCCCCAGCTTCGACGGACGCCCGCCGAGCGAAGGGCCGGCGCCGCCACGGCCGGGCACGGCGGGCGGCACCAGATCCGGTCCCCGCACCAACGCGTCCAGGAACGCGGCGGACACCGGCCGCGGCGTCACCGCCCCGTACCCCAGCGACACCGCGGCGCCCGCGCCCCGGTCCAGCCGCAACCGACTGCCCTGCCAGACCAGATACCGCGCCCGGTCCGGCCCCGACACCACCAGACCCTGCCCTGCACCCATCCCGCGCCCGTCCACCGGCGCACCGGCCACCAGCGCCGTGAACGCACCGCCGGAACCTCCCGGGCCGCCGGCACCGCCGAGGGCCCCCGCGCCCGCGCCCGCCTCCGAGGCGAGCACCGAGCAGACCTGCCACGGATCCTCCTCCAGGTCCCGCACGCCCGGGACGGAGTCCGGGGCGCCGGGTATGCCGACCGGCGCGCCCACCGCAGTGCCCTTCAACGAAGCCGTGCTCACGTCATCGGACTTCAGCTTCCCTTCGCCGACCAGCAGCGCGGAGGCGTAATTGCGCACCGGGCGCAGCCGGCCCCCCACATACACGTAACGGGCCCCCGTCTCCCGGTTCACCACCAGCGTCCCCGAGGCCCGCCACGCGTCGTCGCCCCCCGGGGACATGAAGCCGTACACCAGCGAACCGGCCGCCACCAGCGCCGTGATCACCACACCGATCAGCACTCCCCGGGTGGTCCGCCCCAGCGGGCTCTCCGGGGCGTCCGGATCGGCCAGCAGCATCCCCGAGGTCAGCCGGCCCATCACGAAGGTGTGCGCCTGGACTTGGTCACGCTTGGACTGCATGTCGCATACCTTCCGGGTCAGCCGTTGATCGCCCGGAGCGCGGCGAAGACGCCGAGCACCCAGAGCGCGAGCGGCAGCAGGCTGATCGCCAGTGCCGAGTGCAGCAGTTCGGCCGCGCGGCCCCAGTACGGCACCAGACGACGGCCGGGCACCGTCCAGGACACGATCACCAGCAGTGCGGTGAACGCCACGAGCCCCGCGACCAGCAGCGGCCGCTCACCAGGGGTCAGTGACGCCGCCGACGCCACGGTCAGCAGCAGCGCACCCCAGACACCGGGCAGCAGCAGCGCGAGGCGCTGCGGCACATTGACCATGCCGCGCCCGTGCAGCAGCAGAAGCAGCGAGAGCACCGAGGCGGTCAGGGTCTCCGGCAGGTTCGGGTCGTCGGCCAGCACGACGAGGCACGCGGCGCAGATGGCGCCCGCCGCCCCGTACAGGGCGGTCATCCAGCCGCCCGCCAGCTCGGTCCGGGTGGTCACCTCGCCACCGGCGTACGGCTCGATGCCCTCCTGCAACTGCTGCGGGTTGGTCGGCAGCGCGGGCATCCGCATCCCCGCCAGCTTGAACGCCAGAGCCGGTACGAAGCCGCCCAGCACCACGGACAGCGCGGCGAGCACCGTCGCCGCTCCGTCCATCGTCAGATCCGCGGGCCCGGCGAGCGCCCCGCCCAGTGCGACGGCACACCAGAACACCGCCGTCGCCAGGAAGAACGGCACGGACACGGCCGCGAGGGCGAGCCCGAGCACCGCACCGCCCGCCCCGGCCGCCCCCGCGGCCAACAGCCGGGCGCCGAGCACCTCCTGCACGTCCGGGCCGTTCAGATCGCCGCCCGGCAACAGCCAGCCGGCCAGCGCCAGATACGGACTCGCCATCGCCCCGAGCAGCGCCGCGGCGGCCGCGTCGCCCACCGCGCGACTCGCCGAGGCGGCCCCGGCCAGCAGCAGCGCACCCACCGCGCCCGCTCCGGCGGCGCGGACGCCGACCGGGCCGCCCGGCCAGGCCAGCAGCGCGAGTCCGGTCAGCAGAGTCAGCACGCACAGGGCGCGCAGCAGCCGTCTGCTGGAGTCGGCGGTCCAGCCGTGGAGCCGGTCGCGCACCACACTGGCGATGCCGTCGACCAGGTCGTCCAGGCGTACTTCGGGAAGGGCGTCGGTGTGCGGGCGCAGGTACAGCACCTCACCGTCCTTGAGATCGAGGGTCTCCAGGGTTCCCTCGTCGTCCAGGGCCGGTCCGCCCAGCCGTTGCAGCACCCAGCCGCTGTGGTCCAGGCCGTTCTCCTCCAGTTCCTCACCCGCGTAACGCAGCACGGTGGGCAGGAGATCGGCCACCGGCACATCGGCCGGCACCGCAAGGTCGATGGTCTTTTCGGGGGCACGTATGGTGAGGCGGCACAGGCCCGCCACGGAGCTGTCGGTCACGGTGAGGGCTCGCGTTCTCGGGGACTTGTCGGATGCGACGTGGACGCGCTTGGCGATCGGATGCAGACTACTGATCATCATCCGGACCGTTGTCAACGGACCTCTCGGCAGTCCCTGTTGGTCCGGAACCGTCCGGCTTGTGCGCGTGTCGGCGCCCCCGTGTGCCCGCGCCGGCCCGGTCCACCCGTCACGGCGGGCGGTTCGCCGCCGTTCCGCGGCCGGCCGTCGCCGTCGTCGAAGGAGTCTGTTCGTTGAGTGTGGTCCTCTTCCGCCGCCCAGCCCGCCGCCGCGGCCCGGACATGCCCGAAGGAGAGCTGAACCTCCAGGAGCCACCGACCCTGCCGGAGACGGTTCCCGACTCCTCGGCGATCTGGACCTATCTGCCGATGGCCATGATGTCGGTGTCCATGATGCTGATGTTCATGCGTCCGGGCGGCGGCAGCAGCGTCTTCACCTACCTGGCGCTCGGCATGATGGTCACCGCGTCGGCCGCCATGCTCATCGGCCAGGTGATGCGCAAGGGCGGAGAGCGCAAGCAGCGGCTGCGCGGCGAACGCCGCGACTACCTGCGCTATCTCTCGCAGATCCGGCGGCGCGTCCACGAGGCGGTCGGCGACCAGCAGCAGGCCCTCGCCTGGCGGCACCCCGAGCCCAGGGTGCTGCGCACCATGGTCCGCTCCACCCGGCTCTGGGAACGCCGCACCACCGACGACGACTTCGCCGAGGTACGGATAGCTGTCGGCGACCAGCAGCTCGCGTTGCGCCTGACCCCGACATCCACCAAGCCGGTCGAGGACCTCGAACCGCTCTGCGCCCATGCGATGCGCCGGTTCATCAAGGCGTACGGAATCGTTCCCGAGCAGCCCACGGGGCTCTATCTGCGTTCCTGGACCCGGATCCTGTTCCGCGGTGACGACCAGGCCGTCCGCGACACCGTCCGCGCGGTCCTGTCCCAACTGGCCTTCTTCCACCCGCCGGAGGAGCTCTGGATCGCCCTGTGCGTCGCCGACGAGCGGCGCGCCGAATGGGAATGGGTGAAATGGCTCCCGCACAGCCAGCACGCCCAGGAACAGGACGGCGCGGGACCCTCCCGGATGGTCGCCTCCACCTTCCGTGACCTGGAGGACCTGCTCGGCGCCGAATTCTCCGAGCGGCCCGCCTTCGACCCCGAGGCCGTACCCGGCCGCGACGAACCCTTCACCGTGATCGTCGTCGACGGCACCACCGTGCCCGCGGGCCACCGCCTGGACGGCCCCGGCCTGCGCAACGCCGTCGTTCTCGACCTGTCCGGCGCCCTCAGCTGGCGTCCCGGGCGCACCACGCTGCGCCTGGACATCCAGCCCGACAGCCTGCACCTCGTCCGTACCGACCGCAGCCGCAAGGAGCAGACCACCCTCCTCGGCCGTCCCGACGCCATGGGCCCCGGTTCCGCCGAAGCGCTGGCCAGGCTGCTCGCCCCGTACCGGATGAGTCTGTCCTCGGACGCCGCCCAGCCGCTGGACACCGACGTCGAACTCACCACCCTGCTCGGCATCCCCGATCTGTACCGGCACGACCCGGCCACCCTCTGGGAACGCTCCACCGGCGCCGCCCGGCTGCGTGTCCCGGTCGCGGTCGGCGCCGACGGGGTGCCGGTGGAGCTGGACATCAAGGAGTCCGCGCAGGGCGGCATGGGCCCGCACGGCATGCTGATCGGCGCCACCGGATCCGGCAAGAGCGAGCTGTTGCGCACCCTGGTGCTCGGCCTCGCCCTCACGAACTCTTCGGAAACACTCAACTTCATCCTGGTGGACTTCAAGGGCGGCGCCACCTTCCTCGGCCTCGACGAACTCCCGCACACCTCCGCGGTGATCACCAACCTTGCCGACGAAGTCGCGCTCGTGGAGCGCATGCAGGACGCCCTGCACGGTGAACTCGTGCGCCGCCAGGAGCTCTTGCGCAGCGCCGGTAATCACACCTCCGCGCTGGAGTACGAGAAGGCCCGAGCGGCCGGGGCCGACCTCGCACCGCTCCCCAGCCTCTTCGTCGTCGTCGACGAGTTCAGCGAACTGCTCTCCGCGCACCGCGAGTTCATGGACCTCTTCGTGATGATCGGCCGACTCGGCCGGTCACTCGGCGTCCATCTGCTGCTCGCCTCCCAGCGTCTGGACGAAGGACGCATGCACCAGCTGGAGAGCCACCTCTCCTACCGGGTGGGGCTGCGGACCTTCTCCGCGATGGAGTCACGCGGTGTGCTCGGTGTCCCCGACGCGTACCAGTTGCCCTCCCAGCCCGGCAGCGGCTTCCTCAAGAGCGGTGTCGACGCGCTGACCCGGTTCCGGGCCGCCTACGTCTCCGGCCCGTACCGCAAGCGGCGCGGCGCCGCCGTCCAGGCCAGGGTCGCCAGTCAGGTGATGCCCTGGACCACCGACTGGGTGGTTCCCCGGGCCCCCGCGCGCACGCCCGATCCCGAACCCGCCGCCTCGGCCGAGAAGTCCGACAGCGGCGACACGCTGCTCTCCGTCGCTCTGGACCGGCTGCGCGCCTCGGGACCGCCCGCCCACCAGGTGTGGCTGCCGCCGCTGGACCTGCCGCCCGCCCTGGACCTGCTGCTGCCGTCCCCCGAGCCCGACCCGGACCGCGGCCTCACTCCGGCGGGAACACGGGGACCGGGCGCGCTCAAGGTGCCACTGGGGCTGGTGGACATGCCGTTCGAGCAGCGCCGCGATCCACTGATGGTGGATCTCTCCGCGTCCGGCGGCCATGTCGCGATCGCGGGTGGCTCGCAGAGCGGCAAGTCGACCGTCGTACGGACCCTGATCAGCGCGCTCGCTCTCACCCACACCCCGCGCGAAGTGCAGTTCTACTGTTTGGACTTCGGTGGCGGCGCACTGTCCGCGCTCTCCCGGCTCCCGCATGTCGGCGGTGTCGCGGGCAGGCTCGACACCGAACGGATCAGCCGTACGGTGGCCGAGGTCACCGGCGTGCTCAACGAGCGCGAGCAGTTCTTCCAGGACAACGGCATCGACTCGATGGCCTCCTACCGGCGCCGCCGCGCCGCCGGGGAATTCCCCGACGAGCCCCACGGCGATGTCTTCCTGGTCGTCGACGGCTGGTCCACGGTCAAGCAGGACTTCGACTCGCTGATCCCCACCTTCCATCAGATCGCCGCCCGCGGCCTCAACTACGGCGTCCACCTCGTCGTCACCACCGCCCGCTGGATCGAGCTGCCCGCCCAGGTCCGTGACCAGTCCCTGACCCGTCTCGAACTCAAGCTCGGCGACCCGATGGACTCGGTGATCGACATCCGCAAGGCAGCCACCGTGCCCCGCGGCGCCGGACGCGGCCTCACCACGGACGGCAAGCTCCACTTCCTGACCGCCCTGCCCCGCATCGACGGCAGCGACAGCGCGGACGACCTCGCCGAGGGAGTCGCCGACCTGGTCGACCGGATCGCCGGACACTGGCAAGGGCCGCCGGCGCCGCCGGTCCGGATGCTGCCGCACCGTCTCCCGGCCGCCCAGCTCCCGGAGCCGGAGCGCACCGAGGGGCTGCGCGTCCCGCTCGGCCTGGACGAGGAGACCCTCTCGCCCGTCTGGCACGACTTCGGCCGCACGCCGCACCTGATCGGCGTGGGCGACAGCGAGAGCGGCAAGACCAATCTGCTGCGCCTGCTGGTCCGTGCCATCACCGCGCGGTACACCGCGGCCGAGGCGCGCATCCTGGTGGTCGACTACCGACGCGAACTCGTCGACGCCGTACCCGAGGAGTACCGCCTCGGACACGTCGTCGCGGTCGACTCCCTGCGCGAACTGGTCGGCGGCGCGGCCCGCGCCATCAAGACCAGGCTCCCCGGTCCGGACATCGCCCCGTCCCGGATGCGGCAGTGCGACTGGTGGACCGGCCCGCGGTTGTTCGTCCTGGTCGACGACTACGACATGGTCGGTGGCACCGGCTCCTACGATCACCCGTTCGCCCCGCTCCTGGACCATCTCGCGCTCGGCTACGAGGTCGGTCTGCACGTGGTCGCCGTGCGCTCGGCGACCGGCGCGGGCCGTGGTCTCAACGACCAGTTGCTGCGCCGCCTGGACGAGGTCAACACCCCCGGCATGCTGCTGTCCTGCCCGCCGTCGGAGGGCTATGTGTTCGGTAATGTGAAGCCGCGCAATCTGCCGCCGGGCCGGGCCCAGTACATCGTCCGGCGCAAGGCCGCCCTCGTGCAGACCGCACTGGCGGACGAGCCCGGGGCGCCGCCCGCGGGCTGATCCGGCCTGATCCGGCCTGATCCGCACGAGAGGCCCGAGGGCCCCGGGGTGCGGCGCCCCGGGGCCCTTCGTCCTTTCGTACGCTCGCTCAGTCGCCCGGTGTACCGGTCCCCGCCCCGGCCACCCGACGGCGGGCCGCGGGACGCCAGCCGCGCGAACGGCCGCGGGGCACGATCAGCGCGGCCCAGGCGACCAGCAGCGCGAGGGAGCCACCGGCCACCGTGATCCACACCGCCCTGCGAGTGGCGCCCTCGCTGCCGTTGCCCGGAGGCAGCACCACGGAGTCGTCCCGCTCGGCCCGGGTGTGCTCGGCCGGATCCTGTACGGAGGTGACGGCGGCGTACGGGTCCAGGTGCGGCACGTCCGCCGGATAGGCGGTGCGGGTCAGCCGTCGTGCGGTGGCCGCGGCCGAGAGCTCCGGGTGCGCCGACCGTACGAGGGCGGCCGTGCCCGCGGCGTAGGCGGCGGCGAACGACGCCCCCGAACCGATGAAGTGCCCTCTTCCGCGCGGCCCGACGCCCACGACCCCGTCGCCGGGGGCGGCGAGATCCGCGCCGAGCGGGGCCGGCGCGTTGTCCGGACGGGCGCCCCGGGAGTCCATGTCGATGACGGAGAGGACCCCGGGCGCCGACGCGGGCCAGTAGTCGCGCGGCGGCTCGGGCTCCCGGCCCGGCGACGAGCGCATCGGGTCGGGGGTCGCGGCGGCCACGATCAGCGCGTCGTGGGCGGCCGCGTACTGCACGGCCGACGTGAGTGCGGGCGAGCCGGAGGCCAGTGCGGGGGAGACCTGGACGACCTTCGCCCCCGCGTCGGGGGCCCCCCCCCCAACCCCGCCCCCCCCCCCCCCGGGGGGCCGGCCCCCCCACGCCCGCGTCCACCTCGTCGAAGAGGTACGTGGGGACGGGGTCGGAGCCGGCGAAG
>NZ_JBIBYR010000023.1:0-50466 GCF_043083485.1 Streptomyces sp. NPDC014727 | reverse complement strand
GGGGGCCCGCCCCCCCCCCCCCGGGGGGGGGGGGGGGGGGCCGGGGGGGGGGGGGGGGGCGCCCCCCGCCCCCCCCCCCCCCCCGCGGGGCCCCCCCCCCCCCCCCCCCCCCCCCCCCCACGCCGCGGTTGCGGTCCCGCGCTCGTTCGTGCCTCGTACCGCGATGATCCGGGACTCCTGGGCGACGCCCGCGACGCGCACGTTCGCGGCGGGGGCCGCCGCGATCAGCCCGGCCACGAACGTGCCGTGGCCGACACAGTCCGCCCCGGCTCCACCGACCGCCGAGACCCGGCCCGCGAGGGTGGGCGCGTCGGCCGAGACCCCGGTGTCCACCACCGCGACCTTCACCCCCGCCCCCTTGCCGAACGCCCAGGTACGGGCGAGCTGGAGGTTCTGCTGCTCCCACGGCACCGCAGTGGCCCGCGCTTTCGACCCACCGGTGCACGGATCACCGGCTTCGAGCCGTGCGGGCATCACCGGCAGCCTGACCTTCTGCCCGTCGGCCGCGGTCGCGGGACCGGCTCCCGGCAGGACCAGAGCCGCGGCGAGGAGCGCCGCGGCCGGAAGGCGACCGGTGCGGCGCCGCACGCACCGTCCACGAGGGCCGGGCGTCATTCGGGCACCGCCTGCGGACGTACGACATCCTCCGGGAGCAGCAGCCGCAGATCGTCCAGACCCGGTGCCGCCATGGCGCTCACCCGGCCCGCCTGGCGCGTCATCATGCCTTCCAGAACCTGCCGCGCCAGCCGCGCGTTGCCGAACGAACGGTCCCTGGGCAGCGCGTCGAAGTACTCCCGCATGACGGCACCCGCCCCCGGACCGCACTCGTATCCGGACGCGGTCGCGTGCTGGCGGACGATGGTGACCAGCTCGTCCGAGGAGTAGTCGGCGAACTCCACCCGCCGGGAGAACCGCGAGGAGAGGCCGGGGTTGGACGCCAGGAAGCGCTCCATCTCACCGGTGTAGCCGGCGACGATCACCACCACCTCGTCGCGGTGGTCCTCCATCAGCTTCAGCAGCGTGTCCACCGCCTCGCGCCCGAAGTCGCCGCTGCCCGAGGCGCCTTCCGGAGTCAGCGTGTACGCCTCGTCGAGGAACAGCACCCCGCCCCTGGCCCGGTCGAACACCTCCCGGGTGAGCTGGGCGGTGTGTCCCACGTACCGGCCGACCAGGTCCGCCCTGGCCACTTCGACGAGCTGGCCGCGCGGCAGCACACCGAGCGACTTCAGCAGCTCGCCGTAGAGCCGGGCGACCGTGGTCTTGCCGGTGCCGGGCGGGCCGGTGAAGACCAGATGGTGGCTGATCCGCGGCGCGGGCAGCCCGGCCGCCTCCCGCTTCTTCGCGGTGGCCAGCAGATTGACCAGATCGGTGACATCACGTTTCACGGCGGCCAGCCCCACCAAGTCCCCGAGCCGGGCGAGCGGATCGCTCTCCGTCCCGCCGTCGGCCGACTGCCCGGACACCGCGGCGGCGGCCTCCTCGCCGACGTCCTCGGGCAGCAGCCGGGTGAGGTCCAGTTCATCGGCGTCGGGGAGTGCGGCCAGCCGGTACGCCTGGCGGTCCACCATCTCCTCGAACACCTGCCGGGCGGCCCGGCCGTTGCCGAAGCCGGCGTCCCTGGGCATCCGCTCGAAGTGCGTGGCGAGCGCGGTGAGTGTCGACTCGTCGAGCTCGTATCGGTGATGGGCACACATGCTCTCGATGATCGCGACCAGTTCGGGGACCGCGTAGTTCTCGAACTCGACCGTACGGGAGAAGCGCGAGGCGAGTCCCGGGTTGGAACCGAGGAAATCACGCATCTCGTCGGCGTATCCGGCGGCCACCACGACCACGTCGTCGCGATGGTCCTCCATCAGCTTCAGGAGCGTGTCGACGGCCTCACGGCCGAAGTCGGCGCCCGAGCCCCGCCCGTCCGACAGCAGGCTGTACGCCTCGTCGATGAACAGCACCCCGCCCAGGGCCCGTTTGAACGTCTCGGTGGTCTTGATGGCGGTTCCGCCGACGATCTGCGCCACCAGGTCCGCGCGCGAGACCTCCACCAGGTGGCCGGAGGGCAGCGCACCCAGTTCGGCGAGGATCGCCCCGTACAGCCGTGCCACGGTCGTCTTGCCGGTGCCGGGCGGACCGGAGAAGACCAGATGGCGGCTCATCGGCGGAGCCGGCAGGCCGAGGCGGGCACGCCGCTGGGCGAGCTGGATCAGATTGACCAGCGTGCGCACCTGGTGCTTGACGTTCTCCAGGCCGATCAGCGCGTCGAGTTCGGCCAGCGGGCCGTCCTCGCGGGCCGTCCCGGCATCGCTCCCAAAGGCGCCCGTCCCGGCCGGGTCGGTGCCCTCGGCCTCGCCGAGCCCCCAGGCGTCCCGCTTTCCGTTGCCCGTACTGGTCAGCTGCTCGACCGCCAGCCGGTCGCCCGCCAGAGCCTGCACCAGACCGCCGCCCTCGTTGTCCCGGGCGGTGCAGTTGACCACCGACACCGCGGCCGTGGTCTCCACCCGGAAGCCGTCCCGGCCCGAGCCGCCGACCTCGCAGGCGGTGAAGGCGCCCCGGCCGCCCTGGGCCAGCAGCACACCGTGTCCCGCCGCTGCGGTGACCCGCAGCCGGGTCGCGGTCAGTTCGCCGCCGTCCTCGACCAGAACACCTGTGTCCGTGGACTCCTGGACGTCGCAGTCCCGGACGGTGACGCTGCCGCCCGCCGCCACGGAGATGCCGTGCGCGGCGCCGCGCACGGCGCCCCCGCCGACGTAGACGCTGCCGTCGTCGGCGACCCGGATCCCGGCGTCACCGGGACGGTCGATCTCGCAGTCCTCCAGCCGGCCGCGGCCGTCCTTGACGATCTCCACGCCGTTGCCCTTCGGGGCGCCGATCCTGGCCCTGCGCACCAGCGGGTTGGCGCCGGACCGTATCCGGACACCCGTGCCGCCGGCGTCGAGCACTTCGAGGCGGTCCAGCTCGGCGACCGACTCCTCCTCCAGCAGTACGCCCGTCTGCGCGCAGTCCCGGACGGTCAACCCGATGAGCACCGGGGACGCCGAGCCCCGCACATGCAGCGCGGCGTCCTGCGCCGAGTCCAGCCAGCAGTCCTCGAAGGTGCCGCGGGCCCGGTCCGAGACGAGCAGCCCGGGGCCCTTCGTACGGGCGGTGCGGCACCGGCGCAGCAGCGGATCGGTGCCGCCCGACAGGACGATGCCCGGCCCGCTCGTGCCGGTCACCCGGATGTCCTCCAGCACCGTCCGGGCCGACGAGGAGAGGTGGAGGCCGACACTGGTGTCGTGGACCACGGTCCTCAGCACCTGGGTGGTGCTCTGCTCCTCCAGCGCGATGGACGGCTTGTCGGTGGAGGAGATGTCGCACTCCTCGACCGAACCCTGGCCCTCGCCATTGGCGAGAACTCCGTTGGCGCGGGCGTCGCGGATGGTGCAGCCCCGCAACGTGATCCGGCCGCGCTCGCCGATCACCACACCCGAGGTGCCCAGGTGCTGCACCGTGCAGGACTCGGCGGAACTCTCCACCGTCGAGGTCACCACCAGCCCCGCGCCGCGCGGATTGCTCACCCGGCAGTCCCGCAGGGCCACCGAGCCGGCACCGCGGGCCAGCAGGGCGGTCCACGAGGCGCCGGTGATGTCGCAGCCGTCCATCGCGATCTGGCCGCGTGAGGCGTCCACGACCGGCAGCTCCTCGTCCCGGCCGCGCAGCACCAGGTCGGTGAGCATCACGGCTTCGGCCTGGAGCACCACGGCGCTGCCGTGCGGCGGGCATATCTCGACGCTGCCGCGGGACTGCTCGGCGACGACGGTGACGGGGACGGTGATGACCAGACTCTCGGCATAGGTGCCGGAACGGACGCTGATCACGGCGCCGTTGCGCGCCCTGGCCAGCGCCTCCCCGATCGTTCGAAAGCCGTCGGGCCGCTCTGGACAGACCGTCAGAACCTGGCGTGACAAGCGGAATCCTCCTCCTTGGGGCCACACCTCGGTCCGGGGAACACATTGTCGGAGCGGGTGCGGCACCATCATGCCGGAGTGGGCCGCGGGAGCTTCGTCCGGAGCGGGAACGCCGCGTGAACCACCGCCGGTCGGACCCTTTTGGGACCGACTCGACGTGGACGAAACGGGGCGGAAGGCCGATCGGCCCGCCGCCCCGCCCCTCGTGCCATGGCTACGTGACTAGTCGATGGCCTTGATCAGCTCGCCGTCGGTGGTGTCGCCGCTGAGCTCCCAGAAGAAGGTGCCGCCCAGTCCCTGCTGGTTCTTGTAGGTCATCTTGGTGGCGATGGTGGCCGGGGTGTCGTAACTCCACCAGTTGGTGCCGCAGTGCGCGTACGCCGTGCCGGCGACGGTGCCGGTCGCCGGGCAGCTGTTCTTGAGCACCTTGTAGTCCTCGATGCCCGCCTCGTATGTGCCCGGAGCGGCGCCGGTCGCGGTGCCACCGGGCGCGTCCTGGGTGACCCCGGTCCAGCCGCGGCCGTAGAAGCCGATGCCGAGCAGCAGCTTCGAGGCGGGGACGCCCTGGGACTTCAGCTTGTCGATGGCGGCCTCGCTGTTGAAGCCCTCCTTCGGGATGCCGCTGTAGGAGGTCAGCGGGGAGTGCGGGGCGGTCGGCCCCTTGGCGTCCCAGGCGCCGAAGAAGTCGTACGTCATCGGGTTGTACCAGTCGACGTACTTCGCCGCGCCACCGTAGTCGACGGCGTCGAGCTTTCCGCCGTCGGAACCGTCGGCGGAGATCGCCGAGGTGACGAGATGGTCCGCACCGAACTTGGAGCGCAGGGCGGCGAGCAGGTTGCCGTAGGCGTCACGTCCGCTGGTGTCGCAGGTCAGACCGCAGGCGTTGGGGTACTCCCAGTCGATGTCGATGCCGTCGAAGACATCGGCCCAGCGGGGGTCCTCCACCAGGTTGTAGCAGGACTCGGCGAACGCGGCCGGGTTCTTCGCCGCCTCGCCGAAGCCGCCGGACCAGGTCCAGCCGCCGAACGACCAGATGACCTTGAGGTTCGGATGAAGCTTCTTCAGTTTGCGCAGCTGGTTGAAGTTGCCGCGCAGGTCCTGGTCCCAGGTGTCCGCCACACCGTCGACCGACTGGTCGGCCGTGTAGGCCTTCTCGTGGTCGGCGTAGGAGTCGCCGATCGCGCACTTGCCGCCGGTGACATTGCCGAAGGCGTAGTTGATGTGCGTGAGCTTGTCGGCCGAGCCCGAGGTCTCGATGTTCCTGACGTGGTAATTGCGCTGGTAGACACCCCAGTTGGTGAAATATCCGACCACCTTGTCGCCGGCCGCTGTGGGGGCGGCCCGGTCGGCTGCGGGGGCCGCGGCCCGCGGGGTGGTGGGGGCCGCGCCGGCCGGTGCGGTGCCCGCGACACCCAGCAGGGCGGCGCCGAGGGCGGCGGTACAGGCGGCTGCGGCGAGCGCCCGGAAACGGGCGCGGGGACGCTGCGGTCCAAACATCTTGTCTCCTCGTGGGGGAGGGAACTCGCGAGTGGGGGGCGTGCTTCCGGCCGTCCGGTCGAATTGGCATGAACGCGGAAAGCCCGGTTGGAGTGGAACCGTAGATGGACTAGACCAGTTGGGTCAATGGTTCGGACCAATCTCGGTGATCGTCCCGCCCGCCGCCGAGTCGCTCCCTCACCCCGTGACGGATATCGTCCGATCGGGCATACTCAAGCCGCCACAGCCGCTGGCCAGCAGCTCTCGTAATCCGAGGGGTGGGCATCGGTTGAGCAGCAGTGCTCTTCCGGGCCCCGCCCGGAAGCCCCCCGGCGGCGCCGCCCACACCCCGCGCGCGCGACCGTCGCAACGCCCGACAGGGAGGAGAGCGCCGTCATGTCCGACCGTGCCCCGCAATTGGTGGAACGCCGTCTGCCCACCGAGGAGTCCCGGCAGCTCATCGCGCTCGTGCGCGACATGGCCCAGCGAGAGATCGCGCCACGGGCGGCCGAGGAGGAGGACGCGGGCCGGTTCCCGCGCGAAGTCTTCACCCTCCTCTCCGAGTCCGGACTGCTCGGGCTGCCCTACGACTCGGCCCACGGCGGTGGTGACCAGCCGTACGAGGTCTACCTCCAGGTCCTGGAGGAGCTCGCGACCGCCCGGCTCACCGTCGGTCTCGGCGTCAGCGTCCACTCCCTCGCCTGCCACGCGCTCGCCGGATACGGCACCAAGGAGCAGCAGGCCGAACACCTCCCGGCGATGCTGGGAGGGGGTCTGCTGGGTGCCTACTGCCTCTCCGAACCCGCCTCCGGCTCCGACGCCGCCTCGCTCCGCACGAAGGCCGTACGGGACGGCGACGACTGGGTCGTCACCGGCACCAAGGCGTGGATCACCCACGGCGGCATCGCCGACTTCTACACGGTGCTCGCCCGCACCGGGAACGAAGGTCCCCGGGGCATCACCGCCTTCCTGGTCCCGGGCGACGCCGAGGGGCTGAACGCGGCCGCCCCCGAGAAGAAGATGGGCATGAAGGGCTCGCCCACCGCCCAGCTGAACTTCGACGGCGTACGGGTCGCCGACGCGCGCCGGATCGGCGAGGAGGGCCAGGGCTTCGCGATCGCCCTGTCCGCACTCGACTCCGGCCGCCTGGGCATCGCCGCCTGCGCGATCGGAGTCGCCCAGGCGGCCCTGGGCGAGGCCGTCGCCTATGCCACCGGACGGCAGCAGTTCGGCCGTCCCATCGCGGACTTCCAGGGCCTGCGCTTCATGCTCGCCGACATGGCCACGCAGATCGAGGCGGGCCGCGCGCTGTATCTGGAGGCGGCCCGGCTGCGCGACGAGGGAAAGCCCTTCTCGCGCCAGGCGGCCATGGCCAAGCTGTTCTGCACGGACGCGGCCATGCGGGTCACCGTCGATGCCGTCCAGGTGCTCGGCGGATACGGCTACACCCTCGACTTCCCCGTCGAGCGGCTGATGCGCGAGGCCAAGGTGCTGCAGATCGTCGAAGGCACCAATCAGATCCAGCGGATGGTCATCGCGCGCCACCTCGCGGGCCCTGAGACACGCTGATCCGCAGCGGCCGCTCCGACCACACGGGCGTCGTCATGATCCGGTTCCACTCCTGGTCGTGGCGGCCCGGCAGGGTCCGGCCGGAGCCCTCCCAATGACGGAGCAGGGCCCGGTAGATGGGGGGATCGGTGGAGTGCGGCACCGTTCGCGGTGCCGGCCGGGGAGGCGCGGGCTGCGGCACCGGCTGTGAACCGGGCTGCGGAACCGATTCTTCGGCGGTGGGATCGGCGAGACGGCGACGACCGGGACCGGCCGTTGAATGCAGCAGGGTCATGCCTGGCCAACGGCGCCGGGCGTGCCCTGGTCACTGCCCGGACGATTCGCGAGCCCGTTCGCCCGGGCCCCCGGGCGGCGGAGTCTTCGGCAGCGGGCACCACGCCGGTCGGGCCGTCGTGGTGCGGCACAGCTGCGTCGTGCGGACCCGGAGAGATCCGGGCGGTCCCGCGCGGACGCGGGGGCCTCAGGCGGCTTCGCGCCGTATCCGCAACGGTCGCGACCCGGGGCCGCCGGCGTGCGAGAACGGCTGCATCCGCCAGTCGAACCCCTGAGGAAGCGTCAACAGCAGGCCCGTCTCCTGCTCCTGGAGGTCGAGCGACTCGTCGGCGGGCCGGGCGTGCGACGCCGCGCGGCCCGTACCGTCGCAGACCGTCAGGACGAACGGGTTCCACGGGGTCGGGCACAGCGCGTGCTCCGGCAGTACGTCCTCGTCCGCCAGCAGCGCGATCGGCTGCGCGCAGTCCGGGCAGATCACTCGGTACATCTCGAGCGTCTCGTACGCGTCGGGAGCGACGTCCTCGACCGGATCAGCGGGATCCGGTTCGGTACGACGGGTGAGCTTCAGGCTCTGCATGGGAAATTCCCCCCTCGGGTGGGCCGACAAGGCGCCACGGCCTCGACCACAGCAAGCACTTCCCGTCGCGCCTCGGCCGTAACCGCCAGTGGGGTGGCTACCGCCCCGTAAACCTGTGGCATTCGTCACATGCTCGCCTCGGGTGCCCTTCCGGGCCCCTCGCCGCTGTGCCTGGAGGTGCCCGGGGCAATAGATTGATCCACATGGAGGAGCTGGACCGACAGATCGTGGAGTTGCTCGTCAAGGACGGGCGGATGAGCTACACCGACCTGGGCAAGGCCACGGGCCTGTCCACCTCGGCCGTTCATCAGCGTGTCCGCAGGCTGGAGCAGCGCGGGGTGATCCGGGGCTATGCCGCGGTCGTCGACCCCGAGGCCGTCGGCCTGCCGCTCACCGCCTTCATCTCGGTGAAACCCTTCGACCCGAGCGCGCCGGACGACATCGCGGACCGGCTCGCGGGCGTCCCGGAGCTGGAGGCGTGCCACAGCGTCGCGGGTGACGAGAACTACATCCTCAAGGTGCGGGTCGCGACGCCGCTGGAGCTGGAGCACCTGCTCACCCGGATCCGTTCGCTGGCCGGTGTGTCCACCCGGACCACCGTCGTCCTCTCCACGCCGTACGAGGCCAGGCCGCCGCAGATCTGAGGGGGCCGCGGAGCGGGCGGGTCCGGGCAGGCGCGAGACTGGTCCCATGACCGAGAGCACCGCCCCCCAGAGTGAACACCGCACCGTGCTGCTGCGCGGTGGAGACGTCCACAGCCCCGCCGATCCGTTCGCCACCGCCATGGTCGTCGAACGCGGCCGCGTCGCCTGGGTGGGCTCGGAAGGAGCCGCCGACGCCTTCGCGAGCGGCGTCGACGAGGTGATCGACCTCGAAGGCGCGCTGGTCACCCCCGCGTTCACCGACGCCCACGTCCACACCACATCGACCGGACTGGCTCTCACCGGCCTCGACCTCTCCGGTGCCCGGACCCTCGGCGAATCGCTCGGCCTGCTGCGCGCGTACGTGGCGGCGCACCCGGCGGACCGGGTCGTCCTCGGCCATGGCTGGGACGCCACGCGATGGCCGGAGCAGCGCCCGCCGTCGCGCGCCGAACTCGACGCCGCCGCCGGTGGACGGCCGGTCTACCTGCCCCGTGTCGATGTGCACTCGGCGGTGGTCACCACCGCCCTGCTCGATCTGGTCCCGGGCGTCACCGCGCTGACCGGGTACCACCCCGACGCCCCGCTGACCGGCGCCGCCCACCACGCTGTGCGCTCCGCGGCCCACGGCGCCGTCTCGCCGCAGCAGCGCGCCGACGCCCAGCGCGCCGCCCTGCGCCACGCCGCGTCGCTCGGCATCGGCACCGTCCACGAGTGCGGCGGCCCCGACATCTCCGACGAGGAGGACTTCGTCGCTCTGCTGAAGCTCGCCGCCGCGGAGAACGGACCGCGGGTCTTCGGCTACTGGGCCGAGCAGGTCGCCGACGAGAAGGACGCGCGTCGCGTCCGGGAACTCGGCGCGATCGGCGCGGCCGGGGACCTCTTCGTCGACGGCTCCCTCGGCTCGCACACCGCCTGCCTGCACGAGCCGTACGCCGACGGTCCGGCCGGACACACGGGTACCGCCCACCTGGACGCGGCGGGGATCGCCGCCCATGTCACCGCCTGCACCGAGGCCGGGCTGCAGGCCGGCTTCCATGCCATCGGCGACGCGGCGGTCACCGCCGTGGTGGAGGGCGTCCGCGCCGCCTCCGAGACGCTCGGCCCGGCCCGGATCCGGGCCGCCCGGCACCGTGTCGAGCACGCCGAGATGCTCACGCCCGAGACCGTGGCCGCCTTCGCGGAACTGGGCCTGACCGCCTCCGTGCAGCCCGCCTTCGACGCGGCCTGGGGCGGCGAGGAGGGCATGTACGTCCAGCGGCTCGGGGCCGAGCGGGCCAGGACCCTCAACCCGTACGCGGCGCTCCTGCGGGCCGGTGTGCCGCTGGCCTTCGGCTCGGACAGCCCGGTGACCCCGCTGGACCCGTGGGGGACCGTGCGCGCCGCCGCCTTCCATCGCACGCCCGAGCACCGGATCTCCGTGCGGGCCGGCTTCACCGCCCACACCAGGGGCGGCTGGCGGGCCGTCGGCCGCGACGACGCGGGGACCCTGGTGCCCGGTGCCCCGGCCGACTACGCGATCTGGCGCACCTCCGACCTGCTGGTTCAGGCACCGGACGACCGGGTGGCCCGCTGGTCGACCGACCCGAGATCGGGAACGCCCGGACTGCCGGATCTCACCCCGGGCGCGGAGCTCCCGGTCTGTCTTCGCACCGTGGTCTTCGGACAAACGGTCTTCGTACGGCCGAACGAGTGACGTCCGGACATTTCGTACCGCCGATCGAAGAAGCCCCTGTTCCGCCGCGACCTGCGGATCTTCGCTACTGACCAGGCAAGTTCCGTAAACATTGCAGGTCAGGCGGCTATTGACAGAACGCGCCCACCGGCCGGTAGGTTCGGCCGAGTCCACCACAGGACGTCCGACCGGTTAAACCTCCACGCAGTCGTCGAACGCCGCTGGGTCATGGGGTGGTGTGCCGCACCGGCGCACCACCACTGACAGCCAGGTTCAGCGCCCGCGCCTCGGGGGCGAGGGAAGGTTTCAGCCGGACGGTAGGTGCGACCCGGGTGGGGCCCGGACGTTCAGTAGACAACGGCTCTAGGTCGATCCGCAGCCAGCGGGTCCCAGGTCGGCCCGAAGGGCGCTGGGCCCCCATCCGTAGTTCCCGTCGTTCCCCCCAGGGAGTCTGTCCGCACTTCCCTCCATCTGTCCGCGGCGGTGCCGGTTTCCGGCCGACCGTGTCGGCAACGGGCCCCCGCGCGCTGGATATGGTGTGCACCTGCGTACGGACTTAAGGGGCAGTAAGTGAACGACGGCGGTCAGAGGCGATACGGCCCGCTGGGCAGAACCTTGGTGATCATTCCGACCTACAACGAGGCCGAGAACATCAAGCCGATCGTCAGCCGGGTGCGCGCCGCTGTGCCGGAAGCCGACATCCTGGTCGCCGACGACAACAGCCCCGACGGCACGGGCAAGGTCGCCGACGAGCTCGCCTCCGCGGACAGCCAGGTCCAGGTGCTGCACCGCAAGGGCAAGGAAGGGTTGGGTGCGGCCTACCTCGCGGGGTTCGACTGGGGCATCGAGCACGGTTACGGCGTGCTCGTGGAGATGGACGCCGACGGCTCCCACCAGCCCGAGGAACTGCCCCGGCTGCTCACCGCGCTCAAGGGCGCGGACCTGGTGCTGGGTTCCCGCTGGGTGCCGGGCGGACGCGTGGTCAACTGGCCCAAGTCCCGCGAAATGATCTCCCGTGGCGGCAGCACGTACTCCCGGCTCCTCCTCGGCCTGCAGACCAGGGACGTCACCGGTGGGTACCGGGCCTTCCGCGCCGAGACCCTGCAGGGCATCGGTCTCGACCGGGTCGCCTCGCAGGGCTACTGCTTCCAGGTCGACCTGGCCCGCCGCGCCATCGATGCCGGATATCACGTCGTCGAGGTTCCGATCACCTTCGTCGACCGTGAGATCGGCGACTCGAAGATGAGCCGCGACATCCTGGTCGAGGCGCTCTGGCGGGTCACCTCGTGGGGGGTCACCTCCCGTACGAACCGGGTCCTCGGCCGCAAGGCGACCTGATCCGGCGGGGGGCGGCGGGCTCCGGTCCGCCGCTCGTGATCACCCCCATACCCCGCTTGGACGCGCGTACGGGCACACTGGGGACCATGACGACCGGCAGCACACCGCCCCCGACCGCCCCGAGGCCTTCACGCGCCCGCACCTTCGTCCCCCTCGCCATCGCCGCCTGGGCGGTGCTGGAGATCTGGCTGCTCACCGTCGTGGCCGACGCGGCGGGCGGTTTCACCGTGCTGCTGCTTCTGGTCGCGGGGATCGTGCTCGGGGCCGCGGTGATGAAGCGGGCCGGCCGCCGGGCCTTCCGCAACCTCACCGAGACGCTCCAGCGGATGCCGGGGCAGCCCGGGGCCTCCGCTCCGCAGACCGAGCCCCAGGGAAGCAGGGGCAATGGCTTCCTGATGCTCGGCGGGCTGCTGCTGATGATCCCGGGGCTGATCTCCGACGTCGCGGGGCTCCTGCTGCTGGTGCCGCCGGTCCGTTCGGCGCTGGGCCGGTACGCGGAGCGGTCGCTGGATCGCCGGATGCGTGCGGCGGCCCCCGGCAGCCTCTCCGACGCCTTCCAGCAGGCCAGGATTCACCGGCCGGACGGAAAGGTCGTGCAGGGTGAGGTCATCCGTCAGGACGGCGCACAGCCGGGTTCCCGTCCCGGCGAGGGCCCCCGGCCGCCGCTGACTCCCTGAGCACCGACCCGCGACGCGACAGAGCCGCGGGCTGCGACACACACTCGGTGTGTCACAGCCCGCGGCTCTCTCGCGCTGCGATGCCCTGCGGTCAGGCAGACTTCCTGCTGTCCCGCGGATGCACGGCGATGTTCATGGCTCCGGAGCGCAGAACCGCCAGCCTCTCGGCCAGCACCTCCTCCAGCTCCTCGCGTGTGCGCCGCTCCATGAGCATGTCCCAATGCGTACGCGCAGGCTTGCCCTTCTTCTCCTCGGGGCCATCCCCGTCCACCAGGAGTGCCATGGCGCCGCACGCCTTGCACTCCCACTCCGGCGGAATTTCCGCCTCTACCGAGAACGGCATCTCAAATCGATGTCCGTTCTGGCATGCGTACTCCACCGCCTGGCGCGGGGCCAGATCGATGCCGCGGTCCGTCTCGTAGCTGGTAACCACGAGTCGCGTGCCGCGGAGAGCTCGCTCACTCATGAATCGTGCCTCCCGGGCTTGTCGCCCACAGGACAGGTGTCGCTGTCGTCGTCATCCGGTCAACGTCCGGTCGGCGGTAAAGATTCCCGTTGCCGGTCATGCGTCGCCCGTCGTGCCGCTGCTTATTCAGGTTTCCCAGGGTTCAAGTACCCGCCAATGCCCGGTTTGTCACATCTAGCAGAAGTTGTCACCCAACGGTTCGGCTTCTTCCACTCGCAGTAACGGTCCTCCGGGCAGGCCAAAGGCGTACACTACCGGCCTTTCACTTCAACGTCTAAATCCGTTCCGGAACGGGATTGCCCGCGGCCGCCACGGCATGCCGGACCGGCACCCTCGCGAGCAGTACGGAACCGATCACGAAGAAGATCACCAACGAGATGATCGCATCGCGGTAGCTTCCGGTCAGCTGGTACGCGAGACCGAACACCAGCGGTCCCAGCCAGCTCAGTCCGCGGTCGCTCATCTCGTACGCGGAGAAGTACTCGGCCTCCTTGCCGCGCGGGACCAGATGGGAGAACAGTGAGCGCGACAGCGCCTGGCTGCCGCCGAGCACCAGACCGATCGCCGAGGCCAGCACATAGAAGAAGACCGGTGCGTCGGCGGGCAGGAAGTAGCCGGCCACGAGAATCAGCGTCCAGACGGCGAGCGAGCCGAGGATCGTGCTCTTCGCCCCGTACACCCGGGCCAGTCGGCCCATCGCCAGCGCTCCGGCCACCGCCAGCACCTGCACCAGCAGTACGGCCGTGATCAGCGTCGTCTGGTCGAGCCCCAGCTCCTCGGAGCCGTATACGGAGGCTTGGGAGATCACCGTCTGCACACCGTCGTTGTAGACGAGATACGCCAGCAGGAACGAGAGCGTCAGCGGATGGCGGCGCATGTCGCGCAGGGTGGCCAGCAGCTGCCGCCACCCCGAACCGACCGCCCCCTCGCCGCCCGGCGTCACCCGCCGGTCGCGCAGCCGTCGCAGCGGCACGATGGTGAAGGCGCCCCACCACACGCCGGCCGACGCGAGACAGATCCGCACCGCGTCGGACTCGGAGAGGCCGAAGGAGTCGTGGCCCGTGTACAGGACCAGATTCAGGACGAGGACGAAGGCGCCCGAGGTGTACCCGAAGGCCCAGCCGCGGGAGGAGACCGCGTCCCGCTCGTCGGGCTCGGCGATCTGCGGGAGGTAGGCGTTGTAGAGCACCATCGACACGGACATCGAGGCGTTCGCCACGATCAGCAGGAACGCGCCCAGCAGATAGCGGTGACCGTCCAGGAAGAACATGCCGGTGGTCGCGGCGGCGCCCACGTAGGCGGCGGCCGCGAGCAGCGGCTTCTTCCGCCCCGTCCGGTCCGCGGCGGCACCCACGATCGGCATCACGATCACCGCGACGACGACGGACACGGAGACCGCGTAGGCGAAGAGCGATCCGGCACGCACGGGTATGCCGAGCGGATGGACGAAACCGTCGGCGTCGGCGGCCGCCTTGGCGACCGACGTCAGATAGGGGCCGAGGAACACCGTCAGTACGCTCGTCGAGTAGACGGAGCAGGCGAAGTCGTAGAAATACCAGCCGCGCTGCTCGCGTCTGCGGCTCGCGGCGTAGGCGGAACCCGTCGTGAGTCCCGTCGGCTCGGCGGTGTCGGCGCTCAAGGCGCACCCCCTCGTCTCTCCCCGTGGAGACCCCGCACGGCCGGCGTCAGGCCCACGCCCCCCGCTCGCTCAGCACCGTGCGCAGCGTCTCGATGTGATCGGTCATGATGCCATCCACACCGAGGTCGAGGAGCGCTGCCATCCGCTCCGGTTCGTTCACCGTCCAGACGTGCACCTGGAGTCCGCGTGCGTGCGCCTCGCGCACGAAGCGCCGGTCGACCACCTTGACGCCGTTCTGGCTCTCCGGCACCTGTGCGCACACCGCGCCGGACCGCACTGCCGCAGGGATGCCGTACGAGCGCAGCCGCAGGCCGAGCACGCCGCGCACGCCGTAGGAGGTGGCCAGCCGAGGCCCGCCGAGGCGGTGCGCCCTGGCCACCCGGGCCTCCGAGAACGAGCCGACGCACACCCGGTCCCAGGCATCCGTCCGGCGGATCAGACCGATCAGTGGGACCAGGGCGGACTCGGCCTTGATGTCGACGTTCCAGCGGGCCTCGGGGAACGTCTCCAGCAGTTCCTCGAACAGCGGCAGCGGCTCCCGGCCCGCAACCCTGGCCTGCCGCACCTCGCTCCACGGCAGCTCGGCCATCCGGCCCCGGGCGTCCGTCACCCGGTCCAGAGTGCTGTCGTGGAAGGCCACCAGGCGGCCGTCCGCCGTGGTGTGCACATCGGTCTCGAAGTAGCGGTATCCGGCGTCGGCGGCCCGACGGAACGCGGCCGTCGTGTTCTCGATCCCGCCCGCCGCACCGCCTCGGTGCGCGAAGGGGATCGTCGCGGGATGGTCCAGGTAGGGATGGCGTACGGAGGTCACTTGGGCAGTATGGCCCGATCCGGTGTCCGGGCGGTGGCGTCGCCGCCGTTCGGCCCGCAGGCGTCGGTGGCGCTTTCGCCGGACGCGGCGGCCGGTTCCTCGGCCGGCTTCTCGGTCGGCTTCTCGGCAGGCTTTCCGTCGATGGCGAAGAGGCGCAGGAAGAACTGGGCGAGCGGGCCGATGGCCAGGGCGTACAGCACCGTGCCCGCGCCGAGGGAGCCGCCGAGCACGAAGCCGGTGACCACGACCGCCACCTCGATCAGGGTGCGGACGAGCCGGATGGAGCGGCCGGTACGCAGATGCAGGCCGGTCATGAGCCCGTCGCGCGGTCCCGGGCCGAACCGCGCGGCGATGTACAGCCCCGTCGCGACGCCGTTGACCGCGATGCCCACGACCATCACGGCGATCCGTGCGGCGAGGCCGTGCACATCGGGTACGAGCGCGAGCGTGCCGTCCATGGCGATGCCTACGGCGAAGACGTTGGAGACGGTGCCGAGGCCGGGGCGCTGCCTGATCGGTATCCACAGCAGCAGAACGACGGCGCCGACGATGATCGACACGACTCCGATGGACACCCCGGTGCGCTCCGCGAGGCCCTGATGCAGCACCCCCCAGGGTTCGAGACCGAGGCCGGCGCGGACCAGGAGCGCCGAACTCGCCCCGTACAGCGCGAGGCCGACGTACAGCTGCATGAGCCTGCGTGTGACGTGCGCCCCGCGAGGGACGGGCGTGATGGACAAGAGGTGCCCCCCTGATGTGGTGGTAGTGGACTGGCGCATGTCACTCTGTGGCAGGGGATTGGCTGCCAACTATGGCCAATCCGAGGAAGGTGGACTGATTTTCATGGCGCAGTGGACTTCGGCGGTCGGCGCGGCACAGCTCGCCCGGCAGCTCCAGGCCCAACAGCCCCGGTCCGCCGTACCGGGTGCTCGCCGGCCGCCCGCGTATCGCGCGCTGGCCGACGGGGTGCGTCTGCTCGTCCTCGAAGGCCGGGTGCCGGTCGCCGCCCGGCTCCCCGCCGAGCGCGAACTGGCGCTCGCCCTGTCCGTCAGCCGCACGACCGTCGCCGCGGCGTACGAGGCACTGCGGACCGAAGGGTTCCTGGAGTCCCGCCGGGGAGCCGGCAGCTGGACCGCCGTGCCCGCGGGCAACCCGCTGCCCGCACGCGGCCTGGAACCGCTTCCCCCGGAGTCGCTCGGTTCGATGATCGATCTGGGCTGCGCGTCGCTGCCCGCCCCCGAACCGTGGCTGACCCGGGCGGTCCAGGGCGCCCTGGAGGAGCTCGCACCGTACGCCCACACCCACGGCGACTACCCGGCAGGTCTGCCCGCGCTGCGGCAGATGATCGCCGACCGCTACACGGGCCGCGGCATCCCGACCATGCCCGAACAGATCATGGTCACCACCGGCGCGATGGGCGCGATCGACGCGATCTGTCACCTCTTCGCGGGCCGCGGCGAGCGGATCGCGGTGGAGTCCCCCAGCTACGCCAACATCCTGCAGCTGATGCGGGAGGCGGGTGCCCGGCTGGTGCCGGTGGCGATGGAGGAGGGACTCGGCGGCTGGGACATGAACCGGTGGCGGCAGGTCCTGCGTGACGCGGCGCCGCGGCTCGCCTATGTCGTCGCCGACTTCCACAACCCCACCGGTGCGCTGGCCGACGAGGACCGGCGACGCGATCTGGTGGAGGCCGCCCGTTCCGCCGGTACGGTCCTGGTCGTCGACGAGACGATGAACGAGCTGTGTCTCGACCCCGACGTACGGATGCCGCGCCGGGTCTGCGCCTTCGATCCGGCGGGCTCCACCGTGCTCACGGTCGGATCGGCGAGCAAGGCCTTCTGGGCCGGTATGCGGATCGGCTGGGTGCGTGCGGCCCCCGATGTGATCCGCAGCCTGGTGGCCGCCCGCGCCTACGCCGACATGGGGACGCCCGTCCTGGAGCAGCTCGCCGTCAACTGGCTGATGCGCACCGGAGGCTGGGAGGAGGCCGTGCAGGTCCGCCGTGAGCAGGCGCGGGACAACCGGGACTCGCTCGTCGCCGCCCTCCGCCGCGAGCTGCCGGACTGGGAGTTCTCCATTCCGCGCGGCGGGCTGACGCTCTGGGTGCGCACGGGCGGACTCTCCGGTTCCCGCCTCGCGGTGGCGGGGGAGCGGGTGGGCGTGCGTGTGCCCTCCGGACCCCGGTTCGGTGTCGACGGCGCCTTCGAGGGGTATGTGCGGCTGCCGTTCACGGTCGGCGGGCCGGTCGCGGACGAGGCGGCGGCACGGCTCGCGGCGGCGGCCCGGCTGGTGGGTTCGGGGGCGGGTGCGGGGGTGGAGGCACCGAGGACGTTCGTCGCCTGACCGGCGGGGCGGGCGCGGGGGTGACGGACCGGGTCGTCCCTCACCCGCGCCCCCGCCCCGTACCGGCCCGTTCAGTCGCCGACCTTCATGCTCTCGACGGCGACGGCCGCGGTCAGAGGGTGCGGCATCGCCGGGTCCGGGACGTTCACCTCGACCGGCACGGGCTCCTCGACGGCCTCGACCGCGACGGCCGCCCCGTCCGGCGCCTGCCGGCCGGGAAGCAGGCCGAGGACTGCCTGCCGCTGTGCCTCACTGGTCGCCTCGTCGTACGGGTCGGGGGTGGCCGGCACCTGGAGCCGCAGCACGGGACCGGTGCCGAGACGTGCGTACCCCCGGCCGGGGAGGACATCCGGCGTCGGGGTGGTGTGCGGCTCCACGCCGAGCACCGACTCGACCTGGTCGCGGGAGCAGTGGCCGAGGACGACCCGGGCCCGGGTATGCGTCCGTACGGTCTCGCCGAGGGCGTCCAGGCTGTCGAACTGGTCGGTCATGACCACGGTGACGTTGGCCGCCCTGCCGTGCCGCAGCGGTACCTGGAGCAGTTCCTGGGGGTCCGGCCTGCCGTCGGCGGCCGCCAGATGGCCGAGGACGCTGGGCCGGTCCAGCAGGATCCAGAGCGGGCGCCTGATGTCATCGGGGGCGGGGTGGCCGGACTGCCGTGCCCGGTTCGCGGCGATCAGTCGCCGCTCCGTCTCGTGGGCCGCCCACTCCAGGGTCGCCAGCGCGCCGGCCGGCCCGCACTCCACGGCCAGCACGCCGTCGCGTCCGGTCAGGCAGGCGTACTCGCCGGTCCCGCTTCCTTCGATGATCAGGATGTCGCCGTGCTGGAGGGCCTGCAGCGCGATGGCGCGCATCAGTGTGGTGGTGCCGCTGCCGGGCTGCCCCACGGCCAGCAGATGCGGCTCGGTGGAGCGGGCCCCCGTCCGCCAGACGACCGGTGGCGCGTCGCGGGTCGCGTCGCCGTCGTGCACGGGAACGGTGCGCTGTACCGCGTCGTCGTCGGTGAACCCCAGCACGGTCTCACCGGGTGCGGTGACGAAGCGCTGGGCCCCGATCGAAGTGGGCAGGGCGTCGAGCACGGTCATGACGAGTTGGTTGCCCTCCTCGTCCCAGGCGAAGTGGTACTCCCGGCCACGGCCCGACTTCGCGTGCAGCAGCCGCTCGATCCGGCTGCGGGAGGCGGCCTCGCTGTCGGTGAAGTAGGCGGGGTACGTCACCCGGAGGCGGGTCAGGCGCCCGTCTCCGTCGAACTCGTATTCGCTGAAAGCCTTGTCCCAGTCGCCGCCGTGGGAGAACAGCGGGCTCGGGTCCTCGGCCGCGGAGAAGTACGGCACGAGTGCTTCGTACAGCGACCGGAGCCGCCCGGTCTCCGCCTCGCCGGGACCGGTCTTCACCGGAGTCCGCTCCCGCCCCTTCCACGCGGCGGCGCCCATCACCGCGACCAGGGTGATCACGGACCCGTACGGGATCGTCGCGACGACGAGCAGGCAGGCCGCGACGGAGAACAGCGCCGGACCACGCTTGTCCTTGGGCGTCGCGGCCCACTTCTGCCGTCCGGCACCGGCGAGCAGCCGCAGACCACGCGTGATCGTGATCAGTGGATGGAGGACATCGGTGGCGTTGTCGGTGGCCGTGCGCGCGAACTCGCGACTGCGAGCGATCGGGGCGCTGCCGCTGCTCAGAATGCGGGGGAGTGGTCGCCGGGCCACGTCGGTCTCCTGAAGGGGTGGGAGCGGTCGGGGGGGTCAGAACTTGATCCCGCCCAGGAGGCCGGCGAGACTCGCGCCGCCCGCCGTGATGCTCGGGGCGATGGCGGTGCCCGCCAGGTAGAAGCCGAACAGGGCAGTGACGAGGGCGTGCGATGCCTTGAGGCCGTCCTTCCTGAAGAACAGGAAGACGATGATGCCGAGGATGACTACGCCTGACATGGACAGGATCATGAGAAGTTCTCCTGGTTGGGGGGACAGTCACCATGAGTCCTTCCAGGTTCACCAGAAGTATCTATACGATAAAAGCCGCATTCGAGTGAAAAGTCTGTATTTTCACTGGATTGGCCGACAAGGGTTGTCGTTGGGGTGCCGGGGTGACGGAACATGCGGAGCCGCGTGCTCCGCCGCCCTCGCGGGATGTGATCCTCTGCCTCGGGCGGGCCGGGTGATGTGTGCGGCCGGGCAGTACCCTGTCGGTTCACTCGTACGGCCCCCACGGCGTACGGCCCGGCAGGTCAACAGTGGTGAAACCGGATAATGGAAGGCGGTCCGTCCGATGAGTGAAACCCCCGATCCCGAGGTGGTCGAGCTGGCGACGAAGGTCTTCGACCTGGCCCGCCAGGGGGAGACGGACACGCTCGCCGCGTATGTCGACGCCGGCGTCCCCGCGAACCTGACCAACGACCGCGGTGACTCGCTGGTGATGCTGGCCGCCTATCACGGTCACGCCGCGGCGGTCACCGCGCTCGTCGCCCGTGGCGCCGACCCGGACCGGGCCAACGACCGCGGGCAGACGCCGCTCGCCGGAGCCGTCTTCAAGGGCGAGGGTGAGGTGATCGAGGCGCTGCTCGCCGCAGGGGCCGACCCGGCGTCCGGAACGCCCTCCGCGCTGGACACCGCGCGCATGTTCGGCAAGGCCGACCTGCTGGAACTCTTCGGCGCCCGCTGACCGGGTACGCCGTAAATGTGGTCGCGGTGGCGAAATGGCTGGGTCATCATGACGTCTCGGGCCCGGTTCGGGCCACGGACGAGAGGCAGAGGAAGATGGTCTACACCAAGCAGAAGACGGCGGTCGGCCGATCATGTTGCTGCGCGGCGTAGTGCCCCACCCGGCACTTGGAACTGCACAGTCCCGGTTGCGTCGACAGCTTGATGTGAGGCTTTTTCCATGTTTGATCCGTTCATAGCGCCGAGCGGCACCCTGCTCGGCCTGCTGCAGAGGGGCCGTGGCGACGGCACGCTCCACGCACTCGCCGCACCACGCCCCGAGGCCCTGGCGGCTCTCAACCACTGTGTCCTGAGCGATCCGCGTCACGACTGGCAGGTGGAGAACCGCTCGCTCTACTACGCACGCCTGTATCTCGACCTCGACGGCGGCATCGAGGAGATCGAGCGCCACCTGTGCGATCCCGACGACCACCTCGACACCGACGACTCCCGCACCGGGCTGGCCCTCGCCGTGCTCGGCCACCTCGCCTCGTACGGACGGGACGACGCGCTGGCCCTGCTGCGGCGGTACGCCGCGACCGGAGCCAACTGGGCCTGGGCCCTGGACGAGCTCGCCCTGCGCGACGACGACGCAGGGCTGCGCGCCCTCGCCGTACCCGTGCTCGGCCGGTTCCCGGACACCGAGGACGGCGCCGCCGAGCTGGCCGCAGCCGTACGGGACGCCTACGAACCCCGTCCCTGGCGGCTCTGGGCCGACGACCCGCGCGAAGCGGTCGGGGCCAGGATCAGGGCCGCCTCGGAACAGGGCTCCTTCGACCGCTGGCAGCGGCAGATGCGGCCCGGCGGCCCCCGCCCCGGCTGGAGCGTCCAGGCCGTCTTCGACTGGGCCCAGCAGGGAATCGAACGCGGCAGTGTCCTCCATGTCCCGGCCGCGCGCTGCCTCGCCGCCGTCGCCGGTCCCGAGGACCGGTCCACGATCGTCGAGGCCGCCCGCAGCGGCCCCGACGGCGCCCGCTGCGCCGCGCTGCACTACCTGGCCGAGGCCAGGGATCCCGCTGTGCTCGACCTGATCGAGGCCGCCGCGGTCAGCGTCTCGCGCACCGTCGCCGACGCGGCGGTCGCCGCCTTCGAGCGGATGTGCGGTGACGCGGCGGTGGACCGTGCCAGGCGCTGGGCCAGGCGGCCCGACGCGCTCGGTGCCTCCGCGGCCGGTGTGCTCGCCTGCCGGGGCGGGGCCCAGGACGCCCCACTGGTCCTCGGCGCACTCCGCGAGGCCGTAAGGGGCGAGGGGCCGGACGCCCCACGCCTGTGGACCCTCGTCGACGGAACGGGCCGGCTGGGCATCGCCTGTGCCGCCCCCGTACTGCGCCATGTCTACCGGGAGACGTCCTCCTCGCATCTGCGTGGTCGGGCGGCGCGCGCACTGGCCGCGACCGACCCCTCCTTCGCCACCGGCTTCGCCGTCGAATGCCTGTGGGACTGCGAGGAGACCACCCGTGAGGTCGCCGCACTCCATGCGGAGACCGGCGACATCAGGGTCGCCGAGCGACTGCGCCGGCTGGCCGCCGACCCGGCCGAGGAGGCAGAGGTGCAGACGGCGGTACGCAGCAGGATCGGGCCCGACACCCCGGCGGTCTGACCCGTACGCACAGCGGCGCGCGTCGGGGGCGCGCGGCGCGAAGGGGCGAGCGGCGCGTCGAGGGCGGGCTCGGCTCGAACGCTCACGGGCCGTTCCGCGGCCGGAAAGATCCAAGTCGGCTCCGCCACGTCCGGCACGGCGACAACACCCGTATGCGTGTCGTCATCGTCACCGAATCCTTCCCTCCCGATGTCAACGGCGTGGCCCACTGCGCCCTGCAGACCGCCCGGCACCTCGTCGGCCGCGGCCACGAACCGCTCGTCGTCGCACCCGCCCCGGCCGGCGCGACGACCACGTCCCGTCGACCCCTCGGTGCCGTGACGGCGGCGGTCGGCGTGCTCGCCGCCGATCCCGTGCGCGCGGCGGCCTACGGCGCCGCCGGCCGGGCCGCTGTCGAGGGCCGGACCTGGCAGGCCGTGGGTGACCGACTGCTCGACCACTACGACGAGGTGCTGCGCGACCGGACGGCGGTGGCGGCATGACCGGCCGCGAACGGCGCACGGTCATCGTCCGGCTGGCGAACTTCGTCACCCCGTCGTCGGGCGGCCTGCGCACCGCCCTGGAGGAGCTCGGCCGCGGCTACCTCGCGGCCGGGCACGAACCGGTGCTCATCGTGCCCGGCGACACCCGGAGCGAGGAGCGCACCGCCCAGGGAAGGGTGATCACGCTCCCCGGTCCGGTCCTTCCGGGCAGCGGCGGCTACCGCGTACTGGCGGACCGGCGCAGGCTCCGCCACCTCCTGGAAACGCTGCGGCCCGACCGTCTTGAGGTCTCCGACCGCACCACGCTGCGCTGGACGGGGGCGTGGCCGCGCCGTGCCAGGGTGCCGGCCGTGATGATCTCCCACGAGACCGCCGACGGGGTGCTGCGCACCTGGGGCGTCCCGGCCGGGCCCTGGAGGCACTCGCCGGGCTGCGGCACCGAGGTGTGCGCGCGGCGCTGGTCGTCGCGGGCGACGGACCGTTGCGGACGGGCCTGGAGAGCAGGGCGAGGGCGCACCGGCTGCCGGTCGAATTCCTCGGCCATGTGCGGGACCGCGAGTGCCTGGCGGATCTGCAGGCGGCGGCCGACATCTGCCTGGCGCCCGGACCCGCCGAGACGTTCGGCCTGTCGGCCCTGGAGGCGCTGGCCTGCGGCACCCCGGTCGTGGCGAGCGCGAGCTCCGCGCTGCCCGAGGTGATCGGTGCCGCGGGGGTCGCCGCCCCGGACACGGGAGAGGCGTTCGCCGCCGGGGTACGGCAGTTGCTCGGGCGCCCGGAGGACGAGCGCCGGGCCATGGCGAGGCGACGGGCCGAACTCTTCGGCTGGGACCGCTCGGTGGCCGCGTTCCTGGCGGCGCGCGATGTGCCGGACCTGGGCGGGATCGCGGAGGCACGGGCATGAGCGGGGCGGCGCGGTGCGGCGTTCCACGGCCCTGCGTCACCCGGGGAGCCGCCCGCGCCGCCTGGCCCGTTGTCCGTGGAGCGGGTCAGTATGGGGGGATGAGCGGACGCTGGGACTTCTGGATCGACCGTGGCGGGACGTTCACCGATGTGGTGGGACGAGACCCCGACGGAGACCTGGTCACCCGCAAGCTGCTCTCCCACGACCCGGACCGCTACCGCGACGCCGCCGTGGCCGGCATCCGGGGCCTGCTCGGCCTCGGCCCCGCCGACCCGGTCCCCGCCGACCGGGTCGGCACGGTGAAGATCGGCACGACGGTCGCCACCAACGCCCTGCTGGAGCGGCACGGCGAGCCGACCGTCCTGGTCATCACGGAAGGCTTCCGGGACGCTCTGCGCATCGCCTACCAGAACAGGCCGAGGCTCTTCGACCGCCGGATCCTGCTGCCCGAGGCCGTGTACGAGCGGGTGATCGAGGTCCCCGAACGGATCGACGCCCGCGGCGGGGTCGTGACCCCACTGGACCGGGAAGCGGTGGCCGAGCGGCTCAAGGCCGCACGGGCCGATGGTCTGCGCAGCGCGGCCGTCGTCCTGATGCACGGCTACCGCCACCCCGCGCACGAGAGCGCCGTGGCCGCCGTGGCCCGCGAGGCGGGCTTCACCCAGGTCAGCTGCTCGCACGAAGTGAGCCCGCTGATCAAGCTCGTGCCACGCGGTGACACCACCGTCGTCGACGCCTACCTCTCGCCGATCCTGCGCCGGTACGTCGACGAGGTCGCTGGCGAACTCAAGGGCATCCGGCTGATGTTCATGCAGTCCAACGGCGGCCTGCGCGAGGCCTCCCACTTCCGGGGCAAGGACGCGGTGCTCTCCGGCCCCGCCGGTGGTGTGGTCGGCATGGCCCGTACGTCCGAACAGGCCGGATTCGACCGGGTCATCGGCTTCGACATGGGTGGCACATCCACCGATGTGTCGCACTACGCGGGCGCGTTCGAACGCGAACTCGGCACCCGGGTCGCCGGCGTGCGGATGCGCGCCCCCATGATGAACATCCACACCGTCGCGGCCGGCGGCGGCTCCGTCCTGCACTTCGACGGCCACCGCTACCGGGTGGGCCCCGACTCGGCGGGCGCGGTCCCCGGCCCGGCCTGCTACCGCCGTGGCGGGCCGCTGACCGTCACCGACGCCAATGTGATGCTCGGCCGGGTCCAGCCCGCACACTTCCCGGCCGTCTTCGGACCCGACGGCGACCTCCCCCTCGACGCGGATCTCGTCCGCGAACGCTTCGACGCGCTCGCCGAGGACGTGGCGCGTGCCACCGGAACGCGGCGCACGGCGGCCGAGGTCGCCGCCGGATTCCTGGAGATTGCCGTGCTCAACATGGCCAACGCGGTCAAGAAGATCTCCGTACAGCGCGGGCACGACATCACCCGCTACGCCCTGACGGGCTTCGGCGGCGCCGGAGGCCAGCACGTCTGCGCCGTCGCCGACGCCCTGGGCATCGACACCGTCCTCGTACCGCCCCTGGCCGGCGTGCTGTCCGCGTACGGCATCGGTCTCGCCGACGCCACCGCCATGCGCGAACAGTCCGTGGAGGCGGAACTGAACGAGGCGACATGGACCCGGCTCGGCGGACTCTGCGACGAACTCGCCGCCCGCACCCGCGCCGAACTGCGGGCCGACGCCGTCCCGGACAGCGCGATCAGCACCCACGCCCGGGTCCTCCTGCGCTACGCCGGTACGGACTCCAGCCTGTCCGTCGACCTGGACACCGCACCCGCCATGGCCGAGGCGTTCACCGCGCAGCACCGCGCACGCTACGCCTTCACCATGGACAAGCCCCTGGTCGTCGAGGCGGTGTCGGTCGAGGCGACCGGAACGGCGGGGCGGCACGCACCGGGCACGGCCGACCGTGCTCCTCGTACGAGCTCACCGCCCCGACCCCACGACACCGTAAGGATGTTCGCGGAGGACCGATGGCAGGACACCCCGCTCCACCGACGTGAGGAACTGCGCCCCGCGGCCACCGTGACCGGCCCCGCCGTCATCGCGGAGGCGGACGCCACCACCGTCGTCGACCCCGGCTGGCAGGCCATCCGCGCCGACACCGGGCATCTCCTGCTCACCCGCGTCCGCCCGCGCCCGGACCGGACGGCCGTCGGCACCCGCGTCGACCCCGTCATGCTGGAGATCTTCAACAACCTCTTCATGTCGATCGCCGAACAGATGGGCGTGCGACTGGAGAACACGGCACACTCCGTCAACATCAAGGAGCGGCTCGACTTCTCCTGCGCCCTTTTCGACGCGGAGGGCAATCTGATCGCCAACGCCCCGCACATTCCCGTCCACCTCGGCTCGATGGGGGAGTCCATCAAGGAGGTGCTCCGGCGCAACGGCGGAGCGATGCGGCCCGGTGACGTGTACGCCATCAACGATCCGTACCACGGGGGCACGCACCTGCCCGATGTGACCGTTGTGACGCCCGTGTTCGACGAGAGCGGTGACGAAGGACCCCGGCTCCGCTTCCTCGTCGCCTCACGCGGACACCACGCCGAGATCGGCGGCATCACCCCCGGCTCGATGCCCGCCTTCAGCCGCACCATTCACGAGGAGGGGGTGCTCTTCGACAACTGGCTGCTGGTACGGGACGGCAGGCTCCGCGAGGCCGAGACGCGCGAGCTGCTCACCGGTGCCGCCCACCCCTCCCGCGACCCGGACACCAACCTCGCCGACCTGCGCGCCCAGATCG
This sequence comes from Streptomyces sp. NPDC014727, assembly GCF_043083485.1. Lineage (NCBI taxonomy): Bacteria > Bacillati > Actinomycetota > Actinomycetes > Kitasatosporales > Streptomycetaceae > Streptomyces > Streptomyces sp. NPDC014727. The sequence continues at coordinate 24,613 of NZ_JBIBYR010000023.1, read as the reverse complement.
CCGCGAACGAGAAGGGCATCGCCGAACTGCGCCGCATGGTGGAGCAGTTCGGTCCCGATGCGGTCGCCGCGTACATGGGACACGTACAGGACAACGCCGAGGAGTCCGTCCGCCGGATCATCGCCGAACTGCGCGACGGTAGCTACCGCTACGAGACCGACAACGGTGCGGTCATCGAGGTCGCCCTCACCGTGGACCGGGCCACGCGCGGTGCGGTCATCGACTTCGCCGGCACCTCACCGCAGCAGCCGGGGAACTTCAACGCGCCGAAATCCGTGGTCATGGCGGCGGTGCTGTACGTCTTCCGGACCCTGGTCGCCGACGACATCCCCCTCAACAGCGGCTGCCTCAAGCCCCTGGAAGTCAGAATTCCGCAGGGCTCCATGCTCGCCCCCGTCCATCCGGCGGCCACCGTAGCGGGAAACGTGGAGACGTCCCAGGCCGTCACCGGCGCCCTGTACGCGGCGCTCGGCATCCAGGCAGAGGGTTCGGGAACCATGAACAACCTCACCTTCGGCAACGAACGGGTCCAGTACTACGAGACCGTGGCGAGCGGGTCGGGCGCGGGCGACGGCTTCGACGGCGCCGACGCCGTGCAGACCCACATGACCAACTCCCGCCTCACCGACCCCGAAATCCTCGAATGGCGCTACCCCGTGCTGCTGGAGAGCTTCCGGGTACGGGACGGCAGCGGGGGCGCGGGGCGCTGGCACGGCGGCTGCGGCGTGGAGCGGCGCATCCGATTTCTCGAACCCGTCACGGTGGCGCTGCTCTCCGGACACCGCCGGGTCCGGCCCTACGGAATGGCGGGCGGCGAACCCGGCGCTGCCGGCGAGCAGTACGTCGAGCGCGCGGACGGCCGGACCGTCACGCCGCTGCGCGGCTGTGACACGGCCGACCTGCAGCGGGGGGACGTACTCGTGCTCCGCACACCGGGCGGCGGGGGCTACGGAGCCCCGGATTCGGCCCCGGACGGCCGTCCCGGGCGCCCCGCCGAACAGGAGTGAGGCCGCCGCCTGCGGACTCCCGGCAACGGGTCGCTTCTGCGCCGTTTCGACCGTTGTCAGTCCGAGGACCTAATCTGTGCAGCGTGACTTCGCCTGCCTACACGGACAACGCTGCGCCCCAGCTCAGCGCGGGGCCGCGGCCCGCCCCGGGCCCGGCCGCCGACGAGGGGCTCTCGCGGCGGCTGCGAGCGCTCGCCTGTACGGCGCCGCTGCACGACCTCGATGTGCGCAAGGCGAATCTGGCCGGTGAGTACACGATCTACACGATGGCCGAGATCGCGCTCGCCGCCATCGACCTCGTCACCCTCAACATGGACTTCGACACGGGTGCCGACCACGACCAGATAGTGACCAGGGTCCTTCCCCGCGTCGCCGCCCAGGCCCCGGACCGCCCGGCCGCCGAGCACGAGCGGGTCGCCCGCTGGGTGCTGGAGAATCTGATCAATGTCGGCAGCGTCGACCGTGGATTCCGTGCGGTGTACGGAACTTTCGGCCCTGATGGGGTGTATGTCCGCCGCGATTACGACTTCAAGCTGATCGAAGAGGTCCCGGGGCACGGCGGCACCGTCTTTCTCCGGGCCACCGACGAAGCGGTCAACGTCCTGGTCGGAGCCCTCGACACGGACGTCACCAGCGCCCAGATCGCCGCCGAGGTGAAGCTGGAGGTCCTCATCAGCCGGGGCCGCCTCGCGGACGCGCAGCTCGCCGCCGAGCAGGCCCGCTACCGCACCGTGCAGTACGCGGAGACCCTGCGCAAGACGCTGGAGGCCACCCGGCGCAACGTCCGGGCCGTAGACTGGCTCAACGCCGTGCCCGACATGATCGCCGAAGCGCTCGACCACGTCGCCGACCGCTACCGCCACGAGAACGCGATCCTCACCAACATCCGCAAGGCACGCGACGAGGCGGAGGAGCCCGAGCACAAGCGGCGCGCCGCCGAGCTCGTCGACATCGTCAAGGACTGCATCCGCCGCCACACCCAGCTGCAGTCCCGTCTGCTGGAGGCCGGACCGCTGTTCCGCGCCGAACAGGACCGGCAGGCGTTCGCCACCCCCGCGGCCCGCACCGGCCTCGATCTGTACGGTCAGCTGGTCGGCCCGCTGCTCCCGCTCCCCGTCGAACACGCCATCCGCGTCACGGACGCCTTCTTCGCCCACGGCACCGGACTGCGCACCCCCACCTCGGTGCGGGTGGGCGACCTCGTCGACATGCTGCTCACGCCACCCCTGGAACGCGAGCACCTGGGCGCAGAGATGCCCGAACCCGACCTGATCGCCACTCCGGACGACAGCAGGTTCAGCGAGGAGCAGCTCGCGAGCGCCATGGAACTCCTGGATCTGGAGCACGACGCCCCGCGCCGGCTCTCCGGACTCCTCGCCGAGGCCCGGCGCCGCGATCCCGAACTGCCGTACCTGGTCGCCCTGCTCGCGGTGCACGCCGCGAGCCCGCCGGTCGGCACCGCCTACCGGCAGGGCGAGCAGCGTCTGTTGTTCTCCGTCGACGACGGGACGCAGCTCGACGATCCGGAGTTCGGCGGCGCGGACCTGATAGTGGGTACGGCCCTGCTGGACGCGGCCGGAATGGCCGCGGACCGCTCGGAGGCGTCATGAGGGGCGCGCCGTGGGAGGCGCACGAGTCGCCGATCCGACCGGCGCACCTCGTCCGGGAGCGTCGCCGCCCCGCCGGAGCCGTGCCGCTCGGGACGGACAGGGCGAGAGCCGGCGTCATCCACCCCGTCCACCCCGTACCGAAGAGTTTCCGCAGCAAGGAGCGACAGTCGTGAGCGACCACCGCGCACAGCACGCCGACGCGTGGAGCGAGCCGACCGCCGCGTACGCGACCGAGAGTCCGGCCTCCGCGGACCCGGCCGGGCCCGCCGCCACCGCACCCGTCACGCCGGCCGACGCGGCCGACGCGGCCCGGCTCGTCGCCTTCGGACTCCAGCCCAAACTGCTGCCCGCACGCGACGCCGAATACGCCGAACTGCTCCGCCGCTACCGGGAGGAGCCCGCTTTCGCCCGGCTCGCCGACGCCGTGGCGACCGGACTCGGCCTGGTCGTGCTGGAGGTGTCCACCCGCGCCGGGATGGCCGTCACCGCAGGTGAGGACTCGGTCTTCGCGGTCCGCATGGGCGACTACGCCCGTCGCGCGTCGTCCGACTCCGCCGACCGGTTCCTGCACGGGCTCGCACACCTCGCCGTCGCCGCGATGGCCTTCCCCCGTCCCGAGGACCTCGCCGACGACGCGTACATCGGCCGGATCACCGTCAACGGCGTCGACTCGTTCGTGCGCCAGGCGTGCCATCGGCTGGAGGAGCGCGCGGAGGAGGAGGGCGACAACACCGACCCGGCCACCGATGCCCCCGGACTGGAGGCGGCCTGGCGTATCTACGCTCGGCGCAGCGCCACCGGAGCCACGAAGGACGCCCGAAGGCTGGCCGGTTCCACCACCGGCATCGTCGGCAAGGCCGTCGCCTTCCTCACCGATTCGGGCTTCCTCCAGCGCACCGGGGACGACGCCGGAGGCGCCTTCCGTACCACCGCGCGCTACCAGCTCCAGGTCCGAGACATGGCCGGTGGCGCCGCCATGGCCGAGTTGCTGGAGCTCGGAGTCGTACCGGTCACCGACGGAACGGCGACGCTGCTGCCACCGCCCGACGCCGACGACCTGGAGCTGGCCGCCGACGCCGGTCTGCCCTTCCACGCCTGACCGGTCCGCCCCACCACCGCCGTCTCCCCCCGCTCCCTGAACGACGAGAGTCCGCCGCCATGTACGAGCTGTCCCGGGTCCGCCTCTACTCCATCGGGCCTGCCGGCGCGCGCTATGCCGACACCGTGCTCGATCTGCGCGGAGTGGGCGAGCCCGTGCCCAACCCCGCCCCGGCCCAGGCGGAGTTCTTCGAGGAGGAGCCGGTCGGCCCGCCGCGCCGCCCCGCCCCCGCCGGGGTGCTCTTCCTGGAGAACGGCGGCGGGAAGTCGGTGCTGCTGAAGCTGATCTTCTCGGTGATGCTGCCCGGCCACCGCAACACCCTGGGCGGCGCCAGCTCCGGCGTGCTGCGCAAATTCCTGCTCGCCGACGACTGCGGGCATGTCGCCCTGGAATGGCAGCACACTCTCACCGGCGAATGCGTGGTCGTCGGCAAGGTCAGCGAATGGCGTGGACGCCAGGTCTCCAACGACCCCAGGAAGTTCGCCGAGGCCTGGTACTCCTTCCGTCCCGGGCCCGGACTCAGCCTGGACTCCCTGCCGGTCGCCGAGGCCACCTCCGTGCACCGCCCGGTCGAAGGCGTCTCCGGCGCACAGGGCCGACGGCGAACGATGAAGGGCTTCCGCGACGCCCTGACCGAGGCCGGCAAGTTCTACCAGCACCTCGATGTCCACTGGGAGGAGATCCACGACCGCTGGAACGAGCACCTCGGCGACCTCGGACTCGACCCCGAACTCTTCCGCTACCAGCGAGAGATGAACGCCGACGAGGGCGAGGCGGCCGGCCTCTTCGCGGTCAAGAAGGACTCCGACTTCACCGACCTGCTGCTCCGCGCCGTCACCGACACCCGCGACACGGACGGCCTCGCCGACCTGGTGAGCGGCTTCGGCAACAAGCTGGGCCGCCGGGCGGAACTGACCGCGGAGCGCGACTTCACCGCGGGCTCGGTCGATCTGCTCGGCCGGATCGTGGAGGCCACCGCCACCCGTTCCCGTGCCAGGGACATCCACGCGGGGGCCGAACGCCGCACCCGTACGCTCGCCCGCAGGCTCTCCGCCCGAGCGGGCCGGGAGCGCGGCCGGACCGCCGAACTGGCCCAGCAGGTGACGGGCGCCGCGCACACCGTCACCACGGCCGAGGAGGCCCGCAGCCGCAGCGCCCTGATCGCCGCCGAACTGGCCTACCGGCACGCCTCGCTGGCTCTGACCGCGGCGGAGAAGGGTGCGGCCGCCCAGCGTCGCGAGCTGGGTGACGCCCGCACGCTGCACTCCGCCTGGCAGGCCGCCGAGGCCGTGCTGCGCCACCGCGCCGCCGCCGACCGGTCCGCACGGGTCGCCGTCGCCATCCGCGAGGCCGAGCGGGACGCGGCGCCCGCGCTCGCCGCCCGGGCAGAGGCCGCCGTCGATCTCGTACGGGCCCTGCACACCGCGGCGGAGGCCGGTGAGCAACTGGCCAACGAGGAGGAAGAGCGCTCCGGCACTCTCCTGGCCGTGGGCGAGACCGCCCACCGCGACGCCACCACCGCCGCCACCGAGGCCCAGCGCGCCCGCAGCGAGGCGGGACATCTGCGCCAGCGCCTCGCCGAGGTCGAGCAGGAGACGGCGCAGGCGGTACGGGCCGGCTGGCTCGACGACACCGCGCCGGACGCCGACCCGGCGCGCGCCGCCCTCGCCGCGAGCGACGCCGAGCAGTCCGCCGTCGCCGCATGGGACACCGCCAGGGAAGCCGCCCGCGCGGCGGCCGATCTGGCCAGGGAGGCCACCGCCGCCGAGAGCCGCGCCGAACTCGCCGCCGCCCGCGCCGCCGACGCCGCACAGGCCGCGGAACAGTCGTACGAGGCCGAGTTGGCCGCCGCCGATTCCCTCGCATCCGACCACCGTCTGGCCGACCTGCTCGGCCTGCCCTCCGTGCAGGGAACCGGCGTGCCCAGGCCCCGCGGCGCGGCGGCCGGCACAAAGACGGACCCCGACGCCCCGTACGGCCGAGGAACGGAAACCGACCCGACCGACACCGACCGACGGCCCGCCGCCACCGGGGCCATCGAGCAGGCGGGTCGGACAGGGCAGTCCGCCCACGGCACGCACACCGTCACGGCCGAACAGCCCGACTCCTACCAACAGCCGCTCACCGCCCAGGAGTTCGACCGCAGCGCCGACGAATTGCGGGAGCTCCTGGATCAGGGCATCGCCTCGGCCGAGCGCCGCCTCTTCGAACTGCGCACCGCGGCCGCCGACGACTCCCGCATCCTCGGCGCACTCGGCGACGGCGGACTGCTGCCGCCCGGCCCCGATGTCCTCGCCACCGTCGAGTACCTCGGCGAGCACGGCATCCCGGCCCTGCCCGGCTGGCGTTACCTCGCCCAGGCCGTCGACCCCGCCGACCACGCGTCCGTACTCGCCGCCCGCCCCGAACTCGTCGACGGTGTGGTCATCACCGACCCCGACTCGCACGCCCGCGCCCGCGACGTCCTGAGCGGCGCCGCCCTGCTGCCGCGCTCCGCCGTCGCCGTGGGCACCGCCGCCGCACTGCTCGCACCCGTCCCGGCGACCGGAGCGGGCACGGCCGCGAGCACCGAAGGGGTCTTCCTCGTCCCGCCGAACCCGGCGATGCACGACGAACACGCGGCCGACGAGGAGCGGCAGGCCCTCAGGAGCAGGGCCGCCGCTCGCGACGAGGACATCCGGATCCTCGCGGCCCGCCTGGCCGGTGACCGCTCCCTCGCCGCCCGTATCGGGTCCTGGCGTGCCGACTGCCCTCCCGGCATGCTGGCCGAGCTGGCCGAGGCCGCGGACACCGCCCGTAAGGCCGCCGAGTCGGCAGAAGCCGCCCTCGCCGAAGCCCGTACCGTGCGCGCCGAGGCCGACGAGGCCGCCGCGGACACCGCCCGTGTCCGCGAGGAGCGCCAGGACGCCGCCCAGCGCGCCCGCCGCGCCGCCGACGCCCTCGCGGGCCTCGCCTTCCGGCTCCGCGAACGCGCGGGCTGGCAGGTGAAACTGCGTGAACTGGTCGACGAGGCGGCCGAGTCCGAGGCCCGTGCCACGGTCTGCCTGGAGCGGGCCCGTGCCGCCGACGAGGACCGCAGGGCCGCCCAGCGCGCCGCCGACGACGCCCGTCGCACCGCCCGTGCGCTGCGTGCCGAACGCGCCGAGATCGCGGGCGCGCCGGAGCACCTCCCGGAGCCCGTGGGCGACACCCCGCGCCCGGCCCTTCCGGCACTGCGGGAGGCGTACCGGGCCGCGTCCCAGCTGTACGAGAAGGTGGGCGTGGGCGCCGACCTGCGCGCCGAGCAGGCCCGTGCGGAGAGCGACGAGAGCGCCGCCCTCGCCGAGCTGGACCGGCTCACCAACAAGGTCCGCACCCGGGCCGCCCAGCTCCTCGAAGGCACGGACGGCGCTGACGGCCCGTCCCGGCAGGCTGCAGCCGCCCGCGCCGAGTCCTTGGTCCACCTGCTGGAGACCAGGGCCTCCACCGCGAGCGAGCAGTTGGGCCGGCTGCGCGGCGAGGCCGAGCGGCTGGCCCCGGTCGACGGCGAGACCCATCACACCGAACTCCCCGACGAACTGGTCCCGGCCGACGCCGAGCAGGCCCAGAACCTCCTGCGCACCGCCACGGCCGAACTGGCCTTTGCCACCGCGGCCCTGGACACCGCACGCGCCGCCCACGCCGAGCTGCTGCACGCCCACCGCACCGCCGAGGACTCGGCAGGCGGCTTCGACGAGACCGCGGCACTTCTGCGCGACCTCCTCAGGGACCACGGCGCGGACGACGACACCGAGGCCCCCGAGCCCTACCCGGGCAGTCTCGACGAGGCCCGGCAGTCGGCCGCCGAGGCCCGCCGTTCGCTGCGCGGCTGCGCCGCCGACCTGTCCGCGGCCGAGAGCGCCGTGAGGGAAGCGAGCGACGTCCTCGTACGGCACGCCAACTACACCCGCTACGAACAGGTCCGTACGCCCGCCCGGCAGCAGATCCGCGAGCTGCCGGCCGCGGCGCTGCCCGAGCACGCCGAGAAGTGGGCGGCGGCCTTCGCACCCCGGCTGCGCGTCCTCACCGACGAGCTGGCCCAGTTGGAGCGCAATCGCGACTCCATCGTCGACCGGCTCCGCGGCCTCGTGGAGTCCGCGCTCACCACCCTCCGCTCCGCCCAGCGGCTCTCCCAGCTCCCCGAAGGACTGGGGGAGTGGTCAGGCCAGGAGTTCCTCCGGATCCGCTTCGAGGAACCCGACCAGGCGACGCTCACCGAACGGCTCGGCGAGGTCATCGACGAGGCCACCCGTGCCGCCCTGAAGAAGAACTCCGATCTGCGCAGGGACGGCATGTCGCTCCTGCTGCGCGGTGTGCAGGCGGCACTGGAACCCAGGGGCATCGCCGTGGAGATCCTCAAGCCGGACGCGGTGCTCCGCGCCGAACGCGTCCCGGTCGGTCAGATGGGCGACGTCTTCTCCGGCGGCCAGCTGCTCACCGCCGCCATCGCCCTGTACTGCACGATGGCCGCGCTGCGCAGCAACGACCGGGGCCGTGACCGGCACCAGCACCGGCACGCGGGCACGCTGTTCCTGGACAATCCCATCGGCCGTGCCAACGCCACCTATCTGTTGGAGCTCCAGCGCGCGGTGTCGGACGCCCTCGGCGTGCAGCTGCTCTACACGACCGGGCTGTTCGACACCACGGCGCTCGCCGAATTCCCGCTGGTCATCCGGTTGCGCAACGACGCTGACCTACGGGCCGGGCTGAAGTACATCAGCGTGGAGGAGCACCTGCGTCCCGGGCTGCCGCAGCAGGACCCGAACGGTGGGACGGTGCACGGCGAGATCACCGCCACCCGCATGTTCAAGCGCACGACGACACCGCCCGAGAGCGCCCGGATCCCCTCCCCGGGCCTGTCCGACGAGTGAGCACGACGAGCAGGCGCGAAACGAGCACGACGAGTCGGCACCACGAGGCAGGCCGCGGGGAACGGGCACGGCGGGTGAGCACAGTGGGCAGGGGCGAGGAACAGGAACACCTCGCGGCGCCCGTCCCTTGATGACACCCCGCCAGGGTCCGGACCTCTCCGCCGGACAGGGCCCGGAGCCCTCCGAGCACCAGTGGCCCTGTCCGGCGGGCAGGGCCGATGACCTCAGGCCCGCGAGAGGCTGCCCGCGCCCCGGCGGCGTATCCGGGCTTCCTCACGCTGTGCGGTCCGCGCCGCCCTGCGGGCTCTGCGGCGCTCACGGCGCAACTGCCGCGCCGAACTGCTCGGCATGGACACCACGCCATGGCGTTGATTCCAGACCTGCCGGGTGATCCAGACGTCCAGCGCCGACCAGGTAGCGACCACCGTGCTGCCCACGCTGCTCAGCACCATCGGAAAGGCCAGCCAGGAGCCCGTCAGCGTGCAGAGGAACGCCACCATGGCCTGGATGATCGTCAGCGACATGATGAGTACGGCACGCACGGCGGCGGTACGGACCGGGTCCGGCATCCGCCGCCGCGTCGCAGGCTCCTCCACCCAGAGTTGCCGCTGCTGGCGCGGGATCTTCGCCCCGACGGTCACCGCCGGGGCCGTCGTCGCGGCCGGTGCCGACGGCACCGGTCTCCGACGCTCTTCCGTATCCAAGGAACCTCAACTCCCCACCGCTGTCCGACCTCAGGGTTGCTGCCCGGCATGCGTCGTTTCTACGCGAGCGGATCGGACCACCCTGCCCCGGGCACTCCGCGTGGTCTCCCTGCCCCGTACAGAGAGACGAGTGAACAGCCGTGAAGATTCCCCCGAACCATCATCGAGCGAAGAATTCCAGCCAACTGCCCTGCCGGGCAACGTGAAGCTCTGACAGGTCTCTTCTGTCGCTTTCGTGAATTTCATTGCCTGGAATACCGGGACAACTCATGATCGACACCGAGGAGCGCGGCTGAAAATCGTCCGGACATCTCTTCGGGTTGTCTCTCTGTCGGTAGTAGGCTCGCGCCGTTTGTTGACGGAACACGACCCCCGCCCCGTGGGGTCGGGCTGGGGGAGGCCATGCGCTTTCGCGGGAAGTCCATCCGCAGGAAGATCGTGGCGCTGCTCCTGGTGCCGCTCGTCTCCCTCACCGGGCTCTGGGGTTTCGCCACCTTCCTGACGGGGCGTGAGGCCGGCCACCTGATGAGTGCGAGCACCGTCGTGGCGAAGGTCGGTCATCCTCTGGAGGACACCGTCCGCGCGATTCAGGACGAGCGCCGTCAGACTCTCGTCTTCCTCGCCGATCCCCGGGCCTCCAACGCCCTCCCTCTTCTGCAGCGCCGGCGCGCGAACACCGACCGTGTCGTGGCGGAGGTCCGGGACAGTGCACTGCAGCAGGACATTCGCGACGCACTGCGACCCGAGGACGAAACGCAGCTGAACTCGGTTCTCGGCACGGTCGAGGGTCTGGGTGCGCTCCGCGATTCGGTCGACAAACGCACCATCGACCGCCTGAAGGCAATGGAGTTCTACGACCGGCTCATAGATCCCTGCTACCGCTTTCTGACCGGTCTCCGCACGATGGAGAACGTATCGATGGACAAGCAGGTCCGTGCGCTGGTCGGCATCTCACGAGCCCGCGAAATGCTCTCCCGCGAGGACGCCCTGGTCGCGTCTGCACTCATCGCCGGGCGGCTGACCGCTTCCGAACTGCGCCGGATCTCCGACCTCGTCGCCAATCGCAAGCTGCTCTACGAGATCAACGGCGAGATGCTGCCCGCGTCGGAGCGCCGGCGCGTGGAGCAGTACTGGACGAGCCCGGACAGCGAAGCGCTGAGGACCGCGGAGAACACGCTCATCGCCGCCGGCCCCACCGACGAACCACGCGCGGTCGACGCCGAGCGTTGGCAGGAAGCGGCACCGCCGGTCCTGGACCGGCTGGCCAACGACTCCACCGAACTGAACAACCGCTTCCAGGACCGTGGAAAGCCGGCCGGCTACAGCGTTCTGATCAAGGCCGGGATCGCGGGCGTCCTCGGCTTCCTCGCCCTGCTCGCCTCGGTGTTCGTCTCCGTGCGCATCGGCCGGGAGCTCATCCGCGACCTCTCCCGGCTCCGCAAGGACGCCCATGAGGTCTCCGGGATACGGCTGCCGAGCGTGATGCGCAGGCTCGCCGCGGGCGAGCATGTCGACGTCGAGACCGAAGCACCGCACCTGCAGTACGAGCGCGACGAGATCGGCCAGGTCGGCCAGGCCCTCAACACCCTGCAACGGGCCGCTGTCGAAGCCGCGGTCAAGCAGGCGGACATGCGGCGCGGGGTGTCCGAGGTCTTCGTCAACCTCGCCCGCCGCAACCAGGTGCTCCTGCACCGGCAGCTGACGCTCCTGGACGCGATGGAGCGCCGCACCGAGAACACGGACGAACTCGCGGACCTCTTCCGTCTCGACCACCTGACCACCCGTATGCGGCGCCATGCCGAGGGCCTGGTCATCCTCTCCGGTGCCGCGCCCTCCCGTCAGTGGCGCAAGCCGATCCAGCTGATGGACGTGGTACGGGCGGCGGTGGCCGAGGTCGAGGACTACGAACGGATCGAGGTCCGTCGGCTCCCCCGCATCGGAGTGGGCGGCCCCGCCGTCGCCGACCTCACCCATCTCATCGCCGAACTCCTGGAGAACGCCACCGTGTTCTCGCCCCCGCACACCGGGGTCCAGGTGCACGGTGAACGCGTCGCCAACGGCTTCACGCTGGAGATCCACGACCGTGGTCTCGGCATGCCTCCCGACGTCCTCCTCGACGCCAACCTGAGACTCGCCGAGACCCCCGAGTTCGAACTCTCCGACACCGACCGGCTGGGCCTCTTCGTGGTCAGCCGCCTCGCCCAGCGGCAGAACGTCCGTGTCTCGCTGCAGAAGTCCCCGTACGGCGGCACGACCGCCGTCGTCTTCATCCCTGCGGCGCTGCTCACGGACGCCCCGGAGACGCACGGCACCGGATTCCGCCTCGACCGCCGGTCCGAGAAGGCGATCGGCGGTGGTGCGCGGGCAGCTGGTCAGGGACCGGGAAGCGACAAGGACCGCAGGGACGGGGCGCCGGACCGCCGGGCCGACGGCAGGCCTTCCGGTCTCGCCCCCGTCCCCACCGGCCTCGTCGACCCGGCCCTCCTGGACGGGCCGGTAGAGCTCGAAGGGCCCGTGGGAGCAATGGGCTTCGCGAGCGACCCCGCCCTCGATCCGGTGCTCGACGCAGGTCTGGCCCCCCTGCTGCGCGGCGCTTCCGACCTCGACGACACCGAGAGCGAACGCGGCGGAATCTTCCGCGCCCGTGATCTGCGGCGCGACGGTGACCGCGAGCAGCACCAGCAGGCCTCCGACCAGGTGGGGGAACCGACGGCCGGTGCACGGGCGAAGCAGCCCGTCGCCCCGGTGCCGCTGCCACGCCGCAAACCTCCGACGCTGGTCACCGAGAACGGCCGCCGGGTCGACGGGGCGGGCCGCTCCCATGCGCCGAGCGCCGAGCGCGATCCCGCACCCGGCCCGGCCGACGCCGACGGCCGCGCTACCGACACCGGGGGCAGGCCCGTGGCCGCCGGTCCCTGGCGCCCCGCGGCCGGCGCCGGCGGGTCCACCGAGCCGCGACCTCCCACAGGACCCCGGCAGCCCACCGGCTTCCGGAAACCCACCGAGCCGGGCACACCGCCGCGGTCCGTTCCACCGGCCGAGCCCGGTGTACCCGCAGAGCCCGACTCACCCACCGAGCCCGCGCCCCCGGGGGCCCCGGGCCCGGCCCGTGAGACCGTGGGCGGGCTGCCGCGGCGCATCCGGCAGGCCAGCCTCGCCCCGCAGCTTCGCGAAGTCACCGGCGGCCGCGACGCGGAGCCGACCCGAACGGAATCGGCTCAGGACTTCGAACGGGACGCGGACGAGGTACGCAGCCGCATGGCTTCGCTCCAGCGCGGCTGGCAGCGCGGCCGCCGGCAGAACGCCGAGGACGTGACCGGTCCCGGTGACACAGCACAAGGAACCACTTCGGGAGGGGACGGTCGATGACCGCACCGAACGCCGCAGCACCCAACGCCGCACGCCGGGGCTCAGGCCAGCTCAACTGGCTCCTCGACGAACTCGTCGAGCGCGTCGCCAGCATCCACAAGGCGCTGGTGCTCTCCAGTGACGGCCTCGCCACCGGCACGTCCAAGGATCTGACCCGCGAGGACAGCGAGCATCTGGCGGCCGTCGCCTCCGGATTCCACAGTCTCGCCAAGGGTGTGGGGCGCCACTTCGACGCGGGCCGGGTCCGCCAGACCGTCGTGGAACTCGACGAGGCGTTCCTCTTCGTCACGGCGGCCGGTGACGGCAGCTGTCTCGCCGTGCTGGCCGACGCCGACTCCGACGTCGGTCTGGTGGCCTACGAGATGACGCTGATGGTGAAGCGCGTCGGTGCCCACCTGGCCAACGCACCCCGGACCACCGGTCAGTCCGCCGGGGGGTGAGTGGACGGCATGAGCGCTGACTCCTCCAGATCACCGGCCACGCCGACGGACCCGCAGGCCTCGCGCTGGTACGACGCCGACGCCGGACCGGTGGTCCGTCCGTACGCGATGACCCGGGGCCGTACCAGCAGCGCCTCCCGCCATCGGCTCGACCTGATCGCGGTCGTCGTCCCCGAACCCGCGGCCGACGACCCCGGCCGGGACCAGACGCTCTCCCCGGAACACGTGGAGATCGTCGAACTCTGCAGTGACATGCCCCAGTCGATAGCCGAGCTGGCGGCCGGCCTGGATCTCCCCGTCGGAGTGGTCCGGGTGCTGGTCGGCGATCTCGTCGAGGACGAGCTGGTGCACGTAACCCGTCCCGTTCCGCCGGCCGAACTGCCGGACGTGAACATTCTTCGCGAGGTGATCAATGGCCTTCGGGCGCTCTAGCCGCAACAGGCGGCCCGTGGAGCCCGTTACCCTGAAAATCCTGGTGGCGGGCGGCTTCGGAGTGGGCAAGACGACTCTGGTCGGCGCGGTCAGCGAGATCAGGCCGCTGCGCACGGAGGAGAGACTCAGCGAGGCGGGCCGCCCGGTGGACGACCTGGCGGGTGTGGAGGCGAAGACCACGACCACTGTCGCCATGGACTTCGGCCGGATCACGCTCCGCGAGGACCTGGTGCTCTACCTCTTCGGTACTCCGGGGCAGGACCGGTTCTGGTTCCTGTGGGACGAACTGGCCCAGGGTGCGCTGGGGGCGGTCGTGCTCGCCGACACCAGGCGACTGGAGGACTGCTTCGCGGCGGTCGACTACTTCGAGCGCCGCGCGATCGCGTTCACCGTCGCCGTCAACTGCTTCGAGGGGGCCGACACGTTCCCCATCGAGACGGTACAGGCGGCACTGGACCTCGATCCGGAGGTACCGGTGGTCATGTGCGACGCACGCGACCGCTCCTCCGCACGGGACGTACTCGTGACGGTCGTCGAGCACGCGGTGGCCCGCGCGGAGCGTCCTCGCGAGCCCGCGACGACATAGGAGACGCCCATTCGGCCACAACGCGGTCAACGCGGCCCGCACCCTCGCCGACCGGGGTGCGGACCGCGCGTCGTTTCCTGACCGGGCATGGATCTTTCTCCCCGGGTGATGGCCCGTCAAGGCAGTTGGCGGCACAGGCTGTCCGGGCAGCGGCCGGACGGTCCGGTACGCGAGCACGTCGGGGCCGGGGGACGGGGCGTCCGGACGGCCGGCAGTGGCCGTCCCTGTACGTACGACCGGACCGTGTCACGCCGCAAGAACGGCACGTCGACCCTCAGCCCGCGCACCGAGGGCCGCGCCAGAAGCCGTCCTGACAGGGAAAGGAGACCGACGACCGGCCGCACGTACTCCTGACGCAACGTCAGAAAACGCTTCGATCAGCGGTTGTCGGCCAGCCACTTGGCCGCGATCTCCGCCAGCTCCCGGTCGCGGCCCGCCAGCATCATCCGGATCATCTGCACGTCGCCACGCAGTGACCATGCGGGATGCCCGAAGGTGGCCGGATTGTTCTTCTCGATCAGGAAGTGGGCGGGCCAGGCGGTCCCGTACCCGATCAGCGGCAGAGCGGCCGCGTACCTCCGGCGTCCCCGCGCCAGGCCGTAGGCGGTGATCGCGAGTCCGGTGAGGGTGCCCGTCAGATGGACCCATCGGGTCGCGGCCCTGGAGTGCATCGCGACGTAGTAGGGCCAGAACTCTTCATATGAATCGAACGTCTGCTGTGACATACGGGCACCGTAATGGCTCACATGGCCACCGGAAACGGTCGATCCGTGTCCGAGAGGGTGAACGGGTGGCCGGAACCCGGAGGGGCCACCCGTTCTCCCTCTCGCGTCAGTGCCCCGCGACGGACCTCCGGGCCACGGGGAAGTCGAAGTACGTGTCAGGGAACGGCTCGGGCTTGAAGGTGTAGTGCCACCATTCCTCGGCCAGATTCACGAAGCCGGCGTCGGTGAGCGTCTTCTTCAGGAACTGCCGATTGGCTCGCTGGGACCCCTGGACGCGCGGGTCATCGGTGTGGGAGAGCGTGTCGAAGCAGTCGAAACCCGTGCCCATGTCCACGGAATCATCCGGGAAACGGTCGGCCTGAGGCGCGTAGCAGGGCACCTGCTTCCCTCCCGGCAGGTACGGTCCCGTCGGTGCGGCGGGCAGTTTCACCAACGTCAGGTCCACCGTGCTGCCACGGCTGTGTCCGGACTTCTCGGCGATGTAACCGTCGGCGAACAGCCGCGCCTTGTCGACCCGGGGATAGAACTCGCCCTTCATCGTCTCGTCGCCGAGATCCTTCGCCCACTGCACGAAGTGGTCGACCGCCCGCTGCGGCCGGTAGCAGTCGTACACCTTCAGCGAGTAGCCCTGGCGCAGCAGGCGGGTCTGGGCGTGGTGCAGGGCCCGGGCCGCGGGCCGGGCCAGGATGCAGAGCGGTTGGCGGTAGCCGTCCACCGGCACGCCCATGAAGTTGTGCGCGGTGGGGTAGCGCATCTCCTGGATGATCGTCGGATCCACCGAGCGCAGTGCGACGAATTCCCCGGGCGCTTTCGGCTCGGGGGCCGCCTGTGCGGCGGGGGCGGTGGCGGTGACGGCGAGCAGGGCGGCAGCGGCCGCCAGGACACGGAGAGCGGAAGCGATACCTGTCATGAGCACATAATCCAGCAATGCGGGGCCACCCGGTGGGCGATCCGATACAGTCCGCGCGTGGCCAACCAGGCGAGCAACTCCGAGAAGCCGGTCAAGGACTCCCACTGCGGGAGCTGCGGAGCGCCGTACGCCGCCTCCACGTCCCCCACCACCTGGCCCCGCACCTGCGCCGTCTGCGGCGACACGGCCTACCGTAACCCGTTGCCGGTCGCGGTGGCCCTGCTTCCCGTCACCGACCGGGACGGCACCGGACTCGTCACCGTCATCCGTGCCATCCCGCCCCGACGCGGCGGACTCGCCCTCCCCGGCGGCTTCATCGACCACGACGAGGACTGGAGGCACGCCGTCGTACGTGAACTCCGTGAGGAGACCGGCATCGAGGCCGACGAACAGGACGTCCGCCTCGCCGACGCCCTCAGCGCCCCGGACGGCCACCTGCTCCTCTTCGGCCTGCTCCCGGAGCGACCCGCAGCCGAGCTCCCACCCTCCGGGCCGACCGAGGAGACGAGCGGCTTCCAACTGCTCCGCGCACCTACCGAACTCGCCTTCCCGCTGCACACCCTGGCTGCCCGCACCTGGTTCGAGGGCGGATACCACTGACCGGCCCGCCCCGGTCGCCGGCACGGTTGACCGGCCTACAAGCCGCGTACCCGCACCGGGCGGTCCACCGGCCCCTCCTCGCCCTCCCGCTCCACCAGAACCTTTCCGTCCACCAGCCGCGACGTGTACCGCTCGACCTCCACCCGCTCCCAGCCGTCACCCGCGTCCCGGACCACCGGACCGCCCCCGCTGCGTCCCGCGGCCGGAGCCCACACCTCCAGCTCCACACCCCCGTCCGCACCCCGCACCGGCAGCACCGAACCGGCCCGCGCCAGCACCGGCACCCGTGACAGCGGTGCATCGAGCAACACCTGACCTGGCCCCTCGTACACCTCGCCCGTCGCCGTGTCGTACCAACGCCCACGCGGCAACCGCACCGCCCGGCGATCCACGCCGCGCTCCAGCACCGGCGCCACGAGCAGCGCGTCACCCAGCAAGAAGGCGTCCTCGCACTCCCGCAACGCCCGCTCCCCGGGCGCCCGCCACCAGAGCGGTCGCACATACGGGGCACCGGTCAGCCTGGCCAGATGCGCCAGCGTCACGAAATACGGACGAAGCCGCTCCCGTTCCTCCAGCGCGGCCCGCGCGTGCTCAAGCACCCGCGGGCCGAATTCCCACGGCTCCCGCCGCCCCGCGTCGATCGCCGCATGGGTACGGAACAGCGGCAGATACGCACCGAGCTGGAACCACCGCAGATACAACTCGGGCGACGGCGACCCGTCGAACCCGCCGATGTCCGGCCCCGAATACGGGACCCCGCACAGACCCAGCCCCAGCACCAGCGCCAGCGAGGCCCGAAGTCCGGGCCAGCCGGTCCCCACATCACCGGACCAGGTGCCCCCGTACCGCTGCATCCCCGCCCAGCCGGAACGCGAGAACAGAAACGGACGTGTCTCCGGCCGCAGCCGACGAAGCCCTTCGTACCCGGCACGCGCCATCGCGAGACCGTAGACGTTGTGGGCCTCGCGGTGATCGCCCCCGCGGCCCTCCAGACAATGCCGCGCGGACCGCGGCAGTGTGGGATCCCCGAACGCCGCGAACGACACCGGCTCGTTCATGTCGTGCCACACCCCGGAGAACCCTTGCGCGAGCCGCTCCTCGTACAGACCACCCCACCACTCCCGCACCCGCGGATCGGTGAAGTCCGGATACACGCACTCACCCGGCCACACCTCCCCGCGCACCACCCGGCCCCGGGCGTCCCGGACGAACGCGCCACCGCTGCCGACCGCCGTACCCGTGTCGAACACCGCGTTCCCCGGCTCCGCCTTCACCGCGGGATCGACGATCGACACCAGCCGCACCCCGTCCTCACGCAATTCCTTGGCCAGCCCCGGCAGATCGGGAAAGCGCTCACGGTCGACGGTGAAGACCTGATGCGCGTCGTAGTGGTCGATGTCCAGATGCAGTACGGACAGCGGCAGCCCCCGCTCCCGGTACCCCGCGACGATCCGCCGGACCTCCTGTTCGCTCCCGAACCCCCAACGGGCATGCTGCGGTCCCAACGCCCAGGACGGCGGCAGTGCCGGCGCACCCGTGAGCGCCGTCCAGCTCTGCAGCACCCGTGCCGGGGTACCGGCCATCACCCAACAGCGCAGCGGCCCCCCGTCCATCCGTACCTCACACATCCCCGGCCGGTCATGGCCGGATCCCGCACCCTCCTCGCCCTCTCGCAGCTTCACCTTCCCCGACCAGGTGTTGTCGTGGAACACCAGATGTGTCCCCGCGTCGGAGACCACCAACTGCACCGGCATCGTCAGATACAGCGGATCGTCGCCGGGCCCGAAGCACCCGCCCGGATCGGTGTTCCACAGTGTGTACGCCCCGTCGCGCAGCCGAGGCCCGGACGCCCGTCCGCCGAGCCCGAAGAACCGGGCGTCCGCGGGCACCTCGGAACGCTGGACCCACCGCGCGGCGCCACCCGCGACCGGCTCCCACCAGCGCGGCGGCAGTTCGCGCCGGAGCACCACCCCGCCAGGCGTGCGCAGCTCCACGGCCCCGTGCCGCGACACCGCGACGGTCAGCCGCTCGGACACCACCTGCCAGCCACCGTCCTTGTCCGGCTCCAGTTCGGCCCGCGGATCCGCCTCGGGCGCCGCGCCGGCCAGCGCGTACGACGGCAACGGCTCCGCCCCGTCCCAGCCCCAGAACACCGCACCGCCCACCGACACCCGGACCCGCAGCTCCGAACGCGCGAATCGCACCACACCCCCGCCCGGCCCCGGTTCCGCCCCCACCACCAGGCCCGGCACTCTGGCCCGCTCCGCACCGCGCCGCGGCAGTGCCCGCGCATCCGCGTTCCGGCGGCGCCAGGAGGCGCGCACCGTGCGCAGCCCCTGCACCGAACCGACCATCTTCACCGAGCGCACCAGGTCACGACCGTCCATGCAGCTCACCCTGCCATCCGACAGGGCGGGTGCGGGCGTCGTTCAACTTCCGTTCACCCGTGGCCGGACCACATATCCGGACACGCGACCATGGGTGGTGAACCCTGGTGCGAAAGACGATCACATGGCATCGTCCGTAAAAGCCGCCTCACGCGCACACCCCAGCACGTGTGCGCGGACCCACGCCCATCCCGCGTATCCGTACAGCCAGGGAGCCGCCCCATGACCGCAGCAGCCAACGAAGCCCCCCTCTGGCAGCCCGGCCCCGACCGCATCGCGGCCGCGGCGGTCACCCGCTTCCAGAGCTGGGCGGCCGAGCGGTACGGAGCACCGGCCGATGGCGGCTACCCGGCCCTGCACCGCTGGTCGGTCGACGAACTCGACACCTTCTGGCAGGCCGTCGCCGAATGGTTCGACGTACGCTTCTCCACCCCGTACGAGTCCGTCCTCGGCAACCGCACCATGCCCGGCGCCCAATGGTTCCCCGGCGCCACTCTCAACTACGCCGAACACGCCCTGCGCACCGCGGAAGACCCCCTGCGCGCCGACGCCCCAGCCCTGCTCCACGTCGACGAGACCCACACCCAGGCCGCCGTCTCATGGTCCGAACTCCGCCGCCGGGTCGGATCGCTCGCCGCCGAACTCCGCGCCCTCGGCGTCACACCGGGCGACCGCGTCAGTGCGTACGTCCCCAACATCCCCCAGGCCGTCGTCGCCTTCCTCGCCACCGCGGCCGTCGGCGGCGTCTGGACGTCCTGCGCCCCCGACTTCGGCGCCCGCAGCGTCCTCGACCGCTTCCAGCAGGTCGAACCCGTCGTCCTCTTCACCGTCGACGGCTACCGCTACGGCGGCAAGGACCGCGACCGCACCGACACGGTCGCCGAGCTGCGCCGCGAACTGCCCACCCTGCGCGCCGTCGTCCACATCCCGCTGCTGGGCACCGAGGCCCCGGAGGGCGCCCTCGAATGGTCCGCCCTCACCGCCGCGGACACCACGCCGGTCTTCGAGCAGGTGCCCTTCGACCATCCGCTGTGGGTGCTGTACTCCTCCGGGACCACCGGGCTCCCGAAGGCGATCGTCCAGTCCCAGGGCGGCATCCTGCTGGAACACTTCAAGCAGGTGGGCCTGCACTGCGACCTCGGCCCCGACGACCGGTTCTTCTGGTACACCTCCACCGGCTGGATGATGTGGAACTTCCTCGTCTCGGGCCTGCTCACCGGAACCACTCTCGTCCTGTACGACGGAAGCCCCGGCTACCCGGATGTCAGCGCCCAGTGGCGCGTCGCCGAACAGACCGGAACAACCCTCTTCGGCACCTCCGCCGCCTACGTCATGGCCTGCCGCAAGGCCGATATCCACCCGGGCCGGGACTTCGACCTCTCCCGCATCCAATGCGTGGCCACCACCGGATCCCCGCTCCCGCCCGACGGATTCCGCTGGCTCCACGACGAAGTCGCGGACGACCTCTGGATCGCCTCCGTCAGCGGCGGGACGGACGTCTGCAGTTGCTTCGCCGGCGCGGTCCCCACCCTTCCGGTGCACATCGGCGAACTCCAGGCCCCCTGCCTCGGCACGGATCTCCGGTCCTGGGACCCCGCGGGCAAGCCACTGGTCGGAGAAGTGGGCGAACTCGTCGTCACCGCCCCCATGCCCTCCATGCCGATCCGCTTCTGGAACGACCCCGACGGCAGCCGCTACCACGACAGCTACTTCGACATGTACCCCGGCGTCTGGCGCCACGGAGACTGGATCACTCTCACCGAGCACGGCTCGGTCGTCATCCACGGCCGTTCCGATTCCACGCTCAACCGCCAGGGCGTACGGATGGGCTCCGCGGACATCTACGAAGCGGTCGAGCGGCTTCCCGAGATCCGGGAATCCCTCGTCATCGGTATCGAAGAACCCGACGGCGGCTACTGGATGCCGCTCTTCGTCCACCTCGCCGACGGCGCCGCACTCGACGACGACCTGCGCGACAGCATCAAGCGGACCATCCGCGAGAACCTCTCCCCGCGCCATGTTCCGGACGAGGTCATCGAGGTCCCCGGCATCCCGCACACCCTCACCGGCAAGCGCATCGAGGTTCCGGTCAAACGTCTTCTCCAAGGCACGGCGCTGGCCAAGGCGGTCAATCCCGGCTCGATCGACAACCTCGAACTCCTCCACTTCTACGAGGACCTCGCCCGCAAGCGTCACTGACCGACCGCGTTGTCAGTGCCCGTGATTACTCTGAGTGAGCAATGATCGACAGCGCACTGGGGGAATCATGGCGCGAACCAGGAACACCAAGCACATCACGACCGGCGGTTCCAGCCGGTCGGGCACATCCATGCGACGCACGCTGCGCCGCGAAGCGCCAAGCACCATCGGCCTCCTGGCCGACGAGCAGGACTTCGCGGCGATGCAGCGCTACCGCACCTTCACCTTCGACGACCACACCGTCTATCTGCGGCAGATCGAGGGCCTGCTCAAGGCCCTCGCCGCACAGGGGATGCACACGACGGTCGCTCTCTTCGACCCGGAGGAGTACGCAGAGTTCTGCCGCGAGTCAGGAATCGCTCCCGACGCCCCCGCCAGCCGCAGCCGCTTCACCGCCGAAATCGCCTCGGCCGGTGCCACCGTCGCGTACACCGGACAGACCATCGACAGCCTGATCCCGCTCCTGGTCGGCCGAGCCGTCCGCCAGGCCACCTGGGAGTACGCCACGATGCTCCTGGCCGAACTAGGAGAATGCGCGGACTGCGGACAGGACGTCGGCCGCGCCGCCTTCGACCGGGCCTCCCACCTCCTGCTGCGCATCCTGGAGACGGCCGGACCGGGTACCCACCACCTCGTCTGCAGCACCCCCACCGAGAACGAGCACCTGCTCGCCGTCCTGCACACCGAGCGCGACACCGCCGGGCCCGCCCGCCTCGAATCGGCGGAGGGAACGGAGTTCGTCACGGTGCTCGCCGTCGGCATCGCCCTCGACAAGCCCGGGGGAGTCGTGCTCCGCACGAGCAGGGCCGGCACCGACGACCGGGTACATGGCTGGCGGCTGGTCGGCGGCAGCCTGACCCCGCTCACGGCCGGCGAGGTATTCAGCGCCTACTGCACCGACGCCGACACCGGCGAACCCGTCGCCCCGGAGTCGCTGGTGGAGTACTGCGCGGGCTTCGATCTCGGCGCCGATGAACCGGAGCCGCACCACTGACCGGCCGAGGGGGCTCCCCGCCACATGGCAGGAAGCCCCCTCAACCTCGGACGACGCGGGACTACTCGCCCGACAGCACCGCTTGAGCCGCCATCCGCGCCTCTTCGGCGGAGTCCGTCGCGCGCGCGGCGGAGGCGGCCCGCTCGCACTGAGCGAGCGTGTACTTCGCCAGCGTGGCACGGACATAGGGAATGGACGCCGCCCCCATCGACAGGGACGTCACACCGAGCCCCGTCAGAACACAGGCGAGCAGCGGATCGGAGGCGGCCTCACCGCAGACACCACAACTCTTGCCCTCAGCCGTGGCCGCCTGCGCCGACAGTGCCACCAGGTCGAGCAGTGCGGGCTGCCACGGATCCTGCAGCCGGGACACCGCACCCACCTGACGATCGGCGGCAAAGGTGTACTGGGCCAGGTCATTGGTGCCCAGCGAGAGGAACTCCACTTCCCGGAGGATCGAGCGTGCGCGCAGAGCGGCGGACGGGATCTCCACCATCGCACCGAACTTCGCACCCAGACCGGCCTCACGACAGGCGTCGGCGAACGCCTTCGCGTCCGCCCGGTCCGCCACCATCGGGGCCATGACCTCAAGGTGGACGGGCAGGCCCTCGGCCGCCTTCGCCAGCGCGGTCAGCTGGGTCCGCAGCACATCGGGGTGGTCCAGCAGGCTCCGCAGCCCGCGCACACCCAGAGCGGGGTTCGGCTCGTCCGCCGGGGTCAGGAAGTCCAGCGGCTTGTCGGCGCCGGCGTCCAGGACCCGCACCACGACACGTCCCTCGGGAAATGCCTCAAGCACCGCGCGGTAGGCCGCGACCTGCTTCTCCTCGGACGGCGCCCGCTCGCTGTCGTCCAGAAAGAGGAACTCGGTACGGAAGAGTCCCACGCCCTCGGCGCCGGCCTCGACCGCCGCCGGCACATCGCCCGGCCCGCCCACATTGGCGAGCAGTGGGATCTTGTGACCGTCCGAAGTCGAACCCGGGCCGGTCGAAGCGGACAGCGCGGCCTTGCGGGCCGCAGCGGCGCTCTCCATCTCCGCCCGCTTCTCGGCGCTGGGCTCGACGAAGATCTCACCCGTGCTGCCGTCCACCGCGATGACCGTGCCCTCGGCCAGCTCACCGGCGCCGGGGAGCGCCACCACGGCAGGCACCCCGAGTGCTCGCGCCAGAATCGCGCTGTGGCTGGTGGGCCCGCCCTCCTCGGTCACGAAGCCGAGCACCAGCGCCGGGTCCAAGAGCGCCGTATCGGCGGGCGCCAGATCCCGCGCGATGAGCACGTAGGGCTCGTCACTGTCCGGCACACCGGGCATCGGCACGCCGAGCAGCCGGGCGACGATCCGGTTGCGCACGTCGTCGAGGTCGGCAACGCGCCCCGCCAGGTACTCCCCGGCGTTGGCCAGCAGCGCCCGGTAGGAGGCGAACGCGTCGTACACGCCGCGCTCAGCGCTGCTGCCGACGGCAATACGCCGCTCGACATCAGCCATCAGCTCGGGGTCCTGGGCCATCATGGCCTGGGCCTCCAGTACGTGTTGAGCCTCGCCACCGGCGAGATTGCCGCGTGCGATCAGGTCGGCCGCCACGGCCTCCACCGCCTGGCGAGCGCGCCCCTGCTCACGCTCCGCGTCCTCGGCCGGGATCTGCTTGGCCGGCGGTTCGAGTACCGCCGTACCCATATGACGCACCTCGCCGATCGCCACTCCGTGGCTCACACCGACGCCTCGCAGCGTTGTCTCCATGTCACCCGTCTCCGGTCGTGCGGCGGTCCCTGCCCCCGCGATGGATATCCAGTCGGCTGTCACCGTGCCGAGCCCGTCACTGCCAGCCGAACAATGTGTCACCGAGCTTCACGTCGCCGTCCTCGCGGACGTCGGAGAGGGAATCAGCGGTGGCTTCCAGTGCGACGATCGGGCACACGGGAGACTTTCCGAGCGCCTCGACGCCGGCGGGGTCCCACCGCACGATGCCCTGACCGCGGGTGACCGTGTCCCCCTTGTTCACGAGCAGCTCGAAGCCCTCGCCATTGAGCTGAACGGTGTCGATGCCGAGGTGCACGAGCACGCCGTGCCCGTGCTCGTCCACGACGACGAACGCGTGCGGGTGAAGGGAGACAACGATGCCGTCGACGGGCGAGACGGCCTCGGACGGCTCACGTACGGGATCAACGGCGGTTCCAGGCCCCACCATCGCGCCGGAGAAGACCGGGTCCGGTACGGCGGCGAGCCCGATGGCCCGTCCGGCAAGGGGGGACGTCACAGTGGTCATGGGGAACCTCCCAGGGGTGGAGCTCGAATGGCGCCGTCACGCCTTGCGGACGACGCCGTGCTGTTCAGCAGACTAAGTCATGGGAAGTTCCGGTTCCGCCCGAGTCCTGACGGTTCGCGACCTTAGAAGGGCACCGGAAACGATTTGCCTCGACTCCCGGAGGCCTGTACTGTCGTACCCCTGCCTGGCCCCACCGCGACTTCACGTCGGGGGTTGGCGGCGACTTTCAAGACCCGACTCTAAACCCGGATCGGCACCCGCATGCCTGCAGGTGGTTGGTCAAGGGAATGGAAAAGGCCTGATAGAGTCGGAATCGCCGGAAAGGGAAACGCGAAAGCGTGGAACTGGAAAGCGGCCCCGCTTCGACCGGGAATCGGACACGAAAGAGTCTGATAGAGTCGGAA